>JAZLHU010000001.1:0-4623 GCA_045616985.1 Anaerovoracaceae bacterium
CAGAGAAAGATTTTACAACTCCTCCTCCCGTGCTTTGTAGTGTAGCTTCTTGCTTACTATTTTAAGACAACGAGAAGGTTTGTGAAATACTTTAATTACTATTTGTGCCGCCGCTTGGCGGCGGAATGGAGATTAGTATGACATACGAAGAATTAGCCGGGATGGCGGCAGAGTGTGGTTTTACTCATACTGCACCGCTTGATATCCGGACAATAAACTTAAAGCAGGAAGTAAGGGATATGTGCGCATCAGGTAAGTGCGGCATGTACGATAAGTGCTGGAGCTGCCCTCCGGGATGCGGAGGTCTTGAGGAATGCAGAAAGAAAATCGATCAGTACAAGGGCGGAATTCTTGTTCAGACTGTGGGCGATCTTGAGGATGCGCTTGATGGCGAGGCCATGATGGAAACGGCGCACAGGCATTCTGAAAACATTAATCGTATGCAGCAGGCGCTCCTGTTAAAGTGCAGCGAAATACTTACACTTGGTGCGGGTGCCTGCAGGCTTTGTGCAGAATGTACTTATCCAAACGAGCCTTGCAGGCAGCCCCAAAGGATGCATTCATCAATGGAGGCTTTCGGAATGGTTGTTCTTGAGGTTTGTAAAGCCAATGGTCTTGACTATTACTACGGATCAAATCATATAGCATATACAGGATGTTTCCTGTACAAATAGAATCATTTATGAGATTGCCTGCGGGTTTTAAGCCTGCGGGCAATTTTTTTTATCAGAACTGCTCTTCTGTATACAAAGCAAATAGTAAGTATTATTTTCATTACAGGAGAAAAACCTGCAAGAAGGGCAGTCTTGCCGAAAAGCAGAAGGATCCATCCGCTGTTACCGAGTACGGCAGCAGATAAAGTAAACATATCGGAAACGCTTTGCGCTTCAAATGAGAGAATGACAATGAGTATAAGCTGAAGAGCCAGAATCGAAATAAAGTATGTCGACGAATTCTCTATCTCTTCCTCTGTTAAGTATCTTCCCTTGTATTTTAGTGAAACCACTGCATTGGGGTGAAGCTTTTTTGCAAAGCTTCTTCCTATGTCTTTTGCGCAGATGATAATGTTTCGCGGCTTAATAAGAAGCACGATAATGATAAACCATGCAATGCATTCGCTCATGCTGAAAGATGCAAGAACCTCGGGAAACCTGAGCCATGCAGCAATATCTTCGGCAAGCTTTGAAAAACCGCTGAGCGTTATTATTGAAAAGATGTCAACAATTATGTCTGTTATCATTATTTCTTGCTCCAGAATCTGGGGGTAACAAGAAGGGCTATAGTATATATCTCAAGTCGTCCTGCAATCATCAAAAGCGACAATAATACTTTGATTGCCGGTGAGAATAAGGCGAAGTTTTGCGATGGTCCGACAAGATCAAAGCCCGGACCGATGTTGCTGAAGCACGCAATAACGGCAGAAAAAGCCGTTGTAAGGTTTACTCCGTCAAGGCTTACCAGAAGGGTGCTTACCAGGGCAATTATAATGTAAATGATAAAGAGCATTTTAACATTATATAAAACCTCTTCATCAATCGTATTTCCTCCGATCCTTATCGGCTTTACGGAATTTTTATGAATCTTTTTGTAAGCCTTTCTCTTAAAAAGCTTTCCAAGCATCATAAAGCGTATTACCTTAAGTCCGCCCGCAGTAGATCCGGCAGATCCGCCCATGAACATCAAAAGGAAAATAATTAGCCTGCACGGCATAGGCCAAAGGTCAAAGTCTGCCGTTCCGTATCCGGTGGTTGTTGTTATTGATGCAACCTGAAAAAACGAATATCTGAACGCATCAACGATACTCGTGTAGTATTTTGATATCAGAAGTATTGCCATCATCAGCACAGTAGCTCCTGCAACAATGCCGACATAAGTTCTGAACTCAGGATCTTTGAGCATCTGCTTTGGTTTTCCGGTAAAGAGGTAATAATAAAGGCTGAAGTTTATTCCCGCAAGGAACATGAATAAGGCTATAACCATTTCGAAATAGAAATTGTTGTAGTATCCGATGCTTGAAGAATAAATCGAAAGCCCGCCGGTACCAAGGGTCCCGAAGGAGTGGACCAAAGAATCAAATATCGGCATGCCGCCAAAGCAAAGAAGTACAACTTCCGCTGCGGTAAATAATGCATAAATCAGGTAAAGCCTTTTTGCTGAACCCGTAACAGTAAAGCTTATTTTATCCATTGTGGGGCCGGTGGTTTCGGCGCGCATGATTTTACTGCCGCTTATTCCGAGCATTGGGAGTATTGCGATGGTCAAAACCAGAACGCCCATTCCGCCCAGCCAATGTGTAAAGCTTCTCCAAAAAAGCATCCCCTTCGGCATGGATTCGATATCCGTCAGAATGGTAGAGCCTGTTGTTGAGAAGCCGGAAGCTGTTTCAAAAAATGCATCTGCAAAGGACGGAATGCTTCCTGATATAACAAACGGAAGACATCCCAGCACTGAAATAAGTATCCAGGTCAGACCTACAATAAAAAATCCGTCTCTCATGAAAAGTCTGGAGTCTTTAACTTTCGGAAGGGCAAAGATAAGTATCAGACCGACTGCTATCATAGGAGATGCACATTCGAAAAAGCTGATGGCGGAATTGCTTTCCTTGTATATCAAAGACACAACGCCCGGAATCAGCATTGTTATTCCCACTAGCAGCATTACTGCACATAATACTTTAATTATAGGTGTTCTGTTTAAGCTCATTTACTATTTTACAGTTGCCAAAAGCGATTCTCTTTCTCCCACAGCCGTAAGGAGTGAAAGAAGGATGACCTTATCTCCCGGCAGGATCTGAGTTTTGCCTGTAGGCATAATGATTTTCTTGTTTCTTGAAACGGAAACGATGATCACCCCTTCGGGAATATCAAGCTCTGCAAGAGAGGATGACGTAAGAGGCATACCTTCTTCTGCCGTGATTTCAATAAGCTCTGCCTGTCCTTGGAGCATGCTTCTGAAGGTGATGTTTACGTCGTTTGTGATTCTTCTTAAAATATCCGATGAACACATATCAACAGGGTTGATGACCATAAGATAATCAACAAATTTTAAAATGTCGGTATAGTACATGCTGCTTACCTTTGCAATGCAGTCCTTAACTCCCAGGAGCTGGGCCTGTAGTGCCACAAGGAGATTTTGTTCATCGGAAGATGTCGCCGCAATATAGGCATCGCAATTTTTGATCCCTTCTTCAAACATGATTTTTGTGTCTGCGGCGTTGCCTCTCAGGATGAGAGATTTATCAAGCTTTTCGGAAAGATAGGCACAGCGGGCCGGGTCGTGCTCGATAATTTTTACTCCTATTCCTGCTCGTTCAAGCATCTGGGCAAGGAAGAAGCTCATCTTTCCGCCGCCGCCGATCATAACATTCTTTACCTTTGATCCCGATTCGGCTGAAATAAGCTTTTTGCGGAATTCGACCATGTTATTTTGTTCTCCGGAAATAAACAGGCGATCTGATTCTGAAAGCTCTGTAGAGCCGTTTGGAATTACAATTCTTCCGCTTCTTGATATTGCAACTAAAAGAAGATCCTTAAATACATCGGAGGTTTCTTTTAAGGTCTTTCCCGCAAGGCTCGGAATCTGCTTAACATCTATTTCAAATATTTCTGTTTTGTCTATGATAAATCTCTTGCCCCAGACGCCTTGCTTGTCCGTTAAGTATTTAAAGATTTCCTTTGCGCAGGCATAGTCTGAGTTTGCAATGTAATCGATTGAAAAATTGTCTCTGATTTCGTCAATCTGGGTAACATGCTCAGGATCTCTTACTCTTGCAGCCGCATACCTGCATCCGAGATTTTTTGCCATGGATGCAATAAATATATTCGTTTCGTCATCCGAGGTTGCACAGATCACAGCATCGTATGATGAAATGCCGATTCCTTTTAAGGTTTCGATGTTCCTGGCATCCTTTTGAACGGTCATAACATCAAAATTATCGTTTGTTCTTGAAATAACAGCGGCATTTGTATCAATTACGGTTATCTCGTTTCCGGCGCCTACTAAGGCCTTTGTAAGGTTAGTTCCGAGCTTGCCGCCACCTACAATAGCTACTTTCATATTTTAATCCTCCGTATAAAACATTACATAAGACTATAGCATTATACCACATTCCTAAATATTATGGTATAATGCACAGTGGTCAAAAGGACTTACTCATGCTACAACGGAGAAATCCTTTCCTTGCTACTTTAAAGAAAGAACTGCTTTACAGGATTCCTGCTTACAGGATGAAAATGTCTGAAGTAAAGCTTCTAATCTTCACTTATGTGTTTACTTACTACAACCAACAAAGAATATATACATCAAATCCAAAGGGTCTTCCGCCAGCAGCCTTCAGAAGACTCTTTGAAGATCAAGAGCTGATGGTTGCATAGAGCAAGCGTGAGTTTTATGACTCCACTTTATTTGACAAGTTCAATCTTTTGCCCGGAATGCATGACGGTTGCAATTGTTTTGGCAAACAATTTTTATTAGAAGAAATAAGAAGGTGACAAACTATTCAAAGTCAAGTGATTTTTGAAAAATAATTTGGTCGACCTTAACTAAGCCTCATGAAACGATTTCAGGGGCTACAGAAGTATTGCTGATTACCACTACTTAATCAGCGGAGAAGTGATGGGTCAA
>JAZLHU010000002.1:0-38137 GCA_045616985.1 Anaerovoracaceae bacterium
TGGAGCGGATGATGAGAATCGAACTCACGCCATCAGCTTGGAAGGCTGAGGTTCTACCATTGAACTACATCCGCAAAAAAGATGGAGCGGAAGACGAGATTCGAACTCGCGACCCTCGCCTTGGCAAGGCGATGCTCTACCCCTGAGCCACTTCCGCAAAATTGGTGGAGGAAGATGGATTCGAACCATCGAATGCTCAGCAAACGGATTTACAGTCCGCCCCCTTTGGCCGCTCGGGAATTCCTCCGAAAAGATGGAGCTGGCGATCGGAGTCGAACCAACAACCTGCTGATTACAAATCAGCTGCTCTGCCATTGAGCCACGCCAGCACATATCATCCACACTATTAAGTTTTAGAAAGTATGGCGACCCGAACCGGGCTCGAACCGGTGACCTCCAGCGTGACAGGCTGGCATTCTAACCAACTGAACTACCGGGCCTAAAAAAATTGGTGGGAGTTACAGGGCTCGAACCTGTGACCCCCTGCTTGTAAGGCAGATGCTCTCCCAGCTGAGCTAAACTCCCACGCAATTATGGTGTCTAATTACCTGACACATTTAAGTATTATAAAGGCTATGGGGCTTCTTGTCAACAACTTTTTCAAGATTTTTTCAATATATCACGGAATATGTTTTTAACCAAAATCCCGTCGTCTCTTTCGTATTCGATTTCCAATAAAACACTGTCTGTAAAGGTACTGGACACAATATTAAACGGTTCTGATTCGGATAGATATTTCACCCTGTCATAATCGCTGTAAGGAATCAAAACCTGCATTCTGACATATTCCTTAACGTCAAATCTCCCGGCATCCTCAACTGCCAGTTTTGCGCTTCCCGTATACGCTCTTACAAGGCCTCCGGTGCCAAGCTTAATTCCACCGAAGTATCTTGTAACGACCACCACAAGATTAGTTAAACCTTCCCTTACAAGCATCTGAACTATGGGCGCTCCGGATGTGCCCTGCGGCTCCCCGTCATCAGATCCCCATTGAAGCTGCATCTTATCACCTATTACCATTGCCGGGACATTATGCGTTGCATCTTTATACCGAGCCTTGATCAAAGCAACAAAAGCATCAGCTTCTTCCTTTGAAGAAACCGGCTTTGCATGTGCAATAAAGCGGGATCTTTCTATTATCTGCTCCACATGTGCCTCTTTTCCTATTGTTGTATAAAGGACTGCCATCTTCCTCTTTCTTCGGAATTCAATTCAACCTTAAGATACGTTCCGCTTTCCAGATACTTTGTTTCTATAGGCTTTGATTTTGACACAATAGCGGAAACAGCATCTCCCCTGCTGAACGGAATAAGTAATTCAACAACTTCAATATCGGAAAATATCTCATTCTTAACAGTCTCGATAAGCTTATCTATTCCCTCACCCGTTTTTGCGGAAGTCTTAAGAGATGCAGGATAATCTATTGCATCAAAATCCGGATATAAATCGGACTTATTAAATACCAGGAGCTCGGTTTTGTTTTCTGCTCCAAGCTCCTTCAAAACCTTTCTTGTAACATCAATATGAAAATCAGGCTTTTCAAACCCGCAGTCCACAACATGCACAAGAAGATCAGCTTTTGAAACCTCTTCAAGGGTTGCCTTGAAGGCATTTACAAGACTGTGCGGGAGCTTATCAACAAAACCTACTGTATCAATCAAAATGAAGCTTTTATTGTCCTCAAGGGTAATAAGTCTTTGCGAAGTATCAAGGGTTGCAAAAAGCATATTTTTTTCAAAGACCTGCTTGTCTTCTCTATCCTCCATGGAAAGAAAACGGTTCATCAAAGAAGATTTTCCCGAGTTGGTATACCCAACCAATGCCACCACGGGAATGCCGGATTTTTCTCTTTTTGACCTTTGTACGCTGCGTTTAAGCTTCAGCAGTTCAAGATCCCTTTTTATATCATCCATACGCCTTTGAATATGGCGCCTGTCCGTTTCAAGTTTCTTTTCGCCGGGTCCTCTGGTACCAATGCCGCCGCCGAGTCTTGAAAGACTTTTGCCGAAGCCCAGCAGCCTTGGCATCCGGTACTGAAGCTGAGCAAGCTCAACCTGAAGCTTTCCTTCTGCAGATTTTGCCCTGTCGGCAAATATGTCCAGTATGAGAATGGTTCTGTCTATTGTCCGTACACCGACAACGTCTTCTATATTACGCAGCTGCATACCGGAAAGCTCATCATTAAAAATTACAAGATTTGCATCCATATTTGAACACATATCTCTGAGCTCCTCCAGCTTTCCGCTGCCTATATAGCTTGCAGCATTGATTCTTTCAACATTTTGAACCATACGCGCAAGTACGCTGACATCAGCCGCTTCTGCAAGTCCGTTTAATTCCTCCATGGAATAGGAAATATCCTCGCCGGTGCCGGCACCAACGAGGATAGCCCTGTATTCTTCACTCTCTGTTACATTATTATCCTTATCGAATTCCATTAGAGAATAAACCTGTCTAAATCCTCTGACTTAATTGTTTCCGAGAATTTATTATCAACATAATCCTTATCGATTACTATGTTATTGTTCTCAACATCAGGAACCTGGAATGAAATTTCCTCAAGAAGCTTTTCCATAATGGTATGGAGTCTTCTTGCTCCGATGTTTTCGGTTTGATCATTCATAAGAGCAGCCATATTGGCAATCTCATCTATTGCCTCTTCAGTGAAGCTCAGCTCAACACCTTCTGTACCAAGAAGTGCAGTATGCTGCTTTATAAGTGCATTATCAGGTTCTGTTAATATACGCTTAAAGTCTTCTCTGGACAGGCTTTCGAGCTCAACTCTGATCGGGAAACGGCCCTGAAGTTCGGGAATCAAATCAGAAGGTCTTGCCACATGGAATGCACCTGCACCGATAAAGAGTATATGGTCTGTCTTGACAGGACCGTATTTCGTATTTACAACGCTTCCTTCGACTATAGGAAGAATGTCTCTTTGTACACCCTCGCGGCTTACATCCACTCCCCCCTTATAGCCTGAACCTGATGCGATCTTATCGATTTCGTCAAGAAATACAATTCCGTTCTGCTCGCAGTTTTCAACAGCTTCGGATGTGACCTTATCCATATCAATAAGGTTTGCAGACTCCTGCTCGATAAGAACCTTTCTGGCATCCTTAACCTTCATATTTTTTCTCTTCGTCTTTTTCGGCATTGCATCACCGAAAATACTTCCGAGATTAATCGTTCCGCCCTGGCTAACATCAAGATTATTATCCTTTGGCTGTTCAACAACATCTATCTCAATAAACGTTTCTTCCAGAAGTCCTTCCTTAAGCTGCTGGCGAACCTGCTCTCTTGCAAGCTCTGTTTGCGAATCCTCAGGCTTTTCTTCAATCTTTTCGCTGGTCTGATTGTACGTTGCCTTGTTGTTTCCCATAATGTACTGGAAGGGATTTGTATTTGGCTTTGACTTCTTGCTTCCCGGAATTATTGCCTCAATAATCTTTTCTTCAGCTATTTCCTTTGCAATCTCCCTTTTTTCGTCCATGTGCTTTTGCTTTGTAACGCGCATGGAAGCTTCCATTAAATCCCTGATGATGGATTCAACATCTCTGCCTACGTAACCGACTTCCGTAAATTTGGTTGCTTCGATCTTGATAAACGGGGCATCCATAAGCTTTGCAAGTCTTCTTGCGATCTCCGTTTTACCTACACCTGTAGGTCCCATCATAAGAATATTTTTCGGAACAATTTCATCCCTCATTACATCAGGAAGCATATTTCTTCTGTATCTGTTTCTGAGTGCAACGGCAACAGATCTTTTTGCTTTATCTTGTCCGATAATGTATTTATCAAGTTCTGCAACGATTTCCTTTGGAGTCATTCCCTGGATCTTTGCGGAGTTTTCATTAATCAATTCTTTTGCCATAACAAACCTCCTTAAAGCTTCTCAACGGAAATATGACTGTTTGTGTATACACAAATATCAGATGCGATGCTGAGCGCCTCGTATGCAATGCTTTCAGCATCCATATCCGTGTGATCATACAATGCATGAGCTGCAGCATAGGCATAGTTCCCGCCTGAACCGATAGCTACATAATTTGCATCCGGTTCAATAACTTCACCTGTACCGGAAATCAAAAGAATATTTTCCTTATCTGCAACAAGCATCATAGCCTCAAGATTTCTTGCACCCTGATCCAGTCGCCACATCTGTGCAAGAGCAACAGCCGCTCTTTTTAAATTCCCCTGATGTTCATCCATTTTCTTTTCAAACTTCTCCATCAAAGAATAAGCATCTGATACAGATCCTGCAAATCCGCAAAGGACCTGATCCTTATATATCTTTCTTACCTTCTTGGCATTGTTTTTCATTATGGATGTTTCACCCATTGTAACCTGTCCGTCCCCGGCTATTGCAATATCATCATTGCTTCGCTTTACAAGACAGATCGTCGTTGCATGAAATGTCTGCATAAATTTTCCCCCTTTTATTTTTTCTCTTTATAATCGCAATTCGCATCAGAGCAATAAAGCATTCTTCCGCGTTCAACCAAAAGATTTCCGCACTTCGGACAATTCTTATTTACCGGCTTGTACCAGAAAACCATGTCGCAGGCAGGATAGGATGAACATCCGTAAAATGTTTTGCCCTTCTTGCTCCTTTTTACAATAATATCCCCGTCGCACTTCGGACATTTGACCCCTGTATTTTTAATAATAGACTTGGTGTATTTACATTCAGGAAATCCCGAGCAAGCAAGGAAATCGCCAAATCTTCCGTGTCTTAATGCAAGCGGCTTTCCGCAATCAGGACAGAGCTCATCAGTAAGCTGAACGACAGGCTTGATTTTTTCCATCTGTTCTTTTGCGTTTTCAATTTCCTGTCTTAAATTTCCGTTGTAATAATCGGCAACAACGGTCTTCCACTGTGCCTTTCCTTCGGCAACAGCGTCAAGACTTTCTTCCATGTTGGATGTAAAATCAATGTTTACTACATCCGGGAAATATACCTTCATTACATCCTGAGTAACAAGCATACCAAGATCTGTCGGCTTTACTGCCTTCTTTTCCTTTGTGATATATCTTCTTTCGCTGAGAGTAGATACGATAGGGGCATAAGTTGATGGTCTGCCGATGCCCTTTTCTTCAAGCTCTTTAATAAGGCTTGCTTCCGTAAACCTTGCAGGCGGCTCGGTGCTTTTCTTTTCGTTCTTTGCTTCAATAAGTACAAGCTCTTCACCTTCGGTAATCTCGGGAAGGGCCTTGTCCTTTTCATCAGAACCGATGTTATATACCTTAAGAAAACCGTCGAATGTAAGCTTTCTTCCGTTTGCTCTTAAGATGCAGTCTCCGCATTTTACGTCAACACCGGTTGCATCGTAAACTGCACTTGCCATCCGGCTTGCAACAAATCTGCTCCAGATCAGCTTATACAATTTGTACTGATCCTGATTCATGGATGACTGAACCATTTCAGGCGTAAGCTCTACATGCGCAGGACGAATTGCTTCGTGCGCATCCTGCGTATTTTGCGCTTTATTTGAATAAACATTATTTCCGACATAAGCTTCACCGAAGCTCTCCTTAATTAAAGCCTTGCATGCAGCATCTGCAGCCGGGCTGATTCTTACAGAGTCTGTTCTCATGTAAGTGATAAGACCTCCGACATTGGAATGACCCTTGATGCTTATGGAACCATCATACAATTGCTGCGCAAGAAGCATTGTTTTCTTTGGCGGAAAACCAAGTCTTATTGAAGCATCCTGCTGAAGCACACTTGTTGTATACGGCGCATACGGCTTTGTTGTATTCGTCTTTTTCTCAATTTTCTCTACGATATACTTGCCGCTCTTCAGTACGGCAGCAATCCTTTCAGCTTCTTTTTCGTCTTCAACCACATGGTCGAGCCTTGCATTAAACGCACTCTTCTTTTTATGAGCTTCCGTACCGGAATTTTTGGTAAGGTCAGCAGAAAGAACCCAATAATTCTTTGGAATAAATTCCTCAATAAGCTGCTCTCTGTCGCAGATGAGTCTTAATGCCGCAGACTGAACTCGTCCTGCTGAAAGACCTCTTGAAACCTTTGCCCAGAGCACGGGGCTTATTCCGTATCCTACAACACGGTCGATAACCCTCCTTCCCTGCTGAGCATCTACAAGATTCATATCAATTGCTCTCGGATTATCAATAGCATTGATAACTGCATCTTTGGTAATTTCATGGAATTCAATTCTGTTTGCCTTTTCCGGAGCAATATCAAGCAGACCGCAGATGTGCCACGAAATAGCCTCACCCTCGCGGTCGGGGTCGGTTGCCAGATATACTTTATCTGCAGCCTTTGCCGCTGCCTTGAGCTCCTTGATCAATGCGGCCTTTCCGCGCACATTGATATACTCAGGCTCAAAGTTATCCTCAATGCTTACACCCATTCTGCTTTTCGGAAGATCTCTGACGTGACCGACAGATGCCATAACACTGTATTTGCTTCCTAAAAACTTCCCGATCGTCTTCGCCTTGGACGGAGACTCTACAATTACTAATTTTTTGCCTGCCATAATGTTCCTCTTTTCGATAATAATCAAATTATCTACTATATATATTATAATATAGTTTTTGTCAAGAGTAGAACAAGCTTTTCCCGTCAGAACGTATTAAAGACTTAAGCTCCATACCGCAAACCAGCGTTAAAACCCTGGAGATCTCTCTTTTACATAAAAAAGAAAGTTCATCAGCACTTATCCCCGGGTTTTCTTTAATTATGCTTAAAAGCTCCAGTTCTTCCTTGCTTGCATTTATTATGGCAAGACTGATTTGATCACCCTGAATACCCATAACCTCAAGGACCTCATCCAGACTTATTATCGGCGTTGCGCCGTCGAAAATAAGGCTGTTTACACCCGTACTCCCGAACTGATTGATATTGCCCGGGACAGCAAATACATCCCTGCCCTGAGCAAGGGCAAGCCGTGCAGTGATCATACTTCCGCTTTTACAGGCACCCTCACAAACAACAACCTTGGAAGACAAACCGCTTATTATCCTGTTTCTTAAGGGAAAACTGTATTTCATTCCCGGCACACCGGGCGGAAGCTCAGACAATATCAGACCTTTTTCGGCTATTTCATAATACAGCTCCCTGTTAGATGCCGGATACGGAATATCTATACCCGTGCCGAGAACCGCCACGGTTGGTGTTCCCACCTTTAAGCATGCTTTATGCGCACATGTATCTATTCCGTAAGCCATTCCCGATACTATGGGGATACCGCAGGATGCAATTCTTTTGGCTATTTCTCCGGTGACCCATTTCCCGTAAGAGGATGCTCTTCTTGTTCCGACCATGGCAACCAAGGGGCTTTGAATCAAACTGATATTTCCGATGTAATACAAAAGCTCCGGGGCATCGGAGATCATCTTCAAGTGATTCGGATATTCTTTCATATCCTTTGATAATGTTTTATATTCCACAACTTTTACCTACTTGTTAAAATACTTTTCCGGTACTCTGTAACTAAGCGCTTCCAAAACGTCCTCCTCCTCTATCATCGGGGATGAACGCAGATCCGCTATGGTTCGTGCAACCCGCAAAACTCTGTGATAAGACCTTGCGGACATATTCCATTTGGCAAAAGCTGCCTCCATAAGCTGCTCCGCAGAAGGTTTTAATAAGCAAAAAGCCTTAATCATCTTTGGCGATAATTGCGAGTTGTAATTGATTGACAGATTTTTATACCTTTCCTTTTGTATTTCTATTGCCTTGATTACACCTTCGCGCAGTGTTTTTGTATCAGTATGACTCACAGAATCGGATGTAATATCTTCGTATATCAAACGCTCCATCGGAATATGTATATCAATTCTGTCAAGCAGCGGGCCGGATATCCTGCCTATGTATTTTCTTCGCTCTGTTTCGCTGCATGTACAAGGCTTAACAGGATCTCCGTAATATCCGCATCTGCATGGATTCATTGCAGCCACGAGCATAAAATCGGCAGGAAACACAATTTTGCCGTTTAGCCTGACGATTGAAATTTCACCATCCTCCATAGGCTGGCGAAGCATATCAAGCGTTTGAGCTGCAAATTCGGGAAGCTCATCCAGAAACAAAACACCTGAATGCGCCAATGATATCTCGCCGGGTCTTGGATATGTACCTCCGCCTATAAGAGATGTAGGCGAAATACTGTGATGCGGCGATCTGAACGGTCTGTGAGTTATCATTGGAATTTCCCGTGACAAAAGACCCGCAACCGAATAGATCTGCGTGATATCAAGCTGTTCATCATAAGTAAGCTGCGGCATAATTCCGGGAATGCGCTTTCCTATCATGGATTTACCGACACCGGGAGACCCTATCATGAGCATTCCGTGAAGACCTGCGGCGGCAACCTGCGCTGCACGCTTGGCTGAATCCTGACCTCTTATATCAGAAAAATCCGGAACCTCAAAATCTGCATCTGCAGGAACAAATCCTTCTGCCTTGAGAGGAAGAAAACGTTCATATCCGACGGCAAAATCAATTACCTGAGACAATGTTTCCAAAGGATACAAAAGCATTCCCTTCACAAGCATTGCCTCCTTTAAGTTTTCCTTTGGAATGATAACCCGGCTTATGCCTTCTTTTTTCAATCCGATGATCATTGATAACGCACCGTCAACGGGTCTGATTTTTCCTTCAAGAGTCAATTCTCCTATGCATGCAATATCTCCATCAAAAAAAGAACGGTCGTAATCATTTGTCTCTGCCAAATCCATTGACATAACCAGTGCCAATGCTATGGGCAAATCATAATGTGTCCCCTCCTTTTTCCTTCCCGCAGGTGTTAAGTTTACGGTTATTTTATTTGAGTGAAGCTTATACCCGCTGTTTAAAATCGCTGCGCGGATTCTTTCCTTTGATTCCTTTACCGATTGATTTGCCAATCCCACAATAGAAACTGCCGGGATGCCGTTTTCACTGTTTACCTCAACCCAGGTTTTCTCTCCGCATAAACCATACAAACTGGCTGTTAATACCCTTGCATACATTTCTACTCCTTTCCGAATGCATTTATCAAATGCCTGACATACACAGAATCCTTTATTCTCAGCACTTCAAAAATATCCATACGCAGTCTGTATTGCCTCATTTCTCTGTGAGACATCATAAAATACTCCGCCGTATGAATGATCCTGCGCTGTTTTTTCCTATTCACAGCCTCACAGGGAAATCCAAACTTCAGACTGTCTCTGCTTTTTACTTCAACAAAAGCAAGTACTTTTTCCTTTTCATTTACGGCAACAATATCCATTTCACCCATCTTGCAGGAAAAATTTCTGGCAATTATTCTGTAGCCGTGTTTTACCAGGTAATCAGCGGCAATGTCCTCGCCGGTATCACCGGTTTTTCGCTGCACGGTTCTCTTATCAGAATCTTTGTTTTTAACATTTTCTTCCATAACAGTAAATATATTATTATGCTTATTATTTCTTGTCAAGACATTTATTACCATTATTACGCAAAATAAATACCCTGCTCACCTTTTTCGGCCTTAAGTGCAACACTGCTGTTGAACATCAGTTCTGTTTCCTAAGCTCCCTCGTACGGAGACGAGCTCGCTTTTTACGGAAACATCACTGTGTTCAAAGACGCAGCTTATGCAAGAGGCCTCAAAAAACTAATCAGGGTTTTCTTTTGCATATTTAATGATAATCAGTCTTTACCGGAAATGACAACTACTTCCTCAGAATCAATTGCAGCAGCAACAAGTGCATCAACAGCAAGCTTTGATTCAGATTCCAGAATACGCTCAAGTCTCGGCTTTGTTACGGGATGCTTTGGAAGAAAAACCGTGCAGCAATCCTCGTAAGGCTGAATTGATGTTTCAAAGGTCCCGATTTCTTTTGCAATGTCCATGATCTGAACCTTATCCATTGCGATAAGCGGTCTCATTACAGGAAGTGAGACCGTATTGTCTGTAACAACCAGAGCTTCTGCAGTTTGGCTTGCAACCTGACCGAGGCTTTCGCCGGTAATAAGCATCATGCATTCATTTTGCTTTGCAATCTGTTCTGCTATTCTCATCATAAACCTTCTTACAAGAATCGTTGTTTCATCCTCAGGGCAATTCTTTACTATCTGTTCCTGAACAGGAAGAAGATTTATGCTGTGTATTCTGATTCTTCCGCAGTAATCAGTTAAGATGCATGCCAGAGCTTTTACCTTCTCAAAAGCTCTTTCCGATGTATAAGGATAGGAATGAAAATGGATTGCCTCCATAAACATTCCTCTGTGTGCCATCATAAAGCACGCTACCGGAGAATCTATGCCGCCCGACAAAAGCACCAGACCCTTGCCGTTTGTGCCGAGCGGAAGGCCACCGAATGCACTGATTTTTTGCTCGTAAACATACGCAAAGCTTCTTCTGACATTAATGTATATCTGAGCCTGAGGATTATGAACATCAACCTTCAAAACCCTGCATGTCTTTAAAATACAGGCACCTACTTTTTTTGCGATCTGCGGAGATTCTACGGGAAACATCTTATCAGCCCGTTTACCCTCTACCTTAAATGTTTTTATACCCTTTTTATCAATAAGTTCAAGCATCAGACCTGAAGCAACCTGTCCAAGCTCATTCAGGGCTTCTTCGGCTGTCATGTTTTCAATGACTACTTCCTTTGCGGGGCTTATTGAATCAACGCCAAATACTCTTCCGACCCTTTTCAGGATACCGTCTTCGGAATAATTAAACGGAGTTCTGACAAAAATAAGACCGTCGTTTCTTTCAACCTTAACGCCCTCGTAATCACGCAAAACCTTTTTAATGCGCTGAACAAGCATTCTTTCGAAATAAGGCTTATTCTGCCCTTTAAGTGCTGTTTCACCACAGCGAACAATAAATATTTTTTCGTTTTCGTTGATCATCTTTTTTTAAATGCCGCTCTTAATGCTCTTTGGCTTTCTACTGCCGCTTTAATCCTTTCTAAAACAAAATCCATTTGCTCTTTTGTATTATCTTCGGAAAAACTGAAACGCAGCGCTCCTTCAATTTCCTCAGGTTTAAGTCCCATTGCCCTCAATACGTGGCTGCCTTTGCTCTTCGAAGAACATGCCGAGCCAGTGGAAACAAATATCTGATCCTGCTCAAGTGTGTGAAGCAGAACCTCTGCTCTGCAGCCCAAAAAGCTTACGTTCAATACGGACGGAGCTGATTCCTTTGGGGTATTAAACTTTATGTTTTCTATATTTTCCGATAAGTTCTCAGCAAAATATGTCCTTACTTCCTGCATCTGCCTTGCTGCTGACATAATATTCATATGATCTACTGCAGCACCGAATCCGGCAATACCTGACATATTCTCAGTTCCGGATCTGAATCCGCTTTCCTGCCCTCCGCCATAAATATACGGGGGGATATGAAGACCGCTTTTAACATAAAGTGCACCTATTCCCTTTGGGCCGTGTACTTTATGTCCTGAAATACTTATCATATCAAGTCCCATCTTCTTTACATCGATCGGAAGCTTCCCAAAAGACTGCACACAATCAGAATGAAAAACAGCATGAGGCAATTTATGAACATTTTCTGAAATCGCTTCTATAGGAAAAATTGCTCCGCTTTCATTGTTTACGTGCATTATGCTTACAAGAATAGTATCCTCGTTAAGAGCTTCTTTCAGTTTTTCAACATCAAGATTTCCGTCACTGTGAACAGGAATATATACAGCATCCGCACCCTGTCTTTCCAGTTCTTCAAAACACCTTAATACTGCAGGATGCTCCACTCGAGTTGTAATAATTCTTTTACCCGTTTTATTTCTGTTTCTCCATACTCCGAAAATTGCCGTATTATCGGCTTCCGTTCCGCAGGAAGTGAAGTACACCTCTTCAGGACTTGCGCCTATAGATTCGGCAATTGAAGCCCTCGATGCTTTTACCAGCCTTTCGGCAGACAAGCCAAGCGCATGCAAAGTGGACGGATTGCCGAATTCTTCATCAAGAACCCCGGCTACAGCCTCTCTTACGCAGGGATATGGTTTTGTTGTTGCACTGTTATCTAAATAAACAAACATATTCATTATTAGAGCCCGCATTTCTGCGGGCTCACACCAATCAATGAAATCAATATACTATTTTGCGTAATCAATGGCTCTTGTTTCCCTGATTACATTTACCTTGATCTGACCCGGATATTCAAGCTCGGATTCAATTTTCTTGGAAATATCTCTTGCCAGCATAGCCATTGCATCATCATTAACCTGATCCGGCTTAGCAATGATCCTGATCTCTCTGCCGGCCTGAATAGCGTAGGATGTTTCAACACCCGGTGTTGTATTGGCAATTTCTTCGAGTTTTTGGAGCCTCTTAACATAAGTATCAAGAGTTTCTCTCCTTGCTCCCGGTCTTGCTGCAGAAAGAGCATCAGCAGCGGCAACCAGAACGGCAACTGCACTTGTCGGTTCGTAATCGCCGTGGTGGGATTTCATTCCGTCAATAACAGCTTCGGATTCTTTGTACTTTCTTAAAATATCAATACCGATATCAACGTGAGTTCCCTGAACCTCATGGTCTATAGCTTTTCCTATATCATGGAAAAGACCTGCTCTTTGTGCAAGCTTGACGTCGAATCCGAGTTCGCCTGCCATAAGCCCCGCAAGGTGCGCAACCTCTATGGAGTGCTTTAATACATTCTGTCCGTAACTTGTTCTGTATCTTAAACGGCCAAGGAGTTTAACAAGCTCCGGATGAGCATTCGGAATACCAAGCTCAAATACCGCAGCCTCACCTTCGTTTTTGATAACCTGATTAACCTCTTTGGTTGCCTTTTCAACCATTTCTTCTATTCTTGCCGGATGAATACGTCCGTCAACAATAAGTCTTTCAAGGGCAATCCTTGCAATTTCTCTTCTTACAGGATCAAATCCGGAAAGTATTACAGCTTCAGGGGTATCGTCAATAATGAGGTCAACACCTGTTGCAGTTTCAATGGCTCTGATATTTCTGCCTTCACGACCGATGATCCTGCCCTTCATTTCATCGTTTGGAAGAGCAACGACTGAAACCGTTGTTTCGGCAACATGGTCGGCTGCACATCTTTGAATGGCACCTGTAATGATTTCTTTAGCTTCCCTGTCAGCATCCTCCTTTGCCTTAGCTTCAATGTCCTTGATCATAACCGAAGCTTCGTGTCTGACATCTCTTTCGATGTCTGCCAAAAGCTGCTGCTTTGCTTCTTCGGCAGTACAGCCTGAAATCCTTTCAAGCTCTGCGATCTGCTTAAGACGGAATTCTTCCAATTCCTTTTCCTTATCCGAAATAGACTGAAGCTTTCTGGAAATGCTTTCTTCCTTCTTTTCGATTGATTCGAGCTTTTTGTCTACGGATTCTTCTTTTTGAACAATACGTCTTTCAGACTTCTTAACATCTTCGCGTCTTTCTCTGATGTCTCTTTCAGCATCCTGACGTAACTGGTGAGCCTCACCTCTTGCTTCCGCAATGGTTTCTCTTCTGATTTGTTCTGCGCGGTTCTCTGCGTCTAATACAATATTCTTGGCCTGTGTTTCAGCACTGCCCACTTTTTTTTCGGCAACTGATTTTCTTACAGCCATGCCGATGAATATTCCTACAAGCAGAGCAACGACGCCAATGATTACTTTAACTATCATCGTTCGCTTCTCCTTGTTATAACATTAATAAATATATATGAAAATAATTTATCAAATTATATTACAACATTTTGCCTTTTCTTGTCAAATGAAATATAGCAGCAGAAAATCGAAAGTTTTATGAAACCTCGTTATCATTCCTCTTGACTGCGGCAAGCTTCTTTTATTGATTACCGTTCCCAGCAGAAAAGATTTCTGTTAAAGGATACAGATGTTACATAACTGTTTTCATCATTATCATTCATAAGACTTGCGGCAACATAAGCCTCAAGGGAGCTGAGCTTTTCATCAACCCTGGTGATATCAAAAATAACTCCGTTATCTCTGGTGATCAGTTGAACCCGGTCCTTAAAGACCATTATAGTGGCATCTGCCAGAATTATTTTACCCGGATGAATTTTTGTATTCTGATTCTTCACTACTGTAAGAGCTTCTTCGATCATCAATGCGAGCTTATTTATAATTGATTCACTGACATCTGCCGTCTTAAGCTCATCAGCAACCATATCTTTTACAAGAACAATCTCCTCATCTGTTACAGCAAATTCGTGAATAAAAATTTTCTCAGCCTCCGTTTTTGGAATAGGATAAGGGAAACTGTTCTTGCCGAATTTTTTAATTATAATTACTCCCATAATAAGCATTGTTACTGATGGGGTTGCAAAGAACCCCCAAGACATTGCATTATAGCTTATAAGGCCAAGCGGCATTGCAATGGCAATAGGAGTGAATAAGCTATACAGAAAACCTGCAAGATTTCCCAGAAAAGGCTTCTCTATTCTCGGGAAATAACCCAGATACATAAATATGAAAGCCGAAGGGACATATGAAAGAGCCAATACCTTTGTTGCATATACTGCTGCCTCTCTTGCTGCAGGTTCAACTATGCCGTATACATTAGGCGCATAGTTCGCAAATACCAGGAAGAATAACATCAGACATCCGCTTACAATTACCATTACCCTGGTTATCATCCTGAGCAATCTTCTCATCGCAACTGAATTAGACTCCGCATAAGCTGTAGCTATGAATCCCGAACCGGAATCAACTGCGCATGTACTTACCTGCGCAAGATTAAGTATCAGATTAATGATCGCATAAGATGCAAGCAATGCAGCACCGTAATGCAGGAGAATAAATTTATTGAATACGACATCCACTATTCCGATATAAACTGACGTCATGGCTGATGTAGAACCGAAAAAAACAACATCTCTCAGGCACTTAAAGGAAAAGGACGGTTTGAAGCGGATTGAATTTTTCTTTGAAAAGAAATGCGGGATAAGCATACACCATGACAAAACCAGTCCTACGCATGTCCCAAGAGCAATACCCTTAATCCCCATTTGATTTACAAAAAACAGCGATGCCGCAAAATTACCGATCGCCTGAAGAATATCAGCCGCAAGGACTGCATTTGAATCGCCGTCAACACTTACAAGATAATAGAAAGTCCAGAATGGAGGAGCCAGAAGAGTGACTATTATCATTCCTTCATAATATTCCCTTGCTAAGGCCTCTACTTCAGGTCCTGCATTATAAAAAGAGAACACCAAATCCTCACCGAAAAACATCAGCCCTGAAAAGATTATTCCGGCACCGATTGATAATACCAGTGCCTGCCCGGCAGTTCTATATGCCTCATCCTTTTCAAATCTCCCACTTTTGATTGCATATCGGTTAGCAGAACCAAGCCCAATCATTACAGAGAAAAAAAAGTTGAAGTTGAACAGCGGCGCAACAAGTCCGGTTGCAGAAACTGCTGTCTCAGATATAAACTGACCGGCAATTATGCTGTCCGCGAGTTCACCAACCAAGCCTACAAGCCAGCCCAAAAAAGAAGCAATCAACATACTGTTATACTTCTTGTTTATCAGCCCTTCTGTTAGCATTTTGTTTTTCAATGCAGTACCTCTTTTTTCAGATTATTAAGTCTAATGATCAATCCTTTATAGTCTCACTCCGTTAAACGGAGAATTTGAATACGCTGCTCCCCTGACACCAAATACGTCACGGAGAGATATTCTTACGACTCTTTTCACAATAATATTATACCATCTGTAAAAATATATCCAAGTACTATCCGGATATACACGGTCGGAGCGAATATCCGCTGAACGATTTCCGTCATAAAAGTGGCGTTCTACCGTTTTTTAAGGTAAAACGCCATTTATCGTTTTTTACTATATCAATTGGCTTGCTATGTTTTCAAATGTTCTGCATATGTAGGATTCTTCCGTAAGCACAACGGGTGTACCGTTATTGTTCGAGAGATTGATATTCAGATCATAAGGGATATATCCAAGACAATTTGCACTGACAGTTTTCGATATGAAGCCGATATCAGGAATACCATCCATTCCGTAGGCCTCTTCTCTGAGCATATTTACAACATATGATCGCGTAAAGATGCCGATCCCGGCCAGTTTCCTGTTAACGGTATCTCCGTTCCTGATAGAAACATAATCCTGCGTTATGACAACAAGTGCTTCATCAACGCCGGTAGACATATAACCAAGTTGACTTCCTGAAATTACAGGACAATCGACAAATACCAGATCAAACTCTTTTTTAAGCTTAGCATATAAGGCTCTTATGTGACCGGACGTCATTCCGTCAATATCTCTGTACTGCGGACAGGAAAGAAGGTATAGATTACCGCATAAATCGTGCCGGACTATCGCCTTTTCCAACTTACAAACACCCGAAGTCACATCCCCCAGGTCAAAAAGAATACGATCCTCAAGCCCGAGATATATATCATCATTTCGCAGCCCTACATTCATGTCGGCAATAAGAACCTTTTTGCCGGATTTTGCCAAAGATGCTGCAAGATTAACGCATAATGTAGTTTTTCCGACGCCTCCCTTTCCGGATGCGACAACAATTACCTTACCCATTGAGATCCTTTAATTGTCTTAGAAAACAGGTAAGACATATTATACTAAAAAGAATCAATGAATAAAAGAAAAACTTTTAATTAAAGCATATTATTTTCCTTAAAACTGAAATACCCCTCCGTCCCGACTATAATATGGTCCAAAAGCGGTATATCCATCAGCTTTCCGGACTCGTAAAGCTGCTTTGTTATGCTTACATCCGCAATACTGGGAGACGGATCTCCGCTGGGATGATTATGAGCAACTATAATTGCACCCGCGCCGCATTTCAAGGCATTTGAAAAAACATCCCGCGGAGAAGCATTTGCGGAAAAAGCATTTCCTATGGAAACAGTAACCTTCTTGATAAGTTCTCTTTTATTATTCAGCATCAATACCAGAAAGTTTTCCTGATGAAGACTTCTGATTTCCGCATCAAAATGCTCCTTAATGAGTTCGGGATGATTTATATCAAGCCTGTTTCCGGCATTACCGGTAGCAATTCGTTTTCCAAGCTCAACTGCCGCAACAAGCTGCGAGCTTTTTGCATCGCTGATTCCCTTGCGTTTAAACTGATGCTTTGAATAATTGGCAAGCTCAAAGAGATTTCCGTTTATTTCAGAGATTATCTCAGATGCAATATCAATAACAGAACAGTCCTGAGTTCCGCTTGATATAAGAACTTCAAGAAGTTCCGTATCACTCAGACACTCAGGACCGAATTTTTCCATCCTCTCACGAGGCTTTTGATTGTCCGGCATATTGGCAAAAGTCATATTATTTTACTCCTTTTACCAATTATACCTTAAAATGCTTCGTTTTTAAATACCCAGTTTTTCTGGATAAAATAACTTATAAAGAAAAGGAACAAATCAACAGCGAGCTTTACCAAAGTGCGAATAAATCCGATGATCCCTACCCTGTTTAAAAGCGAGAAGAACAACAGACACAGCAGATACGAAGCCGCATATTGACATATCGCAATTACTATATAACGACCCCCCGCTTTCTTCACACTTGAATTATTGTGAAACACAAGGCTCTTGTTTATTGAAAAGTTCAATACTGCAGAGAATATTCTGGATAATCCTGTTGTAAGGAAGGTTTGAAGCCACAATAATGCCACATTTTTAAATACGTAATTTAATATCGTGAACAGAATAAGCTCAAAAAACGCTGAAGCAACGGAGCTGAACATAAACTTCAAGGACTTCGACTTCTTTATTATCGGTTTGTATATTCTTATAGAATCCTTAACAGGATCAAAATGACTGCTCTTGTTTTCCTCGATATACAATGTCTGGATAGGAACCTCGCAAAATGGTATTCCGGTGTCATTCATAAACATAAGCATATTGCTTTCGTATTCAAATCTGCTTCCTTCAACTTCATTTACCAAAGGAAGAAGATACTTACGGGGAAATCCCCTGAGTCCGGTTTGAGTATCCGAAAGCTTCATCCCAAACAGCAGCTTAAACACCTTAGAGGTGATCTTGTTCCCCAGCTTATTTCTTGTCGGAACATTCTTCTGATCAAAATCCCTGCATCCGAAAACAATCTTATTTGAGTCCTCGATCAGCTTTTGCGCCAGCTTCAGTGCATCCTCGGGTGTATGCTGACCGTCGCCGTCAATGGTAATTACAGCTTCAATTTCAGGGAGATTATTATATATATGCTCAAAAGCATCCTTTAAAGCCTGACCCTTTCCAAGGTTTACAGGATGAACAAGAATATCCGTATCGGGATATTGTTTTGCCAGCTCAAACGGCTTCTTATGATTTTCGTCAGATCCGTCATCAACCAAAACAAAACGCGAAAAGCCGACGGAACGCATCCCGTCGACTGCTTTCGTGAATTTCTCATCCGGATTTAAGGATGGAACAATAATTGCAATATCGTTTATATCCATTATTTCAAATTAGCCATATAATTAAATGTACGAATGAGCTGATTGGTATAACCGTTTTCGTTGTCGTACCAGGATGTAATTCTTACTTCGTATGAACCGTTTCCAAGATCCATAACCATTGTCTGTGATGCATCAAAAAGTGAGCCGCAGGTTGAACCGATAACATCCGAAGATACTATTGGCTCATCTGTATATCCGAAGGAATCAGATTCGGCAGCCTTCATCCTCTTGTTGATAAGATCTGCGCTAAGAGGCTTTTTTGATGTTACAACAGCATCAAGAATTGTGATTGAGCCTGATGGAACAGGGACTCTCATTGCATTACCGACAAGCTTGCCCTGCAGCTTTGGGATTACCAGACCGATTGCCTTTGCAGCACCTGTGCTGTTCGGAACGATGTTGACTGCAGCAGCTCTTGCTCTTCTGAAATCACCCTTTTTATGCGGCCCGTCAAGAACCATCTGATCTCCTGTATATGCATGTACCGTTGTCATCATACCTGACTGAATTGGTGCAAGATCATTAAGAACCTTTGTCATGGGAGCAAGGCAGTTTGTTGTGCAGGAAGCACCTGAAACAATATTGTCACTTGCCTTAAGTACTTTTTCATTAACACCATAAACTATTGTCGGAAGATCATTCCCGGCAGGAGCTGAAATAAGGACTTTCTTTGCGCCGGCATCAATATGAGCCTGAGCCTTTTCCCTGCTTGTATAGAATCCCGTACATTCAAGAACTATATCAACCTTGAGCTTCTTCCAAGGAAGCTTCTTTGCATCAGCTTCTTTATAAATCGTGATTTCCTTACCGTCAACAATAATTGACCCTTCACCGGCCTGAATATCATGGCCCTCCCATCTTTTCTGAGCGCTGTCATACTTTAAAAGATATGCCAGCATATCAGGGCTTGTTAGATCATTGATGGCAACAAGCTTGAATCTCCTGTCACCAAAAATTTTTCTGAATGAAAGTCTTCCGATTCTTCCGAATCCGTTAATAGCAACTCTTATCATTTTTGTTTCTCCTCAAATATCTAAATAAATTATCGTAATCGATTTATTATACTACAAACAGACCAAATATTGTTGATTTTTGATCATTATGGCATAAAAACATGCCTGTAATAGTCGCTATAAAGCATTTCCGTTGAAACTGTGAACATATTCTTTACGGAATTGGTCAGCCTGCTTATATACTCATCCGAAAGCTCATTATCGCTGAGCCTGTAAACCGTTCCGCTGTTGGCATCAAAAGCTATATCCTTAGTTATGTAGCTTCTGTCTGCAAGAACAGCCAATCCTTCCGCATTTGACAGAATATCATTTCCCATCAACATTCTTGAATCGTATTCAAAACCCATAAGATTTGAAACAGTCGGCAAAATATCAAGCTCACAGCAAACCTTATCCACAACAACAGGCTCAGTCATAGACGGACTCCACATCAGCAAACAGCCTTTATATTGATTAAACTGCTTTTCATAAGCATCAGCCTGCAAATCCTTTCCTGCCAATTCCGACAAATTCTTAAGCCCCAATGTATACGGATAATGATCGGGGATCAATACAAATAATGTATTGTCCAAAACACCTTTGCTTTTGAATTCTTCAAGCATATATTCCAACGCATTTTCAAGCTCCTGATTGCACGAAACATAGGCCCTGGTTGCCTCTGAATACGGCATATCATCGGATACGGATTTGTTTATCAATGCGATTCTGTTGGAATCAAAATTGTAGTACATGTGTCCGCTGAATGTCAGAAAATATACTCCGAATCTTCCGATACTTCCGTTTTCATCACCTTTTAACACATACGGCTCCAAAGAGAGCTTCATCATATCCAGATCCGATGTCGGCCAGTCAGCACTTTTCCTTAAACCGGCAGACATAAAATAACATTCCATACCGAAGTTAGGATGCGTATCGCGTCTGCCGTAGTATTTTCCATAGTAATAATGAAAGCCCCAGCTTTTTGCACCCTCTTTTTTAAGCTGATTTCCTATGGTAAACGGTAAATAATTTCTTTTTGATGCCGTACAGCTATTGTACTCATAAAAAGTATCCCAGCCCTTACCGAGCAAGCTCGAATCCGGAAGCATACTTGTTAAATACGCATACTCGGAATTTGAAGTATTATCGCAAACCGTTGAGTAATAATTATTAAAGACAAATCCTTCGCTTGCCATTTTGTACAAAACCGGTGTCCTGTCTTTATCTATCAAATACGGAGAAAAAGACTCACAAGCAAGGTAGACTATATTGTAATCCTTGAACATTCCCGTATATTCATTCTGCTTCGTTCCGTTTTTGGAAGCAAAGTAATGATGAAGGCTTTTAATCGTTTCATCGCTCTCGTTTTGAATTAAGGCATCAAAATCAATATCCATGTTATTATACGGGTATCCGATTGCGGCCGCTGTTTCCTCAGCACTATCAATATTATCGTCAATAATTATCTTAGACCCTGAGCTGCCGAAAAACAGACCTCTTATTTCAAGCCTTGCTGAGGTTAAGGTGCCAAAATTTTTCTCACTCAAACTCAGCACAAAGGTGTCGTGATATATGTCGTAAGGACTGTACGCTTCCGTACCGAATAGCGGGAGCATCAATACACAGACGGCATATACAAGTGCAAATGCCAGCAAGGAAACAAGAATATCCTTTGCTTTTATCTGCTTTGTTCGACTCCTGCTGAAAAGAAGCACAACGGAAACTGTAACGGGAAGAAGCATACCTAAAATGAACCATTTAACTTCCATAGCCGAAAGAAATGTTTCATGACCAAAGCTTGTCAGCGCATCCCCGCCCATGCCGATCTGGACAATTGATAAAAAAGATTTGAACGTATGCTGATAAATCAGATGAACAACATAGAAAAAGAATAAAACAATATTTATGCATAGCGTAATAATCTTTGATGCTTTATTTTTAAACAGCGAACAAAAAAGACCAAGCAAAACCGCAGCACTGAGTGAAAACAAAACAAGCGGCACGGAAAAGCTGATGTTTCCGTAAGCCGATAGTCTAAGTAAAGCCTCACTGAGCAATATTGACAAGAAGAAATGCAGTATAAGTAAAATCATTTGCTTAACGCCCTGATGTAATTTAAACAATATTCCATATCATAAGGAAGCGGAGCCTCTGCCTTAACAATTTGTCCGTCTCTTGGATGTACAAATTCAATATAATAAGAGTGCAGGGCCTGTCTTGGCATCCACACAGGATTTTCATTATATCCATATAATTGGGCATACAGTTCATCTCCGACAAGAGGATGTGCCATGTCTGTAAGATGAACCCTGATCTGATGAGTTCTTCCTGTATCGAGCTTCAAGTCCAAAAAAGAAAACCCTTTTATTTCGCCGTAAACAGCATCGGGAAAAGATTCCAGCACGCTGTAATGCGTAACAGATGGATAGCCATTCGGACATACAATACGCCTTGCTATGTGATCGGGATCCTTATCAATAGGCCTATCAATTGTGCCGGAGCCTTCCATAACTCCATGAACTATTGCTTGATACTTTTTTATTACCCTGTTTTCTTTCATCTCATTGGAAATGAAATCCTGACAATGAGCGTTTTTTGCAATAATGATCAAGCCCGAAGTATACATATCAAGGCGATTTACAAATCGGAGCTTGTATACCTCAGCTCTTTGGCGCATTCTGTAGGTCAAAGCGTTGGCAAGAGTACCATTTTGGAAATTATATGTCGGATGGACAATCAGACCCGCCTGTTTGTTTACTATCAGCAAATCCTCATCCTCGTAAACAACTTCAAGCGGAATGTCTTCAGGTTCAAAGTAGCTTTGTTCATCGGGATATACAGCCCTTACAATATCGCCCTCGTATACCCTGGCTCTGACATTTACATGCTTATCGTTTAAAAGAATATCACCGGAAACTTTAATCTTTTTAAGCAGTCTTGACGAAAGCTCCATTCGCAGATTAAGTATCTCCTTAACATAACGACCTTCATCTTCTTTTTTTACAACGTAAACAGATTCAGCCATTACAGCTCTCCGGCAAGGTATTTTTCTATGATAACAGCACAGCCGCTTTCATCGCAGTCCGGGGCAATAATATCGGCTATTGCTTTTAAACCATCTCTTCCGTTTTCCATCGCAACAGAAACGCCGGCGGCTTCAAGCATGCTTATATCGTTTGAACCATCCCCGAAGGCCATTGTTTGGGACACATCAATACCCAAATACTCCGCCAATACCGCTAATGCCTTTCCTTTTGTTGCATTCTCATCATTGATTTCAACATTATTTCTGACGGAGCTTGTTACGGCAGTATTCGGAAACATCACCTTAAGCTCTGCTGCAGCATGTTCCATCAAATCCAAATCAGTCATATAGAATTGGATTTTCTGAACATCCCTGCTTCCTTCCCTGAGAAAAGCCTTAAGCTCCTGTACCGGCTGTCTGAATTTACGAATCATCTGCAAATACGGCCCCTGGGCATAATCTGCAGCAGCATCGTACAGGCGCTGACTCATAAACGCTTCATTTTTGCTGTAGCAATCATATATGGCCGGTAATGTATCCAGATACTCCATTACCCTGATTGCCGTATCACAGCTCATATCAGCAGAATAAATAAGCTTATTGTTTTTTACATCAAATACATAGGATCCGTTTATGCTGATTACATAATTTACAATGCCGAGATCCATAACCTCCGCAGGAAGTGCAGCAGGAAGCCGTCCCGTGGAAGGTACTATTTCTATTCCGCGTGATGCTGCCTCTAAAAGTGCAATCCTGTTCCTTTCAGACAAATGCTTATCTCTGCACAGAAGCGTGTTATCCATATCGAATGCCATAATTTTCATTTTATTCATAATGATATATTATAGCAAAGATTGTAATATTCTTGTATAATATATCAGTAAATAAATTTTTAATATTGTTTTGGAGGTAATGTATGAAATATGCAATTATAAACGGAAAAGTTTTATCCGGACATGAAGATATGCAGCCGGAGGAAAAGATTATTCTTGTTGAAGACGGGAAAATTGCTGCTGTCGCAGATCCATGTACAAGCATTGACGGTTATGAGCTTATTGATCTTGGCGGGAAATACATTATGCCGGGACTTATTAACATGCATGTTCATATTCCTGCAAGCGGCAAACCAAAGAAAGGCAAAACCGATTACAATGCCATAGCAAAGCTTTTAAAGTTCGGCCTTGCCAGAGCTGTCGTAAGAAGCATGTGCCAAAACCTTGCACTCCAGCAGCTCCTTTCGGGAACAACAACGATAAGAGCCGTTGGCGGTGTAATGGATTTTGATACAGAACTCAGAGACAAAATCAACCAAAAGAAAGTTAAAGGTCCGAGGATCCTTGCAGCAAACTATGCGGTATCCGTTCCCGGAGGCCATATGACAGGTTCTGTTGCCCTTCCGGTAAACAGTCCGGAGGAAGCAGCTCAGATGGTTGAAGATTTGGCAAAAACCAAGCCAGACCATATTAAGCTTATGATTACCGGCGGTGTACTTGATGCAATCGTTCCCGGCGAACCCGGCGTTTTAAAGATGCCTCCCGAATACGTTAAAGCTGCATGCGACAAAGCACACAAGCTCGGACTTAAGGTTGCCGCACACGTAGAAAGTACCGAAGGTATGGTTGTTGCACTGAAAAACGGTGTAGATACCATTGAGCACGGCGGAAAGCCAAGCGAAGAAACAACCGCATTATTCAAAGAGACAGGTGCTGTTTTAATCAACACCCTTTCCCCTGCAGTTCCGTTTGCCGTTATGGATCCTTCCATAACAGGTATGACAGAAACAGACCTGATAAACGGAAAGGCACTGTTTAACAATATTATTGAGGGAACAAATGAAGCGTTAAAACAGGGCATTACCGTTGGGCTCGGTACAGATACAGGCTGTCCGTATGTTACACATTATGATATGTGGAGAGAGCTTTATTACTTTATTAAGTATTGCAATGTATCCAACGCATTTGCAATCCATACGGCAACAATGATCAATGCAAAAATTGCCGGTATAGACCATATTACAGGCTCTGTTGATGCAGGTAAATCAGCCGATTTAATCGTAACAGAAAAAAATCCGCTTGAAGATATCACAGCTCTTCGGAATATTAAGATGGTTGTCTTCCGCGGCGAAATCATCAATGAGCCAAAGCCAAACAGATACGAAGAAGTTGACAAGAATCTTGACCTTGTAATGTAATTACAAAGATATTGCCCAAAGTGAGAGGAGCTGTAACAGCTCCTCTTTTTTCGGTTTCTTTTCAGAATATTTTTCTTTAAGACGATACAGAATGATTTCCCGATAAAACCGTGAATCATCACCGATAGACCTTTTATCAATCGAATCCGAAAGATCTGAAATCAAAAGCTCATAATCAAATTCAACATCCTGCTCTATTCGTTTTCTGAGTTCTGCAAGCTCTGATTTGAATCCGGAAAACAGATTCTGCATGGCGTATATCCCCTTTCTGCAGCTTCGCTTTTTCTCAGTTTTTCGTAAGTCTTAGTAATCGTTGCACAGGTCTTTTTGTGAAAAACCCCGGAGCCTTCGGTGTACAAAAATACAGATGCGCCGTTTGGCAATGTATCGGGTTTACAAATTTGGCACGCTTTATACTTTCGCCTGATTGAATCGCTTAATACGGTTTCCACCTCGCCGGCTTTTAACGTGCTGCAGCCGATAATATGGTATCGTTCTCCTCTTTTCGGGAAAATATATACAAGCCTGTCCCCCTCGCTGTCTTTAAGCCCGCAAAACGCCTTAAATGCCAAACGCTCTTTTTCCAGCGAAAGAAATTGCGTATCTTCGGGGTCTATACCACTTGATGCGTAAACAGCACATAACTGCCGGGATTTATCTGCAAGCTCTTTAAAGTGTTTTTCTTCAAATGCGACCTGTTTCACGAGCCCTAAAATGCTGCATATTGCCAGAACAAAAATCGGGATGCTTATTGCCGCATCCACAATCAAAGACCCCTTTTTACTTGTAGGAAAAATCTTCTTCAATTGTCTTGAATCTCCTGTCCATTCCTAAAAAAGATGATGCAAGTACCCGTTTTTCAAAGCCGGCAGTAATGGTAAAACCATATGCGTAATCAGAAAAACTAAATCCGCTTCCGTCAATATGGCTGACATTTATCTGCATTATATCCATCAGCCTTGCAAGCTTTTCTTCCTTGTCCAGAAGCGTAAGAAACAGCCTTAAATAAGCTTCGTAGTCCATCTCATCTATGCTTTCTCCCGAAACAATCCTATCAACCTCTGTTTCAGCCTGAAGCGCAATTGCCGCCAACGCTATTGCAAGCGCGGCAGGATCTGTTGGTAATACACCTGAAGATGCCAAATCCTTTGCATATCTGACAGCATAAATGCTTCTTCTCATGGATGCCAGATTATCTTCGTCTGTTTGATAACCGAAAAGAATATATTCCGTTTCATAAGACAAATATGTGTCATCAAAAATTCTGCTATTATTTGAAGTCATAGACAGAATGTACTCGTCTTCCAAAGCTGTACCTACAGAAATATCACCTATTCCACCGGAAAGAAGCACTGATTCCCTGCTTTTATATCCAAGCAGCTTGGATGGTAATATTTCCGCTGGAACTGTCGGATGACCACTAAGCTGAACATTGTCATTATGCCTGCTGAGTAATTTATCCTTTAGAGCAACAACGCTGATTTTTTCGATCTGCTTTCCGAATGCATTAATATCAAGGGCAGGATACGAGCCGAAATCCACATCAACGGATTTTAATCTGAGCTTTACAACAGTTCTTGATGTATCAAAATCGTAATCAAATAATTCCTTTGCTTTAATATTCGCTTCATCCTCATAAGACTGAAGCATAAAGATGCCGTATCTGTTATATAAGGCCTTGTTATATTCCCCGAGAAGCGAACGCCCTGTAACATATACTGCATCGCTGCAAATACTCCTTGCTGCAACGCTGCTTGCAGCCTCTGTAATAACTAATAAAGCCAGCATTAACGAACCGAGGATCATGATTATATGGATACTGGAAAAAGCCTTTTTCATAATACGATCCACCTTGCTCTTAAGATTTCTTCCGCAAAGTGTTCTTCAATAAGCTCCTCACTTGCATCCGAAGTATGCCCATACCAAACCAATGCAATTTTGATAAGAGCAAAAATAATCAATATGAGCAGCGGAAAAATAAGGGCAGCCTCGATAAAAGTGCTACCCTTATTACTCTTAAAAACCTGCATTTAACAAACCGTCAAATGTATTATTAACAAAATCAAGAATCTGATCCTTAAAGATAAGACCGATTGCAACAGCAATGGCTATAAGAATAGCAACCTGAACAAGCTCCATTCCGGACCTTTCGGAATCTGAAAAAACAGATTTAAGACGTTTTACATATGCTTTCATGAGATACTCCTTGCGGATATCTCTGCAAATCCCTATACATAATATACTATTTTTGTATATTTTTGTCAATAGCCCCGGCCGCAAGCTTTCCTGCGCCCATGGCAAGGATAACGGTTGCCGCCCCGCTAACGGCATCGCCGCCGGCATAGACCTTTTCCTTACTTGTCCTGCCGTTTTCGTCGGCAATAATTCCGCCCCATTTTTGAATTTCAAGACCATCTGTTGTGTTTTTTATCAGCGGATTCGGCGAAGTACCGATTGCCATAATCACGCAATCAACCGGTATTTCAAACTCCGAACCGGGAACGGCAACAGGCCGTCTTCTGCCGGATGCATCAGGCTCTCCAAGCTCCATTTTGATTGCTTTGATTGAACTTACAAAGCCTTTATCGTCTCCCAAAATTTCCACAGGATTATTTAAGAGCTTAAATATTATGCCCTCCTCCTTTGCATGTTCAACCTCTTCTTTTCTTGCAGGAAGCTCTTCTTCCGATCTTCTGTAAACAATATATACTTCCCTTGCACCAAGTCTTAACGCACACCTTGCTGCATCCATGGCAACATTTCCGCCGCCTACAACCGCAACCCTATCGCTTTTTTTGATCGGCGTAGCGGAATCGGGCTTATAGGCCTTCATAAGATTTACCCTGGTTAAGAATTCATTGGCAGAATATACACCTTTAAGATTTTCTCCCGGAATCTTCATAAAGTTGGGAAGACCTGCACCGGATCCGATAAATACGGATTCAAATCCATAGTCATTCAAAAGCTCGTCCACGGATAAAACCTTACCGATAACCATATTTGTTTCAAACTTAACTCCCAAAGCTTTAAGTCCGTCAATTTCCTTTTTTACGATTTCTTTCGGAAGCCTGAATTGAGGTATTCCATACACAAGAACACCGCCCGGAGTATGCAGCGCTTCAAACACGCTGACCTCGTATCCTTTTTTTGCAAGGTCGCCGGCACAGGTCAGTCCCGCAGGGCCCGAACCGATCACGGCAATTTTATGTCCGTTGGAAACAGGCTTTTCCGGCTCTTCTACGCAATGCTCGTTATGATAATCTGCAGCAAATCTTTCAAGTCTTCCTATGCCGACAGCCTCGCCTTTGATTCCTCTGACGCATTTCCCCTCACACTGAGACTCCTGAGGGCAAACTCTTCCGCAAACAGCAGGAAGAGAAGAATCCTCACTGATGATTTTATATGCAGCCTCAAAATCCTCTTCTCTGATTTTTGCAATAAAATCAGGAATCTTAATTCCAACAGGACAGCCTTCAATGCATGGCTTGTTTTTGCAGTTTAAGCATCTTTTTGCTTCGGCAAGAGCCTGCTCCCTGGCATATCCCAAAGCAACCTCTTCAAAGTTTTTATTTCTGACATCCGGAGCCTGCGAAGGCATGGGGTTTTTCTTAAGTGACATATCAGGCATTATGCGTTGACCTCCTTCTTTAAGAGATTGCATACATGCTTATGAGCCGCTCTTTCAAACTCACAGTACATATTGCTTCTGCTGATCGCTTCGTCAAAGTCAACAAGATGACCGTCAAAATCAGGTCCGTCCACGCAGGCAAATTTTGTTTCTCCGCCAACGGTCAATCTGCATGCACCGCACATTCCGGTTCCGTCAACCATAATCGGATTCATGGAAATGATAGTCTTTACGCCATACTGCTTTGTAAGCGCACAAACAAACTTCATCATGATAACAGGTCCGATGGCTATGACCTCATCAAAATCCTTTCCTTTATCAAGCAAGGTCTTAAGAGCATCGGTAACAAGACCCTTTTCTCCCCAGCTTCCGTCATCGGATACCCTGATGAATCTATTGGAAGCTTTCTCAAATTCATCCTCTAAAATAACCAGAGCTTTATTCTTAAAGCCTGCAATCACGCAAACATCACAACCCGTTTTAAAGAGCTTTTTTGCAATTGGATAAGCAATAGCATTGCCAACGCCTCCGCCGACGACACATACCTTTTTAAGTCCGTCAGTTTCGGATGGTTTACCAAGCGGGCCGACAAAATCGGAAAGGCATTCTCCTTGATTCTTTGAATTAAGAAGCTCGGTTGCAGCACCGACAATTTGGAAAATGATCGTAACACTTCCTCTTTCTCTGTCAAAATCGGCAATGGTAAGCGGAATACGCTCTCCATCTTCGTCAACCCTTAAAATGATAAACTGCCCGGGTTCAGCTTTTTTTGCAACAAAAGGTGCATCGATCTCCATCAATGTAACCGCTTTGTTTAATTGTGCTTTTTTAAGTATTTTATACATAGGATAGCCTTTCTTTTACCCATATATTTTACATACTTATCATAGCAGGTGCAATACAAATAATCACCAGCGACAGCAGCAGCAAAACTAACGGAAAACACAATTTTGTATCAGCTCTGCTTACCCTTGCCTTGGCTGTAAGCAGTCTTTGGTTATACGACATCTCTGATTCCGCCTCAAGCTTTTGAGCAAGCTCCGAGCCTCTTCCGCTGTTTTCGTATATTATTCCCGCAAAGCGTAAAAAATCTCTGTTCGGGTTATTTATTGCATACGAATACAGCAGATTCACAAAGGATACATTTTCGTTTTCCGACTGCAATTTCAGTTTGTTCATGAGCTGATATAAAGGATTGTCATTATTCTCGTTTTGCCTCAGTAATTCAGAAAACGCATTTTCGGTTACCAGGCCGGCATTCAAAAGCAGAATAAAAGAAAAAATCATTTTGGGTATCTCGTTTTCAAAAGACTCTTTTTTTGCTTCCTCTTTTTTCTTTATTGAATCGTATCTTGAAAAATAAATAAAAAGACAAATAAAGGTGCAAAGAGCAAAAATCCAATACGGTGAATTTTCTTTTTGAAGCACCCATTTAATTCTTACGCCATCCTTCTCTTCCGGAAGGATCAGGCTTTCCCCTTCCGAATTCTTATTTAAATCCTTTACTACTCTTTCGGCAAATTTTTGAAGCCAGTTCTCCTGCAGTATTTCTTCATTTTGTTTAATATCAGAAGCTTCACTCTCAGAAAGCACCTGAATAGTGGGATTCATTATCAAACGCTCCTCTTCGTACTCGAACTCTGCCTCAAGCCTGATCTGCTTTTTAGCTGATCCCCGTCTCAGCTCAGAAACAATTCTGTCGGTCTTATTTATTCCCGAAGAAATAAGAAAGAAAAAGACAAATGAAAGCACAATACATACGGCAATGGTCTTATATGCTTTTTTATCAGCTACAGCTTTATATTGACTATCTTCATTCCCCAGATAATTGCGCATATCGTCATCAGAAGGCACGCACTCATTATCAGTCTTCCCAAAAGACCTGAATACAGTACCGAAATGTAAGAATAATTGCTTATGTTCAGAAATATCAGTATTATTACCGGCATGCTCGCCAGAAGCGTTATATCCAGCTTCTTCTGTGAAATCAAAGTCCTGGTTTCGTTTTGAAAATCTATTTTGTCCAGCAGCAGCTTTGAACTTTTTAAACATACCTTTTCCACATCCCCTCCGCATTGTCTGCATATTCTGCATGAAAGTGCAAACTGAAGCACTTCGTTCAAATCATACTTTTCCCCGAAGGCATACAGTAGATCATCTATATCACCATGTGATTGTTCGTAAGAAAGCACAATTGCATTCATTTCCTTTGTTATTATTTCATCCGGACCGTAAATACCTTCACAAATCTTTGCGGCATCAGCCAAGGCCGAAGGCATTTGTCTTCCCGCAGCAACTGAGCTTGATAAGCTGTACAGAACATCACGAAATCCCTCCAGCAATCTGTCTTCCCTTTTTTCCTCCAGATAATTTATGTATATCGTTTTCAGCAAGACAGTACAGCAGCCCGTAATTAAAGCCGCAATCAAATTCCGATAAAATAAAAATCCGATAAAAAACAACGCCGCAAAGCTCACGGCATAAAAAACAAGCCATTCGGAAAAATCAGGTTTGATTTCGCAATAGTTTTCCGTTCCTTTTGAGTTGGTTTTTCGTCCTGTAAAGACCCTTTTGCATATCGTACTTAAATAATTCATTCATCAACGGCTCCCCATTTTCGTATCCGCAAAACTCATTTATTTCGCATATTCTTCTGATTCCTTTTGAATCTCTTTCGAGATGGATCATTATCTCTATACCTTCGGCAAGCTGACCCTGCACCGCCTCCAAGGGAAAGCTGCTTTCACTTAAAAACATGGCTTCGAGTCTTCTTATCATCCCAATACAGGAATTTGAGTGCCCTGTTGAAAGCGATCCGTCGTGCCCGGTCGCCATGGCAAAAATCATTGCCATAACCTCTGCTCCTCTGACCTCGCCTACAATAATCCTGTCCGGTCTCATCCTAAGGCTTGCCTTTATCAAATCCTTAATGCTGACTGCACCTTTACCTTGCGCGTTTGCGGATTTTGCTTCCATACGCACAAGGTTTTCATGATTTCGTATCTGAAGCTCTGCGTTGTCTTCAATAACGATCAGCCTTTCGCCCGGGGGGATATGATCCGAAAGAATATTCAGTAAAGTTGTCTTTCCCGAGCTTGTTCCTCCGCTTACAAAAATGTTGTATGCCGACTTAACAAGCCGGATTATGTAATCTGCGGCCTCACTGCTTATACTTCCGGATGCAATAAGATCTTCCATTGTAAGCCTTGTTTTGGAAAACTTTCTTATGGTAAGTATCGGTCCGTTTATTGCGATATTGGAATTGACGGCATTTACTCTTGATCCATCAGACAACCTGGCATCGACTATCGGATTTAAATCGTTTATTTCTCTGCCGACAGACGCAGCAAGCCTTCTGATCACATGCTCGAGCTGTTCTTTATTTTCAAAACGCAGATCGAGTTTTTCAATATGTCCTGACCTTTCAATAAAAATGCTGTCCGGTCCGTTTACCATAACCTCGGTAACTTCAGGATCGTCAGCGTAATCCTGAAGGATTTCCAGCTCGCATCTTAAGGTACAAAACACCTGCCTTATTACAGGTTTGACTTCAGAAAAATCCATAAGAGAAATTCCGGGACATGAAAAAACAGCATCGATGCAAAATTCCATTACCTCCGGATCAAAACACTCTCTGTTCAGCGCATTCATTCTTTTTCTTACAATATCCGCCAATTTTCCTACGGAAATATCAAAAGCCGAGTTTTTCAGCAAGAGCCCTCACCTCCGATCCGAATTCACCGTGAATATCAAGTTCGCCTTCAGCAAAGCTTTCAGGATCCTCATGCGATATGAATTTATTGATAATCGCATCAGGACATAAGAGTTTTAAGAATTCGGTATATTCATCACAATATCTGTATTGATAAGCTTTTGCAATTCCGTAATTCATAATGATATTTTCGCAAACGGGAAGCATTGTAAGACCTTTAAGCTGAGAGCACGGAACATCTAAAAGCACAACAGCATAGACCGGATCGAAATTTTTCAAAACATCCTCTAAATGCTCAAACCCCGTATGCAAAACATTTATCCCCGAATCCGATTTCAGATGGTCCAATCCGTATTCATCCGAAACAATAAAATCGGATAAAGAGTTTTCTGTTTCTTCAGCACCGGAAATCATTTTTTGATAGTAATTAAAAAAGTCCTTTCTGCTTGCACCACTTGCACAACCCGCAGACGGACTTTTAGACGCAAGCAAATCAAAGGACAAAAGCAAAACTTTTTTATTAAAAAATCTGGACAAGCTTCTCCCCAAAGCCAATGCAAGGCTGCTTGTTCCGATTCCGCCGCATCCGCTTGTAATCCCGATGAATTTTGCTTCACCCTTCATAAATTACCTCCGTTTTACAAACGTAAGCGCATATTTACCCTCTCCAACAATTTACATAAATATACAATCATTTCCTTATTTTGTCAATGCGGGCAAATAAAAAAAAGGCATTTGTCTTTCGCAAATGCCTTTTGTATCAAATATCTCAGAACTCCATAGCCTTTTCTATGTAGGCTCTTAAATCTTCAATCTTCACTCTTTCCTGCTGCATCGTATCCCTGTCTCTTACGGTTACGCAACCATCAGCTTCGGTATCAAAGTCAACCGTCAGGCAGAACGGAGTTCCGATTTCGTCTTCCCTTCTGTATCTCTTGCCGATAGAACCGGATGCATCGTAATCTACATTGAAGTATCTTGAAAGCATCGCATAAATCTCTTCAGCCTTTTCGTTCTGCTTCTTTGTAAGAGGCATAACCGCAGCCTTATACGGAGCAAGGAAAGGATGGAAGTGCATAACAACTCTTGTATCTGCCTTTCCGTCTTCGGAAGCAAGCTCTTCCTCCTCGTATGCATCGCAAAGAAACGCAAGAGCCACTCTGTCTGCACCGAGCGATGGTTCAACTACATAAGGTACATATCTCTTTTTCGAATCGATCGGGTCAATGTATTCCATGCTCTTTCCGGATACATTCTGATGCTGAGTAAGGTCGTAGTTCGTTCTGTCTGCAATTCCCCAAAGCTCGCCCCAGCCAAACGGGAAGAGATATTCAAAATCCGTTGTAGCCTTGGAATAGAAGGACAGCTCCTCCTTGTCATGATCTCTCAATCTGAGCTTGTCCATATTCATTCCCAAAGATTCAAGGAACTTTCTGCAATATTCTTTCCAATATGCAAACCATTCAAGGTCCGTATCAGGCTCGCAGAAGAACTCAAGCTCCATCTGTTCAAATTCTCTTATTCTGAAAATGAAGTTGCCCGGTGTGATTTCATTCCTGAAGGATTTACCTATCTGAGCAATTCCGAATGGGATCTTTTTTCTTGTTGTTCTTTGAACATTCTGGAAGTTTACGAAAATACCCTGTGCAGTTTCAGGTCTTAAATAAACCTCAGCCTTTTTGTCTTCCGTAACACCCATGAAGGTTTTAAACATAAGATTAAACTGTCTGATCTGTGTAAAGTTTGCCTTTCCGCAATCAGGACATGGAACCTTGTGCTCTGTTATCCAGTTTTCCATCTGCTCGTTGGACCAGCCGTCTACACTGCCTTCAAGTTCTATATTATTTTCCTGTGCAAATTCTTCAATGAGCTTGTCTGCTCTGTGTCTTGCATGACACTCTTTGCAATCCATAAGAGGATCTGAGAAGCCGCCAACGTGTCCTGATGCGACCCATGTTTGCGGGTTCATAAGTATTGCAGCATCAAGCCCTACATTGTATGGTGATTCCTGAACAAATTTTTTCCACCAAGCTTTCTTTACATTGTTCTTAAACTCAACGCCTACAGGACCATAATCCCATGCGTTAGCAAGACCGCCGTAAATTTCAGAACCCGGGAATAAAAATCCTCTTGACTTGCATAAGCTGACAATCTTGTCCATTGAAAATTCTTTATTCATCTTTTTCTGCTGCCTCCTCGAGGTTTATTTCGCTGGCGTCAACGCTTTCCTCCTCCGGTAAATTATTAATAAAATCTGCTGCTTTTTCTTTTACAGCTTCATAAAGATCAATTCCCTTGGCCTTTGCTGCTTCATAAAGATCTCCGCCCTTGTCAACAACTTCGTCTGCAAGGATTCCGCCTTTATCTTTCACAACATTAAATGCATCTACGGCCTTATCCGTCACATCAATTATTTCTCCGTCTTCTTTTACAAGCTCAACCCTGCACTTGCATACTCCGGTTGCAAATACCGCAGCAATAATTCCCCACCAACGGAGAAGCAGAATTCCGACGATGCCGACTGACAAAGGTAAATTTACCAAAAGCTCATCGTCCTTGAAGACCTTGATACGGTTAACATTTCCCCGATTCACCATTTCCTTTACGAAATCGGTAAATTCCTGCACCTTACATTCTTTTTCCGGTGTCTGAGCCGCATCAATGTTTTCTTCGATGTAAATAATCGCATCGATCTCATTGCCCTGTGCAAACTCCAAAGCCTCTTTTGCTTCCTTGTAGCTTACGCCGGTTCTGTCTTTCACAAGTTCAATTTTTTCAAGAGTAATTTCCATAATTATCCCCTTTCCTTAAATCTTTAACCCTTCGCTTTTTAAGTTTTCTATACCGAGATGAAAAGCAAAATATGCTTTCAGGATCTTTTTCAGCAGTACTTCACTTTCTTTGGGAAGTGCCAGATTTTCCAAACTGTGCAAAGGATGATTTTCAATAAATCCTGTAACTTTTATTATATCATTTGATACTTCAAATATCAACGGATTAAGCCTTGACGGTGCATCATAGCAGTTTTCACAAAGAAGTCCTCCGTCGGGCACTGAAAAAGCCTTCAGCCTTTCCCCGGATCCGCATTTTACACAGCCGCCGAGCATCGGAGCCGAACCTGATAACTTAAGTGTTTTAAGCATAAAAGCAACAAGCAGCGTATCATACGAGTTTTTTCTTTTTTCAAGAAGACTGAGGAACTCAGCAATAAGATTATACATTCCCCTTGCAATCTCACCTTCTTCAAGCATTAAATCCGTAAGCTCCAGCGCATAGGATGCAATCATGTACTTATCAACATCTTCACCCAAAGAGAAAAAACTTTCTATGGTTTCCGCACCGTTTATATTATAGCTGTCCTTGTTTTTAAACAGCTCGTATCTGCCTTTCGTAAAAGGTCTTAAAGCCAACGCTGTTTTGTTCTTACCTTTCTCCGATATCGACGTTCCGGCACTTATTTTACCGTATTTTTCGGACAGCAAAACAATCATCCGCCTGCCGCCGATGGTTTTAATCTGCTTTAAAATTATGCCTTCGGTTTCCGTATACATCACTAATTCATGAAGCTCCCATTGCTTATTTCGCTTCAGCTTTAGCTTTCTCTTCTTTATATTCCTGAAGAACATCAGCCTTTAAGGCAAAGCCTGCCATTGCCAGGCAAATTATTCAATGAAAGTATATTTGTATACATTATACTTGAAGAGGTACTTTATGAAAACATTTATTTTACTCGTACTTGCAGCCATTATTGCATGCATTCTGCTTGCATTTATCAGAACCCTGCTTCTTAAACCTAAAAAAGCAAATTATGAGTTTTCCAAAGACATCGATCGTTCTATGGCTTACGGAGAAAAGCTTGCGCATCTTATCCAATATGAAACCGAATCTCACAGGGATAATCCCGAGGTTGAAAAATTCAGAGGTTTTCATAAGGTTCTGGAAAAAGAATTCCCGACAGTTTTTGAAAAATTAGAGAAAATAGAAATTGACGGCAATTTAATGATGAAATGGAAAGGCATAGACAGCAGCCTTGATCCGATCATTATGATTTCTCATATAGATGTTGTGCCGGCAGAAGGAGAATGGACTTACCCGCCTTATTCGGGACATATTACTGAAGATTACAGAATATACGGAAGAGGTTTTATGCACACCGCCGTCTCATGCCCTTGACCTTGAAGGCCTGCCATTTAAGATGACTACGGAATGCATAAAGAAGATTTTTCCGGAAGTCGGCATCATGCAGTACGTTGTTACAGGCGGAACAGACTCAAGATTCTTTGATCCTGTCTGCGACAATTGCGTAAGATTCTCACCGATCTGTACAGAACCCGACCAGATGGACTCCATGCACGCAAAAGATGAAAACATCTTCATCACTGCCCTTCCGATGGCAGTTGATTATTACAAGGAATTAATCCGGATCCAGGAACAAAGGCAACCAGAATTGTAAAAGACTTGACATGTTTTAACAAATGAGAATTAATTTGTCAAGGTGGTTTTCTGTATATTCACAACAAAGATACAAATTATGTTATTCCACAAGTCCGTATTTCAGTTTCACCCGGTCCAGTTTTTCCAACATCGGCTCGGCTCCGAACCAAAGGAACAGAACGGTGGCAGCAGCATGAACGGCATCCATGGGGAACCCTGTCAGGTAATATCCGAGAATGATTTTCATGTTCAGCGACTCGCTTCCCCAAATAAGCGCAGAGGCAGGATTCATGATTCCTCCGTAAATCAGGAACGTGCACAATGCTCCGAACACACACAGCGACTCTCTGGAACGCACGAGTAATCCTTTTCTGTAGGAAACGCCCGCCAGAAAGCCGATGATTCCCATGGAAAACATCTGCCACGGTGTCCAAGGCCCCTGAGAAAACAGTATGTTGGAAACCAGCATCGTTACTGCACCAACGAGAAAACCTGTTTCTCCGCCGAAAGCAACTCCCGCGATGATCGTAAGTGCCATTACGGGTTTAAATTGCGGCAGCATAAAAAACGCGGCTCGCCCCGCGATAGCCATAGCGCAAAGCGTTGCAATAATAACGAGTTCTCTTGCTTTCGGCTTTCGTTCTTCAAAAACCATGAAAAAAGGTGTCATGCATTCTATCAATACCACCAAAGCGGTAATGTAGTATTGTTTCTTTTCCACGTAGACCACGCCGACAAACAAGGTTACGGGAATCAGCAGCAGGATCATAACAGACGCAATCACCGTACGTTTCGAAAGTTTCCTTTTTTCCGCCGGTGTTTGAATGGGTCTCGGAGATTTCGAGCGTTTCCCGAGGAAAAAAGCCAGCAGCGCAAGAAGACCGATAAAAACGGCGTATAAGGCGAGCTGTTCATGGCCGATCGTCGTCATGCCGGTTTTATTGATAAACTCGCTTAGGTTTTCACTCTTTGCGCAGTATATGAACAATATCAGCGCGGCGGCTGCCGAGACAGCGGCCCCAAGCTTTCGCCAAAGTGGAAGCTTTCTGTCTTCCGCTTCAGAACACTTTATCGGTTCAAAAGACGGCGCTTTTTCCGTTACGATCTGCTTCGGCGGATGTTTTCCGCCGACCACTTCAATCACGTCCTCCGCAGTGACAGCCTTCGGTTCAAACTCCCGTGCCATACGATTGGCGGCCGTAGTATAGAAGCTGTTTCCGGCAAAAAAGCTGTCCGGTTCAGACACCGTGACCAGATTGCCGTCGAAAAACATTCCGCATCGATCGGCATTGGCGGCGCAAAACTCAATGTCATGACTGACCATAATAATACATACACCGCTATTACATAGCTTTCGCAGTATTTCAGCCAGCGTCTGCTTGAACGGAATATCAAGTCCCTTTGTCGGCTCATCGAGCAGGAGAATGTCAGGGGCAAGAAGAAGTATCTTCGCCAGAGCAGCTCTCTGCTGTTCTCCGCCCGAAAGGTCATAGGGATGCCGCTGCAACAGCTGTGAAATCTCGCATAGTTCTGCGACTTTACAAATCTCCGTTCCTTGCTGTTTCACGGAGATGCCCTGTAATTTCAGTATATCGGCAAGATCTTCATAGACCGTTTTCTTCAAAAATATCGTCTGCGGATCCTGCGGCAGAAGACCGATCCGCCCTGTGGTATGTATCTCCCCGCGATAGGGCTTTTTCAGTCCGCTCAACAACTTCAGCGTTGTGGTTTTTCCGCTGCCGTTTCCGCCCAAAATACAGAAAAGCTCTCC
>JAZLHU010000003.1:0-41080 GCA_045616985.1 Anaerovoracaceae bacterium
TGGTTGTCCAAAACTTAAGCAAACAGCCAGCCGGTTTGAAGCTAACTTCCATGTCAGGGGAACAGACTTTCAATGAAGCAACCATTATGGTTCAACAGGAAAATTAAGAACTATTACCTGATTGACACTGGGTCAATTATACCATGGGCTTAACCAAGCCTATTGAACGAACAAAGTTGATAATTATAGTTTATTATAATTAAGAAAGGGTATCTAAAAGATACTATACGAGGGAAAATATGGGAAGAAAATTATTCACATCAGAATCAGTAACAGAAGGTCATCCGGATAAGATATGCGATCAGATTTCGGATGCGATCCTTGACGAAGCGCTTCGCCAGGATAAGCTCTCAAGAGTTGCCTGCGAGACATTTGTAACAACAGGTCTTTGCACAATCATGGGCGAGATCACCACAAATGGATATATCGACTTTCAGGGTATTGCAAGAAAGGTAATAGCAGACATCGGATATACAAAGTCCGAATACGGCTTCGATGCATTCTCATCAGGCGTAATGGCGGCAATAGATGCCCAGTCTGCGGATATTGCCCTCGGAACCAACGATAAGGTCGGCGGAGCAGGAGATCAGGGGATAATGTTTGGCTATGCCTGCAACGAAACAAAGTCCCTTATGCCGATGCCGATAGACCTTGCACATAAGCTTGCGGCAAGGCTTGCAAAGGTAAGAAAGAACGGAACACTTAAGTACTTAAGACCTGACGGAAAAACACAGGTAACAGTTGAATACGATGAAAACGATAAACCTGTAAGAGTAGATACAGTGCTTATCTCCACACAGCACGACCCTGACGTAAAGCAGTCTCAGATCAAGAAAGACCTGACAGAGAACGTAATTAAGCCTGTTATTCCCGCAAGGCTTATGGATAAGAAGACAAAGATACTTGTAAATCCTACGGGAAGGTTCGTAATAGGAGGCCCACACGGAGATACAGGACTTACGGGAAGAAAGATAATAGTAGATACCTACGGCGGATACGCAAGACACGGCGGCGGAGCATTCTCGGGAAAAGACCCTACAAAGGTAGACCGCTCGGCATGCTATGCGGCAAGATATGCGGCTAAAAACGTTGTTGCGGCAAAGCTTGCAGACAGATGCGAAATAGAGCTTGCATATGCCATCGGAGTTGCACAGCCTGTCTCTATTCTTGTAGACACTCACGGAACAGGAAAGTATCCGGATGAGAAAATTGCAGCCGCAGTGGAAAAGGTATTCGACTTTACTCCTGCAGGTATTATCAAGAGCCTTGACCTTAGAAGACCTATCTATCAAAAGACGGCAGCCTATGGTCACTTCGGCAGAAATGATAAGGACTTTACCTGGGAAAAGACAGATAAGGTGGAAGCGCTGAAAAAAGCTGTTTTAAAGTAGTATTAAAACTGAATAAGCTGAGCTTATAACACAGTGAAGACGGACAGGACATGAAGGAACTTGCCACGAGCCTGCTCGTTGGCAATGTGACTGAATGGCCTGCGAAGGCTGAACTGATGTTGTAAGGCGAAGCGTGAGCAAATAAAAAAGAATTCCTCTGACGGAGCATTGCGAAGCACCGGTCCGGAAGGGGAAGCTTTTTTATTTGCTCTATTCAGTTTGTTTAATAGAGTTTATTACATATTTGTGTTATAATACATTGTTATGAAAAAAGGAGGATCAAAATGGGATTGCTCGAAAAGGTTCTGGGAAACTGGAACGATAAAGAAATCAAAAGGATAGAAAAGATCGTTGCAAGGATCGAAGCCTTCGATGAACAGATGCAGGCTCTTTCCGACGATGAGTTAAAGGCAAAAACTCCGTATTTTAAGGAACGCCTGGCTAATGGGGAAAGCCTGGATGATATTTTACCTGAAGCTTTTGCCGTATGCAGAGAGGCCGCAAGCAGAGTCCTCGGAATGAAGCCCTTCCATGTTCAGCTTATCGGCGGTATTGTTCTTCATGAAGGAAATATTGCCGAGATGAAGACAGGCGAAGGAAAAACTCTTGTTGCAACGCTTCCCGTATATTTGAATGCGCTTTCCGGAAAAGGCGTTCATGTAGTAACCGTAAACGATTACCTTGCAAAGCGAGATGCGGAATGGATGGGGCAGATTTATACCTTTCTCGGACTTAGTGTCGGGTGCGTTATTCATGATATAAACGGTGCAGACCGAAAGGCTGCATATGATGCCGATATTACCTATGGAACCAATAACGAATTCGGCTTTGATTATCTTAGAGATAACATGGTCATCTTTAAGGATCAGCAGATGCAAAGAGAGCTTTCATATGCCATCGTAGACGAAGTCGACTCCATTCTTATTGATGAGGCAAGAACTCCGCTTATTATTTCCGGAAGAGGAGATAAGGCAACAGATCTTTACAAGCAGGCAGACCGTTTTGTAAGGACCCTGACTGAAGGAGAAAAAATCGAGGATGGTGATCCTCGTTTCGGAGGTACTATTACTCTTACCGGCGATTACATTGTTGAGGAAAAGGAAAAGCAGGTCAGCCTTACAGAAGAAGGCGTTGCAAAGGCAGAAAGATATTTCGGTATAGATAACTTTTCAGATCCCGACAATATTGAAATCAATCATCACGTTCAGATTGCACTCAAAGCTCACAGCATCATGCATCTGGATGTAGACTATATTATTCACGAGGGTGAAATAGTGATAGTTGATGAGTTTACCGGAAGACTTATGTTCGGAAGAAGATACTCCGACGGACTCCATCAGGCTATTGAAGCAAAGGAAGGAATTGATGTAAGGACCGAATCCAGGACCCTTGCGACCATTACTCTTCAGAACTACTTCAGGATGTACAAAAAGCTTGCCGGAATGACAGGTACGGCAAAGACCGAAGAGGAAGAGTTTACCGAGATCTATAACATGCAGGTTGTTGTGATCCCGACAAACCTTCCCGTTGCAAGAAAAGACATGAACGACATGGTTTACTCCACCGAAAAAGGAAAGCTTAAAGCCATTGTTGAAGAAATAGTCGAAAGGCATCAGACAGGTCAGCCGATACTGGTTGGTACTGTTTCGGTAGAAAAGTCCGAGATGCTTTCCGAAATGCTCAAAAAACGCGGAATAAAGCATGAGGTCTTAAATGCAAAGCAGCATATGAGAGAGGCTGAAATCGTATCAAGAGCAGGCCAGCTCAGCGCCGTAACTATAGCGACAAATATGGCAGGTCGCGGTACGGATATTAAGCTCGGAGAGGGCGTTGTTGAGGTCGGCGGGCTTCACATCATAGGAACGGAGCGTCACGAAGCAAGACGTATTGATAACCAGCTCCGCGGCCGCAGCGGTCGTCAGGGCGACCCCGGCTCATCACAGTTTTACATCTCTTTGGAGGACGATCTTATAAGGCTCTTCGGAGGGGAACGTATCGGGCTTATCATGAACAAGATAGGAATGGAAGAGGATGTTCCCATTGAGGCCGGAATGCTTTCCAGGACTATAGAAAATGCTCAGAAGCAGGTTGAAGGAAGAAACTACGGAATCAGAAAATACGTACTCCAGTACGACGATGTTGTTAACAAGCAGCGTACCATCATTTACGAAGAGCGTAACAGAGTGCTTCACGGCGAAGACCTTAAGGATCACATCATCAACATGATGAGAAAGGTTGCGATTGATGATGCTGATTACGAGCAGATGCTTGCTGAATACGAAGCAAAAGAAAAAGAAATCGGGACGCAGCGCTTAAGAGAGATCGAGCGTATGCTGCTTCTCAGGATAGTTGATACCAAGTGGATGGATCATATTGATGCCATGGATCAGCTCAAAACCGGTATCGGTCTCAGATCCATCGGACAAAAGGATCCTGCTCAGGCATATGCAAACGAAGGCTTTGATATGTTTGAGGAAATGCTGAATGCCATTCAGGAGGATATGGTCAGATTTGTACTTGGTGTAAGCCTTACAACAAGTGCAGACAGACAGCAGGTAATTCAGATACTTACATCTACCAAGGACGATGCAGGTTCGGCATTTGACGACAAAAAGCAAAAATCGGTTGCCGAACAGCAAAGAGGTGATCTCCATCCAAGAGACGGCTCCAAGCCAATGCCTGTAAGGGTCGAAAAGAAACCGGGAAGAAACGAACCATGCCCATGCGGCAGCGGCAAGAAATACAAGAACTGCTGCGGAAAGAACGAGTAATGATTTTAGACGAAGTAAAATTGGCATATCCGAAAACGAGTGAGGCGCTGGGGAAGCTCAGCGACTCTCTTTGACATCCCAAGCGTAAAGGCAGAACTCAGAGATTTAGATCTTGAGCTTGCAACGGATGGCTTCTGGGATGATTTGGAGCGTGCTCAAAAGACAACAAGACATAAATCTTCATTGGAAAAGAAGCTTTCAGGCTATACCGAGCTTGAGGATAGCTTTGAAGAAATAAAGCTTCTGGTCGAAATGGCAGAAGAGTCTTCGGATGAAGACCTGGGAAACGAAGCTGTTTCCAAGTTCAAAAAGCTTCAGGAGGATATGGAAAAGCTCAGGCTCTCCACTCTTCTTACCGGAGAATACGATGCAAACAATGCGATCCTTTCAATTCATCCGGGAGCAGGCGGAACCGAGGCAAAAGACTGGGCAGAGATGCTTATGAGAATGTATCTTCGCTGGGCAGAACAAAATGGGTTTACATCGAAGATTCTGGACCTCCAAAACGACGGTGTTGCGGGAATAAACTCTGCGGATATAATGATTGAGGGTGAAAATGCATACGGATTTTTAAGGGGAGAAAGAGGTGTTCACAGACTTGTAAGAATATCTCCGTTTGATGCCAACGCCAGAAGGCATACATCCTTTGCATCCGTGGATGTGACCCCGGAAATTGACGGGAATATCGAAGTTGAAATAAATCCGGAGGATTTAAGAATAGATACGTACAGATCCTCAGGTGCAGGCGGGCAGCATGTTAATAAAACGGATTCCGCGGTCAGAATTACACATATTCCGACGGGAATAGTCGTTAGCTGCCAGAATGAAAGGTCGCAGATACAAAACAAGGCTTTCGCAATGAAGGTTTTGTACGCAAAATTATTTGCTTTGGCAAAGCAGGAGCATAAAGACAGGATTTCAGATCTTAAGGGCAATTTCAACCAGATTGCATGGGGAAGCCAGATAAGATCTTATGTATTTCAGCCGTACACCATGGTAAAAGATCACAGAACAGATGCTGAAGTATCAAATGTTCAGGCCGTGATGGACGGAGATCTGGAAACATTCATCTGGGCAAATCTTGCTCATCAGGAAGGTTAATATGAAGTTTAAGGCATTTTTATTTGATAATGACGGAACTCTGACCGATTCCAACAAGCTGATCGTTGAATCGTGGCAGTATATGGCAAGAACGCTCATAGGACATGAGGTCGGATTAGATGAGATTTATGAAAGCTTTGGCCGTCCGCTTGAGGATGTTATGGTAAGTGTTGTTGAGAAATATGATCTTGCCTGCACATATGAAGACCTTTGTAATGTTTACCGGGATTATCAGATTAACCACAGTAAGGATGCAATTCCCGTGTTTTCCGGAATTCCCGAAGCACTTGATTCTTTAAATGATCTTGGTATCAAGCTTGGTGTAGTTACCTCAAGAGTAAATGATTCCGTAGAGCAAATATTAAAGGAGACGGGTATTTTTGATAATTTCGATGCCATAATAGGAGCTTACGACACGCATATTCATAAACCAAACCCCGAGCCTGCACTTTTGTGCTGCAAAAAGCTTGGTATAGACCCAAAAGATGCTCTTATGATAGGCGATGCGGTTTATGATATCCGGTGCGGCCATAACGCAGGCTGCAAAACCTGCTTTGTTGCCTGGTCTGCCTGCACAACGCTTGAACAGGCAATAGAAGCTCGTCCGGATTATATAGTATACAACCCGTCGGAGCTTTTGGATTTGGTTAAATAGTATTGATGATATATAAAAGGGAAGTGAATTTTTATGAAATTTGAAGACTTACAAAAGGCCATGATAGCAGCATTAAAAGCACACGATTCCGAAAGAAAGGAAGCGATCTCGCTGCTTGTTGCTGCTGTGAAAAAAGTTGCTATTGATGCAGGACAAAGAGATGATATCTCCGAAGAAATGGTAGACAGCGTTCTTATGAAGGAGCTTAAGTCTGTTAAAGAGCAGATTGAAACCTGCCCGGCTTCAAGAAGCGATCTTCTTGAAAAGTACAGGTTCAACTTAAGCGTTGTTGAAGAATTTGCTCCGAAGCTGCTTTCAAAGGAAGAGGTCGAGGCAATTTTAAAGGAAAAATTTGCCGAGGTAATAGCAACAAAGAACAAAGGTCAGATCATGAAGGCTGTTATGGCTGAGCTTAAGGGCAAGGCCGATGGAAAGGTTATCAGCGAGGTTGCTGCAAAGCTCTGTCAATAGAGAGTAATAATACAAAAATCCGATGCAAGTGCATCGGATTTTTTTGTGGAGCTAATGGCCGGGATCGAACCGGCGACCTGCTGATTACGAATCAGCTGCTCTACCGACTGAGCCACATTAGCCTGCAACGAAAGGTATTATATCACAATTTTTTATTTTTTTCATTCATAATTTGTCAAATTGTCTGTACACATTGTATAATAAGCAGGTTGGAAACGAAAAAACAGAGGCAGAGGAACTCATTTATTTCCCGGGCAAAGGGAAAATCAGCGAGTGTGCGCTTAAAAGGAGAGGCTGATGAAGGTTGAACAATTGATGCAGGGTATTGAATATGAAGTTCTCGGCGGAAATACAGATGTTGATATAAGCAGTGTCTGCTACGATTCAAGAGAGGTAAAGGAAGGAAGTCTTTTTGCTTGTCTTACGGGCTTTCGGAGCGACGGACACGACTATATCGATGCCGCACTTAAAAACGGAGCAAAGGCGCTTTTGGTTGAACGGGAAACGGAAGTTCCTTCGGATGTTTGCGTTGTTATGGTAAAAAACACAAGAGCTGCGCTGCCGTTCATTTCGGCAAATTTTTTTGATCATCCTGCAGAAAGCTTAAGGCTTGTAGGTGTTACGGGGACCAAGGGAAAAACCACAACAACGCATATGATAAAAAGCATCCTTGAAGCAGCCGGCAAAAAGGTCGGAATGATAGGAACCATAGGCGTTTTCTATGGTGACCGATACATTGAGACGAGCAACACTACACCTGAGTCCTACGAGCTTCAGAAGTTCTTTTCAGAAATGAAAGAGGCCGGCTGCGAGATCGTTTTGATGGAGGTTTCTTCTCAATCCACAAAAACTCACAGGATCGACGGTCTTCATTTTGAGATCGGCGCATTTACCAATCTTTCGCCGGATCATATAAGCCCGGGAGAGCACGCTGATTTTGAAGAGTACAAAAACTGCAAGAAAGCATTTTTCTCGCAGGTCGATAAGGCTGTTACCAATATAGACGATAAGTACGGTCTTGAGATGGTCTGCGAGGTTAAGGAATATAAAACTGCATCAAGCAAAGGCAGTGCAGATTTTTGTGCAGATAATATCGGTAATATATTGGAAAAGGACCTTATAGGCGTAAGCTTTGATATGCATGGTGAAATAGAACAGCGCATAACGACCGGTGTGCCCGGACTTCATAATGTTGAAAATGCGCTTACCGCCGCAGCCGTTGCAGCTTATCTCGGTGCGGATGCCAAGGCTGTTGCAGAGGGTCTTAGAAACGTTGTTATCAAGGGGCGCACTCAAATAGTAAAAGAAGCTCTTGACCGCGGATACTTTATTATCGATTATGCTCATAACGAGGTAAGCACGGAAAGCACGCTGTCTACATTAAAGCAGTACAATCCTTCAAAGATCACCGCAGTTTTCGGAAGCGGCGGAGCAAGGGCACTTGAGCGAAGGTTCGGAACGGGAAGGGCTGCTGCAAAATATGCCGATTACATTATTCTTACGGCAGATAACCCGAGATACGATGAAATAGATGATATAAACAAAACCATTATTGAAGGCATAAATGTTTACGCTTGCCCATACGAGGTTATATACGACCGTAAAGAGGCAATCGAGCATATGCTGGATATCTCAAAGCCGGGAGAAATGGTTGTTATGATGGGCAAGGGTCACGAGACCTATCAGGAAGTAAAAGGCGTTAAGACTCATTTTTCCGAAGAGGAAATAATTAAAGCCTACATGAAAGAACATAGTTAATCGTATGCTTAAAGTATTTGAAGCAGGCTCAGGAGAAAACCTTGCCGGGCTGCTTTTTAATCAAATAGATGAGGATTTAAGATCCGGTGAGAAGGTAATTCTTGTTGTTCCTGCACAGGCGTCACTGTCTGTGGAGAAGAAGGCATTTGATATCTTGAATTCCTCCGGATTTTTTGATTTGAGGGTTGTCCGCGGACAAAAGCTTCATGATGAAATCATGCATGAATGCGGTTATCCGGGACTTACCCCTGTTAATGCCATTGGGCGCTCCATGCTTCTTCGCAGGATCGCGGTGCAAAACAAAGATGCTCTCGGTGTCTTTTCATCAGTAAGTCCGGAGGACGGTTTTATTGATATGAGCGGCGACTTTATAGTCCGGCTTAAACAAAATGATGTTGATGAAAAAGAGCTTGATAAGCTGATTGAATCATCAAAAGGGCTGCTCGGGGGAAAGCTTGCCGATATGAAGCTTATGTACCGGGAATACGAAAAGGCCCTTGCCGGACGTTTTACCGATTCCGAAGATTTGCTTGCGTTTGTTACAAATAAAATCAAGGATTGCCGCTTTCTCAGGGAATATAAAATATATTATTACGGTTTCTATTCATTTACGCAAAGAGAGCTTAAGTACTTAAGCGAGCTTGAAAAATACAGCAGAGGACTCGGCATTGCTCTTGAAAGCGGCAGCGGCAGTAATTTTGAAGTGACAAGAAAAACATCTGCAAAGCTTTTAAATCTTGTGCCGGACTCGCTGTGTATAAAGGATGATGCCGAAGCCGTTTCGATTCTCGGAAAGCTTTCGTCGGATAAAATGTGCATTGTAAACTGTGCGAATCCTTTTTCCATGGCGGAGACTATTGCTGCGGATATCAGAAGACTTGTAAGAGAAAGATCGTATAATTATTCTGATTTCGCCGTATACTGTGGTAATTCCCCTCAAATAGTAAGCGCGATCAAAAAGGTTTTTTCGTCATATAACATCCCTTTGTTTGCCGACGAAAAGAGAAGCATACTTCATAATAATGCAGTTGATGCAGTTATATCGCTTTTGGATATTGTAAATGAAGACTTTGCCGCAAGGGATGTTATTCGTTTTTGCAAAAGCGGCATTATGAGCTTTGAGTATGAAGATATAGAAGATCTTGATCACTATGTAAAACGCTATCATATCAAAGGCGATAAATTCCAAAAGCCTTTCAAATACGGAAAAAATGAGTTTGAGTACAGCTTTGACCGTCTTGAAGAAATGCGGAAGATTCTTTCCGATGTGCTTCTTCCGTTTAAACTCAAAATGCAGTCTTCAAAAAGCGTTTTGGATAAATTAAAAACTCTGTATGCATTTATTGAGGATGAACAAAAGCTTTCTTCAAGGCTTGATGCTTTAGCTCTTGCTCAGGCAGAGGAAGGCTTTGTTGATGCTGCAGAAGAAAGCGCGCAGGTATTCGATGCCCTGGTCGGTATCATGGATCAAATGGCAGAGCTTATAGGAACGGAAGAAATAAGCACGAAAGAATTTTCGGATATCTTTGTTAATGCGTGCCGAGACATAAAGGTGGGAATTCTTCCCCAGTCTCAGGGAAGAGTATCCTTAGGTCAAATGGGAAGATCTTTTGCCGATGATGTAAAGGCAATGTATATTGCAGGCTTTAATGACGGGCTTATCCCCGAAGAAGGCAGCCGCGACGGCATTCTCACCGAAAACGAATTGAATCTTGTATCTTCATACGGAATAAATCTTTCCAAATCCTCCGATGCTTTATACGCGGAGTCCTTGTTTTCTGTTTGCAGAACGCTTTCGTGCTGCAGGGAGTATCTTTGGATGGGATGCCTTATGGCAGATCAAAACGGTGACAGCATTAAAGCATCAGGTTTACTTTCTGACATTTCCATGGCATATCCCGGTATACCTGTCCGTACGGATATTTCCGCCCCGGACGACGACACTGTCTTTTTGGAAGGCAAAGACCTTGCAAAAAGTCATCTGGTAAAAGTGCTGCAGGGCTCCATGGAAGGGAAAGAGCTATCGCCGCTGTGGAAGGATGTATATAACGAAGTTAAAGCCGATTCTGCGGAATTGATATATGGCTTAAAGTACAGGAATATCCAAAAGCCGCTTGGAAAAGAATTAGCAAAAACCCTGTTCTCAAAAGACAAGCCGTATTCGTTCAGCCCGTCCAGAATGGATGGCTTTGCATCATGCCCGTTTAAGCATTTTGTTCATTATGGATTAAGGCCCGAAGAGCCGAAAGAATTCGGCATTGGCGGCAGCGAAGCCGGAATAGTATATCATGAAGTCCTGATGCGCTTATGCAGAGATATTGATGATTGGAATCTTGTTTCGGACAGCGATCTTGAAAAGCGCATAGACATTATTCTTAAGGATATTTCTGAAAACAAATTGGACGGAGTTTTACTTTCGGGAAAAGCCGAGATTTATACAGGTAAAAGAATCAGAAATGTTTGTTTGCGTTTTGCCGGGCATATGGCAGAAGAAATCAGAGAAAGCGGCATTGAAAAAATGTATCTGGAAAGCCGCTTTGCAGGAGACGGCGTATTCCCGCCCATTATCCTTGATACCTCCGCAGGAACGGTATATATCGAAGGTCAGATCGACAGAGTTGATGTCTGCCGCAGAGAGGATGGAAGGTATGTCCGCATAATAGACTATAAATCAGGAAATACAAAATTCTCGAAAAAATTAGTTGAAGCCGGACTTCAGCTTCAGCTTATGGTTTATCTTAAAGCTGCTGCGGGAAGCTTTTCGGACGAGATCCCCTCAGGGGTATTCTATTTCAATATCAGGGATCCGCAGGTCTCGGCAAGGCTTGAAGAGCTTCCGGCAGAGGAATTGTCCGATGAGGTGCTTTCCAAAATCAAAAAGGCTTATCATCTTGACGGCATGGATGTGGATTCCGAATTTAAGAGTCAATTTACGGCCACTCTTACGAAGCTTTGCGAAAAGCTTGCCTCGGGAAGTATTGATATTTCTCCTAAGAGGATAGGGTCTCTCTATGATTCATGTGCGTATTGTACATACGCAAGTATCTGCTGCAAGGACATAATTTTCTAAAAATACTTGCAATTCCAACAAAAAACGCGTAAAATAAATTGCTCAATTAAGATTGGGGTAGTTTTTGTGTTCGCAAAATCAAGAATACGAAAGGAGGGCAGAATGGACAATTCAATGGATGTCAATGCGATCGTTGAAATGATTCAGAATAAACAATTCAGAGCTCTCCGCGAGTATCTTGATACCCTCAATCCTGCCGATATTGCGGAAGTAATGGAGGACCTTGTTGATGATGACAAGATTACCTATGAGCAACTGCCTAAGTTTTACAGACTTCTTCCGAAAGACCTGGCAGCAGATACTTTCGTTGAGCTTAATCCCGATTTGCAGGAGGAGCTTATCAAAGCTCTTACCGATAAGGAAATCCGGGAAGTCATGGACGATATGTTCGTGGATGATGCTGTAGACGTTATTGAGGAAATGCCGGCCAATGTGGTAAAGCGTATGATCCAGAACGTCGATGCCCAGACACGCAGGACTATCAATCAGATACTGAACTATCCGGAAGATTCCGCAGGCTCTATTATGACGATAGAGTATGTGGACCTTCATCTCGGCATGACGGTCAAGGATGCCTTCGATCATATCAGAAAAACAGGTCTTGAAAAAGAAACCATTTACATATGCTATGTAACTGACAGGAAGCGGCTGATAGGTCTTGTTTCCGTAAGAGATCTGCTTCTGCATCCGTACGAAGCGCTTATAAAAGACATAATGGAAGAGGACGTCATCTTTGTTCATACAACGGACGATAAGGAGCTTGTGGCTCAGATGCTTGCAAAGTACGACTTTACGGCTCTTCCCGTTGTGGATAATGACGGCAGGCTTGTAGGCATCGTTACCGTTGACGATGCTATCGACGTCCTGACTGAAGAAGCAACAGAGGATATTGAAAAGATGGCTGCTATTATGCCGTCCGAGCATCCGTATTTAAGATCTTCGGTTTGGGAAATATGGAAACAGAGAATTCCATGGTTGCTGGTACTGATGATTTCATCAACCTTTACCGGAATTATTCTTAATAAATATGAGGATGCTTTGGCTGCGGTCGTGGCACTTACTGCTTTTATTCCGATGCTGATGGATACAAGCGGAAACTGCGGTTCGCAAGCCAGCGTAGCTATTATAAGAAGCATGAGTCTCGGAGAAGTAGAGCTCGGCGACATCTTAAAAGTAATATGGAAGGAGTTCCGTGTATCGCTTTTGTGCGGTGCTGTATTATCGGCAGTATCGTTCCTTAAGCTTATTTTCCTTGACGGGATGCTGTTTGGAAACACCGGAATATCTCCGATCATTGCGGCAGTTGTATCGATCTCGCTTTTTGTTACGGTTGTATTGGCAAAGATAGTGGGCTCCACTCTTCCGTTTGCGGCAAAAAGACTCGGAGCTGATCCGGCTGTAATGTCATCACCGTTCATAACCACGATTGTTGATGCCTTATCGCTTCTTACATATATGACGGTGGCTACGATATTGTTGCACTTATAGCATGAAGAACGAAATAGAGATAAAAAAGAATAAAGTAAAGAAGACCTACGCATCAAGAATAGATTTTCTTAAAGAAGAGAAAATGTATAAGCTTCTTGCAGGCTCAGGTCTTTGTCCTGAATATATTGATTCGTGCGACGGATGTCTTGAACATGAATATGTAGACGGTGAAGTGTTCATCGAGCTTCTTGCAAAAGCAGAAGATAACTTCGCTCTTCTGGCTTCGTACTTCGAAAAGTTCTATGACTGGTATAAGAAGTACAGAGAGCTTACAAAGCTGACATTGGGTCAGGTAAGATTCGAGAAGTTTATTCTTTCGGGCGACAGGCTTTGTAACCTTGAGTTTGAAAACTGCAAACCGGGATACATGGAGGAGGATATTGCCCGACTGACAGCTCAGATGTGCATGGTTCCCACGGCTTTTGCCGAAGCAGGGATCGAAATGGCACGATTCTTTGTCTGTGTAGGTGCACAAAACATAGAATGGAATCCGCAGATGCTTGCCCAGCAGCTTTCTAAAGCGATCATGGCTGAGTGCAAAACCAGAGAAGTTTTGTATAATGCTGAAAAGGCGGAATACATTACAACGCTTCTTACGTCTGCCGGTCTGGTATTTGCAGGCGGACAGACTCCGCTGGAAGAGTGTACGGATCAACTGGCATTTATGCCGCAAAGGCTGATTTCGCTTCCTAAAGCAAGAAGCAGTACGGCGGTAGATGTTGCCGGATTTAAAAATATTCAAACGAGTGCAGGCATCAACAGTACGCTCCAGCGCATTGTTGAGTCTCAAAAGGAAGTTGATCAGGTTTGGACCCTGTGTCTTACCACTGATATGCCGAAGATACCAAAGCCTCTTTGGGATGAACTTCTTTGCTGCGATAAGGAAGGGAAGGCGGCAGTCATGATAGAAGCTGGCGGAAAGCTCAGAGAATTTCCACTTCTGCTGAATACATCAATGACGAAAATCGAGCTTTCCAGTGCTTTGGAAAAAGGTGCGGCATCCCTTACGGATGAATTATCAAAATTGTCTGTCAAAGTTATTAAACTTGAAGATATAAGGTAAAACTACAGTTAACAGAAGGATAAAAAAATGACCCGCTACATCGTAAAACGTGTAATACTGGCAATCGTGACCATTGCAATTATTTGCGGTATCACATTTTTTGCCATGCACGCTATTCCGGGTGGCCCGTTCAACAAGGAAAAGGCTTTAAGCCCCGCAACTATCAAGGCCCTTGAAGAGCGTTACAACCTGGATAAACCACTCCCGGAGCAGTTTCTCATTTATATGAGGGGCGTATTTAAGGGAGATTTCGGAGTATCTCTCAAGAACGGAAGAGAGATCACCGACATTATTAAAGAATCGTTCCCGATTTCCGCAAAGCTTGGCCTTTTGGCTGTAACAATAGCTTTGGTTTTGGGGACCATATTCGGAAGCACGGCAGCCCTTATGCGCAACAGGCTTCCGGACAGAATAATCGTATTCTTCTCAACCTTGTTTACGGCAGTGCCGAGCTTTGTATTGGCAACTTTTCTGTTATTGATATTCTGTATCAGGCTTGGCTGGTTCCCGGCCTGGAGCGCAACAGAAACAAGCTATGTACTTCCTGTTGTAGCTCTCTGTGCATATCCGATGGCGTATACCACAAGACTTGCAAAGACATCCATGCTGGATGCCCTTTCGCAGGATTACATCAGAACAGCCAAGGCAAAGGGCGTAAAGCGCTGGAAAATTATTTTCAAGCATGCACTTCGTAACAGTCTTATTCCTATCGTTACTTATGCAGGGCCTGAAATCGCATATATCATCACAGGGTCAATGGTAGTTGAAACTGTATTTACGGTAGGAGGAATCGGAAGCAAATTTGTAAGTGCCATTTCTAACCGCGACTATACAGTCATTATGGCAACAACGATCTTCCTCGCTACTCTTATGGTTGTGGCAAACCTTCTTGTAGATATTGTTTACAAGCTGGTTGACCCGAGAATCAATCTTGATTAGGAAAGGAGGAAACAATGGCATTCAAACCTTTCAGTCTGCAGCAGAATCCGGATCTTTTTGAGCCGGCAACAGACGAAGAGAAAAAACAGCAGGATGTTATGAGCGAAAGCGTTTCCTTCTTTAAAGACGGATTCAAAAAGCTTATAAAGAACCCACTTGCCGTAATCAGTATGGTGATTCTTGTAATAATCATCCTTACGATCATCATTGCACCAATGATCGTTCCCTACGAGTACGATGAAATGCTTTCCGTAAACGGAAAACGCGATAAGGGTGCAAAAAATCTCGCTCCGTTTACATATTCCGAGCTGGAGCAGGAGTATATTAAAAACGGCGGAGAAAGATTCCCGCATATATTCGGAACCGATGAACAGTGCAGAGACTACTTTGTGCGTGTTATCTACGGAACAAGAGTTTCACTTCTGGTAGGAATATTTGCAAGTATAATCGTATTGTTTATAGGAGTTATTTACGGCAGTATTTCGGGATATGTGGGCGGCACGGCAGACATGATAATGATGCGTATAGTAGATATTATCTATTCTCTGCCCGATATGCTTATCATTATCCTGCTGTCGGTAGTACTTAAGGAAGCAATTACACTTCCGCCGGGAAGCATTCTTTCAAGGCTCGGAAGCAATATGATTTCCCTCTTTATCGTTTACGGATGTCTGTACTGGGTATCCATGGCAAGACAGGTAAGAGGGCAGATCCTTTCCATTAAGGAAAACGAATACATTCTTGCTGCAAAGTCCATAGGAACAAGCTCTGCAAGAATTATTAAAAAGCACATTCTTCCGAATTGTATTTCGGTAATTATTATTTCAACGGCACTTCAGGTTCCGTCGGCAATATTCACGGAAAGCTACCTCAGCTTTGTAGGTCTTGGTGTCAACGCACCGATGCCGTCTTTGGGATCTCTCGCAAATGCGGCAAGAGAAGGGCTTCAGAGCTATCCGTACAAGCTGGTATTCCCGGCGATCATGATTTGTCTCATCGTATTAAGTCTTAACCTTTTAGGCGACGGACTTCGCGATGCATTCGATCCTAAGCTCAAGAAATAGAGGTAAGAAAAATGGCAGAAACTTTAATCAGTGTTCAGAATCTGCATACCTCATTCTTTACAGACTCAGGTGAGGTAAAAGCAGTAAACGGTGTAAGCTTTAACCTTGGTTACGGCGAAACACTTGGTATCGTAGGTGAATCCGGTTCGGGAAAGTCCGTTACGGCTTATTCGATTATGCAGATCCTTGAATCTACCGGAAGGATCACCGAAGGCAGCATTTTATACAAGGGTCAGGAAATTTCAAAGTGGAATGAAAGGCAGATGGCCGGATTCCGCGGCAAATGCTGTTCCATAGTATTCCAGGATCCGATGACTTCGTTAAACCCTGTATTTACAGTCGGAAACCAGCTTGAAGAAGCTATCAGTCTCCACACGGACAGAAAAGGCGATGAGATAAAAAAAAGGGCGATTGAAATGCTCGACCTTGTAGGGATCAACGAGCCTTCAAAGAGAGTTAAGCAATATCCGTTTGAGCTTTCAGGCGGAATGCGTCAAAGAGTTATGATAGCCATGGCTCTTGCCTGCGAACCCGATATCCTTATTGCCGACGAACCGACAACGGCTTTGGACGTTACGATTCAGGCGCAGATCCTGGAGCTCATTCAGGACCTTCAGAAAAAGCTCGGAATGGCTGTTATTCTTGTGACCCACGACCTTGGTGTTATTGCTCAGCTCTGCGATAATATCATCGTAATGTACGGCGGAAGAATCTGCGAAAGAGGAACTGCTCATGAGATTTTCTATAATCCAAAGCATGAGTACACTAAGGGTCTCCTTCGTTCCATACCGACCGCTTCCAACATGAATGAAAAACTCGTTCCGATCGGAGGAACTCCGATCAATATGCTCAATCTTCCGAAGGGCTGTGCATTCTGTCCCAGATGCGACAGTGCAATGAAGATTTGTCTTTCTGAAATCCCGGATGAACTCTGGATCAACGAGAATCACAAGGCATCCTGCTGGATGAACGTAAAAGACGGAACGGGAAAGGAGGAAATATAAATGGGCGAATATTTAGTAGAAGTTGAAAACCTCAGAAAGTATTTCCTTCATAAGGGCGGACTTCACCCTGTATATTCCAAGGTCGTAAACGATGTAAGCTTTAACATCAAGCCGGGAGAGACCCTCGGCCTTGTAGGAGAATCAGGCTGCGGAAAAACAACCGTTGGCCGTACTTTGTTAAGGCTTTATGAGCCGACCGGCGGAACAGTAAAATTTGACGGTCAGTACGTAACGGAAAAGAATATTCATACATTAAGAAAGAAAATGCAGATGGTATTCCAGGATCCGTATTCCTCGCTCAATCCGCGTATGACGGTTGAAGATATTATCGGAGAACCTCTGGATGTTCATAAGCTTTGCGAAAATAAACGCGAGAGAAGAGAAAAAATTCTTTCCCTTATGGAAACGGTAGGCCTTAATGCAGAGCACGCCACAAGATATGCTCACGAATTCTCCGGCGGACAGCGCCAGAGGATCGGTATTGCAAGAGCGTTGGCAGTAGATCCGAAGTTTATCGTATGCGACGAACCTGTATCTGCACTCGACGTATCAATTCAGGCACAGGTTATCAATATGTTTGAAGAGCTCCGGGAAAAGATGGGTATGGCATACTTGTTTATCGCCCACGATCTTCTGGTTGTTCATCACATTTCGGACAGAATTGCGGTAATGTACCTTGGTCACATTGTTGAAACAGCAGAATCCGATGAGCTCAACAATAACCCGCTGCATCCGTATTCGCAGTCGCTTTTATCGGCAGTTCCCATTCCGGATCCTGTTATTGCAAGATCATCAAAGAGAATCGTGCTTCAGGGTGATGTACCGAGTCCTCTGAATATGCCGAGCGGCTGCCCGTTCAGAACACGCTGCATGTATGCAGCAGAGCAGTGTGCTATGGAAAATCCTCCTCTTACAGACAGAGGAAATGGTCACATGGTTGCATGCTGGAATAAATAATCCGGCTTCAACATATATTCGTTTAATCTTTTTCGAAGAAAATTTTTATTAAAGGAGAAAAAAATGAAAAGATTAGTAGCTATTATGCTCGTTCTTTGCATGGTATTCTGCTTCGCTGCTTGCGGAGAACAGAAACAGGCAGAAAAGACGGGCGGAGATCCTGAAAAGGCTCTCACACTTGTAACAAGTGCATTCATCGATCCTGTTAAGGACTGGGCTCAGTACGACGAATTGATCGCAAAGATCAAGTCCGAGACAGACACAGCAAAGAGAACACAGATGATGCACGATGCAGAAGACATTCTTATGTCTAACTACTGCGTAATCCCACTCTATTACTACAACGACATCTATCTTCAGAAGCCTTATGTAAGCGGAGTATATTCCAACGCTTTCGCTACAAAGTTCTTCATGTATGCAAAGATGGACAACGGTGCTGACGTTCTTAAGATCAACCTCGCTTCCGAGCCTGATTATCTTGACCCTGCACTCAACTCCTCCGTTGACGGTGCTTGCCTTGCTGCAAACTCCTTCTCCGGACTCTACACATACAATGCTGAAGGTAAGTGCGTTCCTGCATGTGCAGACAGCTACACAACAAATGCAGAGGGAACAGTTTACACAGTAAAGCTTAAGGAAGGTCTTAAGTGGTCCAACGGAGACAAGCTTGATGCCAACGATTTCGTATATTCATGGCAGAGAGCAGCTCTTCTCTCCACAGCTTCCGACTATGGCTATATGTATTCCGGATTTGACGGATACAGTGACACAGAGGATTCTCTCATCAACGTAAAGGCTGTTGATGCTAACACACTCGAGTTCACGCTCACAGCACCATGCGCTTACATGGAAGACCTTATGGCATTCCCGACATTCTATCCTGTTCACCAGGCTTCCGTAGAAAAGGCTGATCCGAACGGAACAGATCCCGGAAAGTGGTGCCAGGAAGCCGGATTCGTATGCAACGGACCATTCGTATGCACAAAATGGGATCACGATGTTTCCATGACATACGCAAAGAATCCTAACTGGTACGATGCTGCAAACGTAAGCCTTAATGGACTTCAGTTCATGCTTTCCGCTGACGATACAGCAATTTATGCTGCATACAATGCCGGAGACATCGACTTTGCAGACTCTGTTCCGACAGATGAGGTTGCAAACCTTCTCAAGAACCCTGAATTCTACATCGTAGATGAGCTTGGTACATACTATGCTGCATTCAACTGCCAGAGCAAGCTCTTCGCGGATAAGACACCTGCACAGGCTGCTTGCATGAGAGAAGCATTCTCTCTCCTCATCGACAGAGACTACATCTGTGAGAACGTAGGACAGACAGGACAGGTTGCTGCTGATGCTTACATTCCACTCGGAATGGCAGACGGCAACGGCGGCGTATTCAAGACAGCTTCCACAAAGGGATACTATGATGCATATGCAATCAACAACGATAAGGATGCTACAATTGCTAAGGCAATCGAGCTCCTCGAGGTTGCCGGTTACAAGTTCAAGGACGGAAAGCTTGATCCTTCCACACCGATCACGGTAGAATACCTCACAAACGAATCTTCCGGTCACATCGCAGTTGCTGAATCCATTCAGCAAGACTTCAAGCAGATCGGTATCGAACTTTCGATCGCTGTTCAGGACTGGAACGTATTCCTTGAAGAAAGAAAGAACGGAAACTTCGACTTCGCACGTGAAGGTTGGATTGCAGACTTCAACGACCCAATCAACATGCTCGAAATGTGGATTACAAACTCCGGAAACAACGACTGCCAGTACGGTAGATAGTTTTCAAAAAGTTATGTGTCAATGGGCTATTGCCCATTGACACTTTTTGTGCCCGTAGCCCAGCTGAATAGAGCGTCGGACTCCGACTCCGAAGGCCGCGGGTTTGAATCCCGCCGGGCACACCAGCTCCCCTTTCAGGGGGAGTTTTTTTGATTGACTATTCCGTATTAAAAGCATAGAATTATACTGTATAATTGTGTAGTACCAGGAGGTTAATTATGGCAAAATTTATTACTGCTCAGGAAGCAGCAAAGCTGATTCCTGATGGCGCAACAGTATGCCTTTCCGGTATGGGCCTTTCAGGCTGGCCTGAAGGACTCGGAATTGCAATCAGAGACAGTTTCAAAGAAACAGGACATCCCTGCAAGCTCAACCTTAAGCAGGGTTCGGCTATGGGTGACTGGGGCTATGGAAACAACTTCATAGGCACAGACAGATGTCCGAGAGAAGACGGCCCTGATAACAGCAACGGCGTAAGAGGTGTTACAAGGCTTGGTGAAGCAGGTCCCGGACTTGTTGAAAAGTGGACGGGAGCTCACATCGGTTCAGCATATTCACTTTGTGCGCAGGTCCTCTCTAATGACATAGCAAGCTTCTGCATTCCGCAGGGTGTTGGGATCAACCTCTGGAGAGAAATCGGTGCAGGAAGACCCGGTCTCATCACAAAGACAGGTCTTGGTACGTTTGTTGACCCTCGTGTTGAGGGGGGCAAAATGAACCAGAAGGCAAAGGACTGCGGCGATGAAATCGTAAAGCTTATCGAATTCGAAGGCGAAGAATACCTCTTTTATCCTTCATTCCGGTGCGATGTTGCTCTCTTAAGAGGAACAATCGCTGATGAAAACGGAAACATTTCCTTTGCTCATGAATCAGTAGTAAACGAAGGCTACTCTGTTGCAAATGCTGTTAAGCACTGCGGCGGTATAGTAATAGTTCAGGTTGAATATCTTGCTAAGGCAGGCACGCTTAATCCAAAGGATATAAAGATCCCCTGCAACTTTGTGGATTACGTAGTTGTTGACCAGGATCCAAAGCACTGCTGGATGACAGAAGGTTATTACTATGAACCATCCTTCTGCGGCGACATCAAGAAGCCTCTCAACGCTATCGATCCGCTTCCGTTCGATGCAAGAAAGATTATTCTCCGCCGTGCGGCAATGGAGCTTCGTGATGGCAATATCGTAAACCTCGGCGTTGGTATGCCGGCTGAAATGGCAAAGGTTATCAACGAAGAAGGAAAGACGGATGACATCATCATGTCAACAGAGTCAGGTATGATCGGCGGCGTTCCAAGTCCGCTTCCATCTTTCGGTTCTGCATATAACCCTGATGCAATCGTTACACCTAACGAAATGTTCGACCTTATCTCCGGCGGTCTTCTTGACTGCACATCCCTTGGTATCGGAGAGATCGATGCAGAAGGAAACAACAACGTATCCAGAATGGGCACAAGACTTACAGGCCCCGGCGGATTTGTTGATATCACAGCAACAACAAAGAAGGTTCTTTTCGTAGGAACACTCTTCGGCGAAAAGAAGATCAAGCACGAAGACGGCACGGTAGAGAAGAAGGAATATCCGAAGTTCGTTGAGAAGGTCGGACAGATCACATTCTCCGGCAAGTATGCTCCTGACACACAGGATGTATTCTACATTACTGAAAGAGCCGTATTTAAGCTTATCGACCACGTACTTACACTTATTGAAATCGCACCGGGCATGGATCTTGAAAAGGACATCATCGCTCATATGGGATTCAGACCTGTAGTTGCAAAGGACCTCAAGGAAATGCCTGCTGAAATATTCAAGGAAACATGGGGCGGTCTTGCTAAGTACATGGAACAGAAATAGTTATTGTTATATTTCATGAAATATTTAACGAATAGGAGAGAAAAATTATGGCAGTACTTTATTTTAACGAGGATCATGAAGGCATCCGCGACATGGTAGCAGAATTTGCCGAAAAGACCCTCGCACCAATCAGACACGAAGTTGATGAAACAGAAAAGCTTCCCGAAGATGTCATCGAAACAATGAAGGAAATGGGTCTTATGGGACTCCTTATTCCTGAAGAGTACGGCGGAGCGGGAATGGACCTCAGAGCATATGCGCTCGTAACAGAACAGCTCTGCAAGGAATGTCCTGCAGCTTCCATTTACATTTCAGCTCTTTCCTGCGAACCGATCCTTTATGGCGGTACAGACGAGCAGAAGGCTAAGTATCTCCCGGGTGTAGCATCCGGCGAAACAGTTATAGCATTCGGCCTTACAGAACCTGGCGCCGGCTCTGATGCTGCTTCCATTCAGACAAAGGCAGTTAAGGACGGACACGACTACATCCTCAACGGAAGAAAGACATTCATTTCGCTTGCTCCTGTAGCAGATTACACGATCGTTTATGCTAAGACTGCTCCTGAACTCGGTGTAAAGGGAATTTCCGCATTCATCGTTGATATGAAGCTTCCGGGCGTATCCACAGGTAAGCCGGAAGAAAAGATGGGCCAGAAGGGCGCTCCTGTTTCTGACGTTATTCTCGAAGATGTTCGCGTTCCTGCAAGCTGCATGGTTGGCGAAGAAAACCTCGGCTTCATCAATGCTATGAAGACACTTAACAATGGTCGTACAGGCGTTGCTTCCATGGCAATCGGTATGATGGAAAAGGCTCTTGAACTTGCCGTTGCATACTCTAAGGAAAGAGTTCAGTTCGGAAAGCCGCTCTGCAAGCACCAGGCTATCGCATTCATGCTCGCAGAAATGAAGACGAAGCTCGAAGCTGCAAGAGAACTCGTATACCATGCTGCATACGAAGTTGATATGAAGGAAAAGGATGCTACAATGTATGCATCTATGGCTAAGTTCTTCGCTTGCGAAACAGCAATCGACGTAATCAGCAAGGCACTTCAGATCTTCGGCGGATATGGTTATTCAAGAGAATACCAGATTGAACAGATTTACAGAGACATCCGTGTTTGCTCAATTTACGAAGGCTCTTCTCAGGTTCAGGAAATCGTTATTTCCGGAGCTCTCCTCAAGTAATCGGGAAAATCGAAAAATCAAACATTGCAAAGGAGCAGGGCAAATGTCCTGCTCCTTTTTATGCCATTATGTTCGGAAAAGTATGGTAGAATATAGTAAATATGCAGAATGAAAAAAGGTATAAAAATGAACGGACTTGAACTTTGCAGAAAGTATTTTGAGGAAGTAGGAAGACCGGCAATCGAAAAGGCTTGCCCTGAAGTAATCGGAAGGGCAGCGTTTGGTCTGGTTGGCGAAGGCTCAGAGTGCTTTGGCTTTGATGATGAAATATCAAGAGACCACGACTGGGGTCCCGGATTTTGTATTTGGCTTTCAAATGAAGATTATACAAAATACGGTCAGCTTCTTTCAGAAGTATATGATGCGCTTCCCAAAGAGTTTATGGGATTTAAAAGGCTCCGCCAGTCTGATATGACATCAGACAGAGTGGGGGTAATGTCGATTGAAAGCTTTTATTGCAGATATACGGGCTTAAACCGTGCGCCAGAGGTCCTGTCAGAGTGGCGCTTTCTTCCTGACTCCAATTTTGCAGTTGTAACAAACGGACAGGTCTGGGAGGATGGCCTTGGACAGTTTACCGGAATCAGAAATAAAATACTTGCTCATTATCCGGAGGACGTCCGCAGAAAAAAGCTTTCACACCATGCAGCCGTTGCTGCTCAGTCGGGGCAGTATAATTTCTACCGCTGCGAAAAGCGTGGTGACAAGGTATCCGCCTTTCAGTCCAAGTCAATTTTTATTGAACATACACAGGCTCTTGTTTTTCTTCTTAATTTGCGCTTTCGCCCTTACTATAAGTGGACCAACTCGCTTATGAAGCAGCTTCCCGTGCTCGGGGCTGAGGTTTCATCTCTTGGCGAAAGGCTTACAGAAGGCGGTCCTGATTCCGGAGGAATCATCGAAGAGATATCATCCCTTATCATAAATGAATTCAAAACGCAGGGGTTCTCATCCTCATCAAGCGATTTTCTTATGGATCATGCCTTTGAAATAAAAGGAAAGATATCCGATCCCGCAATCAGAAATTCTCACATAATGGATCAGTAGAATTCGGGTTTACCTATTCTATGCCGCAGCAGCCGCAGCCCGGCTCAGCTTCAATGCCCATTTCATTCATGAACTGTTGTGCCATTGCGGCTTCTGCCTCGTCCATATTCTTGTAGCCAAGGCAGGTTACCGAGTTTTCCTGAATCTTATATACAATGTCGATGCCCTGAGCCTCAAGGTTTTTAATATGCCTAAGGAAGCAGTGCAGTGTATTTTCGGAGAAGGTTGTAAGTTCGCATGTCTGATATGTTTCAACTGAAGACCAGCCTTTTTCTTCGGATGCAAGAAGAGGTCTTCCGCCCAGAGCAAGCACAGGATACTTTTTTCTCAGGTTCTCTGTCTGCTTAAGCATAATATCCCAGATATCTGTAACCAGTTTTTTCTTTTCCTCGGATACCGGAGGAAGGTCCCTGCCGAAGATTGCGAATTTTTCCGGTTCGCTGTTTTCCATCATTCTTATGTACTTTTCGCGGAGCATATTTCTATGTTCTTTTTCGGACAGCTTAAGGTCTTCAAGATAGGAAGAGAGGCTTTCGTCGTCCCACATCTTAAACTGCGCTGTTCTCATTTTAAGGAATGTTGGTTTTTGCTCCTGGCAGCTTACGCGTTCTTCGCCGTTTACGGTTCTGAACTGTTCCCATTCTATATCAAGTATTTGGTTTAATAATTCGCTCACTTTATCCTCCGATTTTGCAAGGCTGGCCTATTTCTTCAACCAGGGCTTTTAAAGAATTCATATGTTCGTCGCTTGGGACAATGATATCGATTTTATCGTCGACGCCAAGGCTTTCGTTTTTGGACTTTCCGAGTCTGTGCGCCGGAAGAAGGTTGACCATAACATCAGGTCCGAGCTCTTTGGCAAATTCTGCTGTTGCAAGGATGTTCTCCGGAGAGTCATTATATCCCGGAATGGTCGGAACTCTGATTATTACGGGAACATGTAAATCCTTGCAGATATGTCTGATATTTTCAAGAATATGCACATTTGGTACGCCGGTATATTTTTCGTGAAGGATATTGTCCATGCACTTTACATCCAGCAGCCCAAGGTCTATATGGGGGAATACCTCGTCAATTACATCCCTTGATGCAAAGGATGATGTTTCAATACAGGTATGTATTCCTTCTGCATGTGCGGCTTTTAAAAGATTTGCGGTAAAGTGCGGCTGAGAAAGGGCTTCTCCTCCGGAAACGGTCATTCCACCACCGGAGCCGTCATAGAAAAGCTTATCCTTTTTTACCTTGTCTATAACCTCGCGGACGCTCATTATTTTGCCTGCAATTTCCCTTGCTTCGTTTGGGCAGACGGGAACGCATTTTCCGCAGTCGGTGCAAAGGCTTCTGTCTGTGATGGCAATCATCTTTTGTTTTTCGCCTTCACCGTAAGGTCCTATTGCTGTTGCTTTGTTTGGACACAAATCAATGCACTGTCCGCAGCCTGTGCATTTGGACGAATATGTCATAAGCTGAGGCTTAAGCAGATTTGATTCCGGATTTGAGCACCAAAGGCAGCGCAAAGGACAACCCTTGATAAATACCGTTGTTCTGATTCCCGGCCCATCATGAATGCAATATGTTTGAATGTTGAAGACCGTTGCCTGAACGTCGTAATCAATTTCCAAAGCCATATCTATCTCCGTTCCGTGTATATAAGCTGTGCCTCAGATCAAATTCAAGCGAGCTTGATTTGACTCCTCGGCTTCGATTATAAACCAAGTTCATATAAACTTCATAATATTGTGATATATGTTATTATGTTATAATATACCACATATTGCAAAAGAGACCTAATGACTTTTGCAACAGAAAGGACAGTTTTATGATCAAACGCTTAGCTAAATGCGTAAGAGAATATAAGTGGCTGGCATTCCTCTCACCGCTTATCATGGTTGGAGAGGTTGCTTTTGAAGTGCTTATTCCTTACAAAATGGCTGACCTGATTGACCTGGGTATTGAAGCCGGGGATATGGAGATTGTAAAAAGCGTGGGGCTTATACTTATTTTGTATGCATTCGGTGCCATTGCTTTGGGTGTTGCAGGAGGCTGGGTATCTGCTCAGGCATCTGCAGGCTTTGCAAAGAATGTGCGCCATGATATGTACTACAATATTCAGCGCTTTTCATTTGCCAATATAGACAAATTCTCTGCTGCAGGTCTGGTCACCAGAATGACAACAGATATTACACAGATTCAGCAATCGTTTATGATGCTCATAAGAGGCGCTTTCCGTGCGCCCATGATGTTGGCTCTTACATTGCTTGCGGCTCTTCGGATCAACAAAACGCTTCCGAAGATATTTTTGATTATTATTCCTATCGCCGTAGTCGGATTGTTCCTGATATTCAAATTCGGTGTTCCTCTCTTTCAGAAGATGTTTAAGATATACGACAAGCTCAATGCCGTTGTTCAGGAAAATGTCAGGGGGATCAGGGTCGTTAAAGCCTATGTAAGAGAGGAAAAGGAAAAAGAGAAATTTTTCGGTGTATCAGACGAGCTCAGGCAAAACGCTCTTAAGGCAGAGCGTATAGTTGCATTTTCATCTCCGCTTGTAGAAGTCGGGATGTATGCGATTACTCTGCTGATGGCATGGGTCGGAGCAAAGCTTGTAGTTGCCGGCGACCTTTCGACAGGGCAGCTTACAAGTATGTTTACGTATACAGCAAGAGTTCTTATGTCGTTTTTAATGTTTGCAGTGACAATTATGATGCTTGTAATGTCAGCCGCATCTGCAAAGCGAATCGTTGAAGTGCTGAACGAAGAGCCTGATATCAGAAACTCCGAGAACCCTGTATACGAAATTAAGGACGGAAGCATTGAATTTAAGAATGTTTCAATGGCATACAAGGGATTTCAGGATTATATCAAGGATATCAGCCTTACAATAAACTCCGGAGAAACAGTTGGCATCATCGGCGGTACCGGCTCCGGAAAGACAAGTCTTATAACCCTCATACCGCGCCTTTACGATGTAAGCTGCGGCGAGGTTAAGGTTGGCGGAGTCAATGTAAAGGATATTGATCTTGATACATTACGAAAACAGATTGCCGTTGTGCTTCAGAAAAACATACTATTTGCGGGAAGCGTTGCGGATAATCTTCGCTGGGGTAAGGAAGATGCCACGGAAGAAGAGATGTGGGCTGCTTTAGAGCTTGCGCAGGCAAGCAGCTTTGTAAAGAACTTCGAAGGCGGTCTTGATGCGTATATAGAGCAGGGCGGCAGCAATGTTTCCGGCGGACAGCGTCAAAGGCTTTGTATTGCAAGAGCCGTAATCGGGCGTCCGAAGGTCCTTATCCTGGACGATTCCACATCTGCTGTTGATACTGCAACGGAAGCCCGTATCAGGGCAGGCTTTAAGACATATATTCCGGGAACGACAAAAATTATAATTGCTCAGCGTATCTCGTCGGTTCAGAATGCTGATAAGATTGTCGTACTGGATAACGGAAAATTATCAGGCGTAGGCACTCACGAAGAGCTTCTTGCCTCTAACCGGATATATAGAGAGGTTTATGAATCTCAGACCAAGGGAGGAGGTGACTTCGATGAGCCAGCAGCCGAATGAAAAATATAAGCCCGAGCAAAAGGAGCGCGGTCCCGGCGCACGTGCCGCTGCGTACGGTAAAATCCGCTTTGATAAGAATACGGGAAAGACACTGAAAAGACTTATGTCGTATTACCGCGGAAAGAATCTGGTATTCTTCATCTGCGCAATGCTGTTTATGGTCGGAAGTGCCCTCATCGCAGTAAGAGCATCACTTTTCCTCGGAACCGTGATTGATGACTACATCGCACCGCTTCTTTCTCAGCAAGCCCCTGATTTTTCGGGGCTTTTGCAGGCAATATTAAAGATGGCGGGACTGTACGGCATTGCAATTCTTTGCACACTGTTTAATACATTGCTTTTAAACGAGGCATCCCAGGGGATCCTTAAGTCTATAAGAGACAGTGTGTTTGCTCACATGCAGACACTTCCCGTTAAATTCTACGATGTAAATCAATACGGCGACATCATGTCCCGTTTCACCAACGATATTGATAACATCAGGATGATGCTTTCGCAGAGCATTCCTCAGGTTCTTTCAACCATTGTCACTTTGATCAGCGTTGTGATCGCAATGGTCAAACTCAGCTGGAAGCTTACTTTGGTTATAGCATGCTTTGTTGTCGTTATGTATATCATTACGATAACCGTGGGCGGAGCATCTGCAAAATACTTCAGCATGCGCCAGAAGACTTTGGGAAAGGTTAATGCTTATGTGGAAGAAATGCTCAACGGACAAAAGGTTGTAAAAGCTTTCTGCCATGAAGATGCGGCAAAAAAGGAATTCGACAAAAGGAATCAGGATCTTTTTGAAAAGACGGCAAAGGCAAACGGATTCTCAAATATCATGATGCCGATGATGGTTCAGCTCGGAAACATCCAGTATGGTGTTTTGGCTATGGTTGGCGGAGGCATTGCCATCATTGCAGGCGCATTTTCGCTTGGCGATCTGGTTTCCTTCCTTAATCTTGCAAACAGCTTCAACAGACCAGTATCCATGGTTTCCCAGCAGATAAACTCCGTTGTTATGGCACTTGCAGGCGCAAAGCGCGTATTCGATATTCTGGATGAAAAGCCGGAAGAAGATGACGGATATGTAAGCCTTGTTTATGCCAAGAAAAACCCGGACGGAAGCTTAAGCGAAAGCGATGTAAGAACCGGTATCTGGGCATGGAAGCATCCTCATCAGGACGGAACTCTTACTTACGAGAGACTCCGCGGTGAGGTGACCTTAGACAGCGTAGACTTCGGCTACGTTGAAGGACAGACCGTCCTTCACGACGTAAGTCTTTGGGCAAAGCCGGGCCAGAAAATTGCCTTTGTAGGTTCTACCGGTGCGGGAAAGACCACGATTACAAACCTTATAAACAGATTCTACGATATTGAAGACGGCAAGATAAGATACGACGGCATCAATATCAACAAGATAAAGAAGTCCGATTTAAGAAGGTCTTTGGGCATGGTTCTTCAGGATACAAATCTCTTTACCGGAACCGTTATGGAGAATATCCGCTACGGAAGGCTTGATGCCACGGATGAAGAGGTCATTGCCGCCGCAAAGCTTGCCAATGCCCACTCCTTTATCGAAAAGCTTCCGGATGGATATAATACCGTGATCGATGGCATAAGCAATAATCTTTCTGTCGGACAGTGTCAGCTTTTGGCTATTGCCCGCTGTGCAGTTGCAGATCCTCCGGCTATGATTTTGGATGAGGCAACATCCTCAATTGATACCAGAACGGAGCGGCTTATTCAGGATGGTATGGATAAGCTTATGGAGGGCAGAACGGTATTTGTTATCGCCCACAGGCTTTCAACGATCCAGAATTCCAACGCTATTATGGTCCTTGAGGGCGGCCGTATCATAGAGCGCGGCGACCATGATGAGCTTATCGCTCAAAAGGGCCGTTATTATCAGCTTTATACGGGAAAAACCGAATAAAAACGAAGCCATGTAAAATACTACAAAAAAGTGCCCGATTTTTGGGCACTTTTTTCAATTGGCTCTTAACTTAACTAACTTTATGTTGTATAATTGCTATGTATGATTTTGTACACAAAATAATTTTATATAAGCGCATTTAAGGAGGGTATTTAAATGGCTAAACACATGAAAACTATGGATGGTAACACCGCTGCCGGTTATATCTCTTATGCATTTACCGATGTAGCTGCTATCTTCCCAATCACACCATCCTCTCCGATGGCTGAAACAGTTGACGACATGGCTGCTCATGGCGCAACAAACATTTTCGGTCAGAAGGTAAAGGTTGTGGAAATGCAGTCTGAAGGCGGTGCTGCAGGTGCAGTACACGGTTCATTGGCTGCAGGTGCACTGACAACAACTTATACAGCATCTCAGGGACTTCTTCTTATGATCCCCAATATGTATAAGATCGCAGGCGAGCTTCTTCCGAGCGTATTCCAGGTTTCAGCAAGAACACTTGCTGCTCATGCACTTTGTATTTTCGGTGACCATTCAGACGTTATGTCCTGCCGTCAGACAGGATTTGCACTTCTGTGCTCATCATCAGTTCAGGAGGTTATGGACCTTGGTGCAGTTGCACATCTTGCTTCCATCGAAGGCTCCGTTCCGTTCCTCCACTTCTTCGACGGATTCAGAACATCTCACGAAATCCAGAAGATCGAAACAATCGACTATGATGATCTTAAGAAGCTTGTTAACATGAAGAAGGTACAGGAATTCAGAGACAAGGCTCTCAATCCCGAACACCCCGTTGTACGCGGAACAGCTCAGAATGAAGATATCTTCTTCCAGGCAAGGGAAGCTGCACAGCCATACTATGATAAGCTTCCTGAAATCGTTGTTGATTATATGAAGAAGATCAGCGACCTTACCGGCAGAAAGTATAAGCCATTTGACTACGTAGGCGCTAAGGATGCCGAAAGAGTCATCATCGCTATGGGTTCTGTCTGCGAAACAGCAGAAGAAGTTGTTAACTACCTTACAAAGAAGGGCCAGAAGGTCGGCCTCGTAAAGGTCAGACTCTACAGACCATGGGCTCCAAAGTACCTTAAGGCAGTACTTCCTAAGACGGCAAAGAAGATTGCCGTTCTTGACAGAACAAAGGAACCCGGCGCAATCGGCGATCCTCTCTACATGGACGTTAAGACAATGTTCTATGACGAAAAGAAGCAGCCGCTTATCGTTGGCGGAAGATACGGACTTGGCTCCAAGGATACAACACCCGGACAGATTCTTGCAGTTTATGAAAACCTCAAGAAGTCCAATCCGAAGAACAACTTCACAATCGGTATTGAAGACGACGTTAACGGAACTTCTCTTCCTGTTAAGCCGCTCGTTACAGAGCCTGCAGGAACAACACGCTGCAAGTTCTGGGGTCTTGGCTCCGACGGTACGGTAGGTGCCAACAAGCAGGCTATCAAGATTATCGGCGACCACACAAATATGTATGCTCAGGGATATTTCCACTACGACTCTAAAAAGTCCGGCGGTATCACAGTTTCCCACTTAAGATTCGGAAAGAATAAGATCCAGTCCACATACCTCATTACAGAAGCCGACTACGTTGCTTGCCACAACCAGGCATACGTTAATCAGTACAACGTAATCGAAGGACTTAAAAAGGGCGGAACGTTCCTTCTTAACTGCATCTGGGATGACAAGGAGCTTGACAAGGAGCTTCCTGCATACCTTAAGCAGTACATTGCAAACAATGACATTAAGTTCTATACAGTAAACGGAACAAAGCTCGGAAGAGATTTAGGACTCGGCAACAAGATTAACATGATTCTCCAGTCTGCATTCTTCTCCCTCACAAAGGTTATTCCTGTTGCTGATGCAGAAAAATATCTTAAGGAATCCATCAAAAAGTCCTACGGCAAGAAGGGCGATGACATCGTTAACATGAACTATGCTGCAGTAGATGCAGGAATGAATCCTGAAGCAGTTCACGAAGTTAAGGTCCCTGCTTCCTGGAAGACAGCAAAGGATAAGCCGGCTAAGGCCGCAAAGCTTCCTAAGTTCGTAGCAGACGTTATGGTTCCCATGAACAGACAGGAAGGAGATAAGCTCCCTGTATCTGCATTCGTTGGCAGAGAAAACGGTGAATTCCCTGTCGGAACGTCCCAGTACGAAAAGAGAGGCGTTGCCGTTACGGTTCCTGAATGGGATCCTGCAAAGTGCATCCAGTGCAACCAGTGTGCATTTGTTTGCCCGCACTCCGCAATCAGACCTGTTCTCCTTGACGAGAAGGAAGCAGCAGCAGCTCCGAAGACCTTCAAGATGGCAGACGGCAAGGGCGTTGCTTACAAGTACGCTATGGTCACATCCCCTCTGGATTGTCTCGGATGCGGAAACTGCGTAGACATCTGCCCGGCAAAGGAAAAGGCTATCGAAATGAAGCCGCTTGAAACACAGGGCGATGAGGTTGCTAACTGGACATACAGCAGAAAGGTTACTGAAAAGAAGCTTGAAAATCCTGCAACAGTTAAGAACTCCCAGTTCAGAAATCCGTACTTCGAATTCTCCGGCGCTTGCGCAGGCTGCGGCGAAACACCTTACATCAAGGTTGTTACACAGCTCTTCGGTGACAGAATGATGATTGCCAACGCAACAGGTTGTTCATCGATTTGGGGCGCTTCCGCACCATCAATGCCATATACAACAGACGCTCAGGGGCACGGACCATCCTGGGCTAACTCCCTCTTCGAAGACAACGCAGAATACGGTCTTGGTATGGCAACAGGCGTTCGCCAGATGAGAAGCAAGATCGAGGATTCCTGCAAGGCTTTGATGGCTGCAACAAAGAACGAGGCAGTAAAGGCCGCTGCACTGGATTGGATCGACGGCAAGGAAGAAGGCGAAGGAACAAGAGAAAGAGCAGAAGCACTTCTTGCTGCAATCAAGGCAGCAGACCTTAAGGGAGAAGAAGGAAAGCTTGCAAAAGAAATCACGGCAAAGAAGGACTTCCTTGTTAAGAAGTCGGTATGGTGCCTCGGCGGAGACGGCTGGGCATACGACATCGGTTACGGCGGACTCGACCACGTTCTTGCTTCCGGCGAGGATATAAACGTACTCGTATTCGATACGGAGGTTTACTCCAATACCGGCGGACAGGCTTCCAAGGCAACCCCGACTGCTGCTATCGCAAAATTTGCCGCAGCAGGTAAGCAGATCAAGAAGAAGGACCTCGGCATGATGGCTGCTTCTTACGGTTATGTATACGTTGCACAGTGCGCTATGGGTTCTGACAAGAATCAGTTCCTTAAGGCAGTCAAGGAAGCTGAAAGCTATCACGGACCATCCCTTATCATCTGCTATGCTCCCTGCATCAATCACGGTATCAAGGGTGGAATGACAAAGACGCAGACAGTAGAAAAAGAAGCAGTTGAATGCGGATACTGGCAGCTTTACAGATACAACCCGACAGTAACAGAAGGAAATCCGTTCACACTCGATTCCAAGGAACCGACAGGCGACTTCCAGAAGTTCATCTTAAGCGAAGTAAGATACAGCTCACTGAAGAAGGAATTCCCGGATCAGGCTGACGAACTCTTTGCTAAGACAGAGGCTGATGCCAAGGCAAGATATGCAGGATACAAGAAAAAGGCTGAATGATCGGTCTTTGAAATCCTGACTTACAGCAAAATAAACCCGGACTGAAAATCAGTCCGGGTTTTATGTAAAGGATTTTGCATCCCGTGAAAATCAGCTTTGCTTCAGCAGCCTCAGCCCATCCTTAAACTTGCTGCTGTCTTTTGGGGTGATCCCGAATTTTGAAGTCAGCTCGGCGCCGAACTGAGCAAGTTCTTCTTCTGAGCCTGCAAAAAGCTCAATTTCAAGCTCCATAATCGGCACTTCGCCGTTGTCGCATATAATGCTTCCGTTGTCCAAAGCGATCTCCAAAACGGTATTTTTGTATGTCACGCGTTTTCTTCTTCTTAAGAATCTCATTTCGAGAAGATTGTTTAAGATTTTTCCGCTTACAAGTTCCATCAGCTTATCTCCGACAGGAGTTTCTTTAAAGATGGACGGATCCAGATTAAAGAAGCTGCTCTGATCGCTTACGGGAATATTTATTTCTTCTCTTTGGTGAAGACCGTCTTTAGTCTTCTTTCCGCCCCATTTCAGGGTAGCAAAAGACATTTCTCCCTCGCTTCTTACCCTTAATGCGATGTTATTTTTTACCAAATCGCCGTCGTCGGTATCAAAATATATAGCTTTCATGACAACGCTCTCGGCAGTTGATGCATCGGACAGACTGCCTATATAGGGGTCTTCCCAGATGTTGTCTGCCAGTTCCCTGGACGGAACAGCGTATTTAAATTCTATTTCCATAATGCCTCCTAAAAGCATAGGAATAATAGCATTGGGAGGTGTTTTTTGCAAGTGAATTTTTATTTGCAAGAGGTTTCTTTCTATGATATAATACAAAACTGCCTCTATATTGGACAGGACAGGCAAAGGAGATAAACCAATGACAAGCACATTTGTAAGCAAGGAAAAAACTTTAGTAACATTTACAATGGAATTTACAGCAGAGGAATTTGATGCTGCAACCGATACAGTATATAAAAAGAACCGCGGCAGAATTGCCGTAGACGGATTCAGAAAGGGCAAGGCTCCGAGAAGCATTATCGAAAAGAGATATGGCGAAGGCATTTTCTTTGAAGAGGCCATTGATAATCTTCTTAACGGAGAATACCCAAAGGCAATTGATGAACTCGATCTTGAGCCGATTGCAAGGCCGGATGTGGAATTTGGAGAAGAAAAGCTCGGAAAGGGAAAGGGCTTTAAGGTGACGGTCAAGGTTGAGGTCGCACCCGAAATAGAAGTTAAGGACTACAAGGGAATGGCGGTTGAACGTAAGGTTCACGAAGTGACAGACGAAGATGTTGCAAAGAGCCTTGAAGCCATGCAAAAGAGAAATGCTCGTCAGATCAACGCAGAAGACGGAGCAAAGCTCGGAGATACGGTTATCCTTGATTATGCAGGCTTCTGCCAAGACAAGCAGTTCGAAGGCGGCACGGCTGAGAACCAGAGCTTAGAGCTCGGATCAAACACATTCATTCCGGGATTTGAGGATCAGCTTGTCGGAACAAAGCCCGGCGAAGAAAAGGAAGTTAAGGTCACATTCCCTGCAGAATATCATGCAGAAGACCTTGCGGGAAAGGATGCGATTTTTAAGTGTACGGTTCACGAAGTAAAAAGAGAAGAGCTTCCTGCACTTGATGATGAATTCGCAAAGGATGCTTCCGAATTTGATACGCTTGCAGAGCTTAAAGTGGCTGAAAAAGAAAAGCTTATCAAGAGCGCCGAAAATGCAAAGGAATATTCCGGAAAGAACGCAGTTGTTGAAAAGCTGGTTGAGCTTAACAAATTCGATGTTCCTTCAGCTATGATAGAAAACGAAGCATATAATATGCTTGATGAATACGCACAGCAGATGAGCTATCAGGGACTGTCCTTCGATATGTACCTTAAGTACACTGGAAAGACTCAGGAGGAAGCTCTTGAAGATATGAAGCCAAATGCTGAAAGCAGAGTAAGAAGCAAGCTTGCATTAAAGGCTGTTGCAGAGGCTGAAAAGATCGAAGCCACGGAAGAAGATATAGAAGCCGAATATAAAAAGATGGCTGAACAGTACAAGATGGAGCTTGACAAGGTCAGGGAAATGTTCGGTGCAGAAAACAGTAAGCTTCTTAAAGAAGACATCATAAACAACAAAACGATCCAGTTCCTGTATGACAACGCCGTATTTACGGATAAGGACGACAAAGAAGATAAGCCGGAGGCTTAATCACTAAGCATTGAAAGAAACTTAAGCGGGGCTTACACAAAAGCCCCGCTTGTGATTTACTTAAGGAGAGAAATATGAGCAGTTTAATTCCAATGGTCATTGAGCAGACATCAAGAGGAGAAAGATCTTTTGATATTTATTCAAGACTTTTAAAAGACAGGATCGTTATGCTTGACGGAGAAATTGATCACGCTGCAGCAAGCCTTGTGGTTGCACAGCTGCTCTTCCTTGAATCAGAAGATCCTGATAAGGATATCAGCCTTTATATCAACAGTCCCGGAGGGGTTATCACCGACGGTATGGCGATTTTTGATACCATGAACTACATCAGACCCGACGTTGCTACGATCTGTGTCGGTATGGCAGCTTCCATGGGAGCTTTCCTTTTGGCGGCAGGTGCAAAGGGGAAAAGATTTGCGCTTCCCAATTCCGAGATCATGATCCATCAACCGCTCGGCGGTGCTCAGGGGCAGGCAAGTGATATTAAGATCGCTGCGGAGCATATCGTAAAAACAAGAGAAAGAATGAACAGACTTCTTTCCCAAATGACAAATCAGCCGTACGAAAAAATCTGCGCTGATACCGAAAGGGATAATTTCATGTATGCAGACGAAGCTCTTGCATACGGTTTAATAGATAAGGTAGTGGAGAAGAGATAATGTCAAAATACGACAGTTCAAAGGAACTTACGTGCTCTTTCTGCGGAAAACCGCAGAGCATGGTAAGACGTCTTGTTGCAGGACCGGGGGTATATATCTGCGATGAGTGTGTTGATATGTGCCACGGTATAATTGCCGAAGAGTTTGCTATTAAAAGTGCAGATTCAAGTCCGCTCAATGCACAAAGACTTTTAAAGCCGAGGGAAATAGCCGATGCTTTATCCGAGTACGTAATCGGTCAGGAAAAAGCAAAGCAGATTCTTTCAGTGGCGGTTTACAATCATTACAAAAGGCTTAAAGCTCAAAACGAAGCTCAGAATGATGTTGAGCTTCAGAAGAGCAATATCGTAATGGTTGGTCCGACAGGGTCGGGAAAGACCTATCTTGCACAGACGCTTGCAAAAATACTTGATGTGCCTTTCGCGATTGCAGATGCAACAGCCCTTACTGAAGCAGGCTATGTAGGAGAGGATGTGGAGAACATTCTTCTCAGGCTTATCCAGGCGGCGGACTATGATATTGAAAAGGCGCAGAGAGGAATCATATACATTGATGAAATAGATAAGATTTCAAGAAAGTCCGATAACCCGTCCATCACAAGAGATGTATCGGGTGAGGGTGTTCAGCAGGCGCTTTTGAAGATCATAGAAGGCACAGTTGCAAATGTACCGCCTCAGGGCGGAAGAAAACATCCGCATCAGGAATTCATAGAATTTGATACAAGCAATGTTCTCTTTATTTGCGGAGGGGCATTCGACGGAATCGAAAAGGTGATCCAAAGAAGAATGGGAGAGAAGGTAATAGGCTTTAACAAGACTGTGGTTTCAACAAACAACGTTGATCCTCATATCCTGGATAAAATTCAGGCTGAAGACCTTCTGCACTACGGACTTATTCCGGAGTTTATAGGGCGTGTTCCCGTAATAACAACTCTTGATGAGCTTTCCGTAGATGCACTTATCAAGATTGTTCTTGAACCTAAGAATGCACTTGTTAAACAGTATAAAAAGCTTTTTGAATACGATGGCGTTGAGCTTGAAATAGAAGACGATGCGATAAGGCTGATAGCGGAAAAGGCTGCTGCAAAAAAAACCGGCGCAAGAGGTCTTAGATCAATATTTGAAGAAGTAATGACAGATATTATGTATGACATTCCGTCTGAACCTGATGTTAAGAAGGTTGTCATCACAAAGGATATGATATGAGTGAAGTAATGCCTTTAATCCCTTTAAGGGGACTTACAGTATTCCCGAATATGGTAATACACTTTGATATAGGAAGAGAAAAATCGATCATTGCACTTGAGCGTGCCATGGTTATGAATCAGACGGTATTTCTTGCATCCCAGATGGATGTTGAAACAGACCTTCCTACAAGCAGGGATATTTACGACGTGGGAACTGTAGTAAAAATCAAACAGATGCTCAGACTTCCCGGAAACAATATACGGGTATTGGTTGACGGGCAGTACAGAGCGAAGTGCACCGGCTATGTTCAGGAGGTCCCGTATTTCCTTGCATCAGTTGAAGGCATAGAGGATCCGAAGGTCGATATGAAGCCGGGTCTTGCGGCTCTTATGAGAACTGCCGTAGGAAAGTATAAAGAATATTCCGATAAGCACCAGGGGCAAAACAGTGATGTTCTTATCGGCATGGAGGATATAAAAGAGCCCGGAAGACTTGCAGACCTTATTGCGGCAAATATGGAGCTTAAGGTCCCGGATGCCCAGAGCATTCTTTCCTGCCTTGATCCTGCGGAAAGACTTTCCGGTGTAGTTGATTTACTTACCAGAGAAAACGAGATCCTTGATATTGAGGCAAATATCTCAAGCAAGGTCAAGTCTTCAATGAACAAGAATCAAAGAGAGTACTATTTAAGAGAGCAGATGCGGGCAATCCATCAGGAGCTCGGAGAAGAGGAGGATCCCGAAGAAGAGGTTTCTGCATGGAAGAAAACTCTTAAGGATTTAAATCTTTCGGAAGTAATTACAAGAAAGATCGAAAAAGAAATTGACAGATTTGCCAGGATGATGCCGGCGTCTCAGGAGGCATCCGTATCGAGATCATATATCGAATGGATACTTGAGCTTCCCTGGAACAGGTCCGCAAAAGACGATCTTGATCTTATCCATGCACAGCAGATCTTGGATGAGGATCATTACGGACTTGAAAAGGTTAAGGAAAGGATCATTGAATATCTTGCAGTAAAGAGTCTTACCGATGATAATAAGGCTCCGGTGCTTTGCCTTGTGGGTCCGCCGGGAGTAGGAAAAACCTCCATTGCCAAGTCTGTGGCAAGAGCAGTCGGAAAAGAATTTGTTCATATGTCCCTTGGCGGAGTAAGAGATGAAGCTGAAATAAGAGGACACAGAAGGACCTATGTCGGTGCAATTCCGGGAAGAATAATGAGCATCATTAAGGAATGCGATACAAACAATCCTGTATTCCTCTTTGATGAGGTCGATAAGATCGGTGCGGATTTTCACGGAGATCCCGCATCGGCGCTTCTGGAGGTTCTCGACCCTGTTCAGAACAAAGAGTTTGTCGATCATTATCTTGAAGTTCCGTTTGACCTTTCAGGCGTACTCTTTATTACAACAGCCAATACAACGGATACAATTCCAAGGCCGCTTCTGGACAGAATGGAAGTTATAGAGCTTTCCGGATATACTCCTCAGGAAAAATATCAGATCGCCGCAAAGTATCTTATTGACAAACAGCTTAAAGCAAGCGGACTTAAGAAGCAGAATATCAGCTTTAATAAAACCGCAATTACGGAAATCATCAATTCATATACAAGAGAATCGGGTGTAAGAGGTCTTGAAAAGGAAATCGGAAGCGTATGCAGAAAGGTGGCAAGAAAATATGTGGAGGGTGATAAGGAAAAGAAGATCATCACATCCGCAAATCTTGAAGAATACCTCGGAAAGAAAAAGTATTTCTACGATAAGCTTCTCGGAAAAAACGAAGTAGGCGTTGCAACAGGTCTTGCATGGACGGTTGTCGGGGGAGAAACACTCTTTATTGAGGTTGCGATTCTGGAGGGAACAGGGCAGCTTCAGCTTACGGGTCAGCTCGGCGACGTAATGCAGGAGTCTGCAAAGGCTGCGGTAAGCTATACAAGAGCCAATGCAGAAAAGCTCGGTATTGAAAAGGATTTCTATAAAAAATACGATATACACATCCACATTCCGGAAGGGGCGACCCCAAAGGATGGTCCGTCAGCAGGTGTAACGATGTGTACTGCAGTAATATCTGCTCTTACCAAGCGCAGAATCAGAAAGGACGTTGCCATGACGGGTGAGATTACCTTAAGAGGAAAAATTCTTCCTGTAGGAGGAATCAAAGAAAAGGTACTTGCCGCTCACAGAATGGGAATCAGGAAGGTTCTGCTCCCGGAGGAATGTAAATCTGCTCTTGATGAGCTGCCTCAGGTTGCAAAGGATGAGGTTGAGTTTGTGCTTATAAGCACTGTTGAGGATGCGCTGAAAGAGGCTCTGATATGAAAATAAGATCCGCTGAGTTTATATGCTCGGCAGTAAGGCCAAATCAATATCCGGCCTCGGGTGTTCCAGAGATAGCTTTTGCGGGAAGATCCAATGTAGGAAAGTCCTCGCTTATCAACCTTCTCTTCAATAATAAGAAGCTTGCCAAGGTGTCCTCAAGCCCGGGAAAAACAAGGACAATTAATTTTTTTGATATCAACGAAGGGCAATTCAGGATAGTGGATCTTCCGGGTTACGGATATGCACAGGTGTCAAAGGCAGAGGCGAAAAGCTGGGGACCGATGATGGAAAGCTATTTATCCGGAAGGGAAGGGCTCGTTAAGGTTGTTCAGCTTGTAGACAGCAGGCACGCTCCTTCGGCTCAGGACAAACAGATGTATGATTTTCTTAAGTACTATCATCTGGACGGACTGGTTGTTGCAACTAAGGCGGATAAGTTATCAAAGAACGAGCTGAATAAAAATCTTCGTATGATTAAAGACGAATTGGAGCTCGGAAAAGACGATATAATAGTTCCTTCATCTTCTTTATCGAAAATGGGTGTTGATGAACTGCTTGGTATTTTTTCAAAGCTTGTAGGTGGCAAACATGAATAATTACGAAATCGAAGAAGTACTTTACACAAGAGAACAGATTGCCGCAAGAGTAAAGGAGCTCGGAGCGCAAATTACAAAAGATTTTGAAGGACAGCAGATTCTGCTTGTGGGAATACTTAAGGGATCCGTTCCTTTTATGGCAGACCTTATGAGGGAGATCGATCTTGATGTTGAGATCGATACCATGGTCGTCTCATCATACGGCGGAGGAACAACAAGCAGCGGAATTGTAAATATCAAGAAGGACCTTAATACCAATATAGAAGGAAAGAACGTAATACTGGTCGAGGATATTATCGATACCGGCTTTACCCTTTCTCATCTTGTTGTAATGCTCAGGGAAAGAAAACCTGCATGTCTTAAAGTTTGCAGCATGCTTGACAAGCCATCAAGAAGAAAGGTCGAATTTGAGGGAGACTATATAGGTTTTACCGTTGAAGACAGATTTATTGTCGGCTACGGCCTTGATTACGACCAGAAGCTCAGACAGCTTCCGGAAATCAGAACAATCAAATTGCTTACAGATTAGTTGACCGCACATATAAGCGAAAGGAGAATAAAATGGCTTATACAGTACCTGTTGGAATTTCCAACAAACACATCCATCTTTCCGAGAAAGATCTTGAAGTTCTTTTCGGAGAAGGCGCACAGCTTACATTCAAGAAGGATCTTAAGCAGCCGAACCAGTTCGCAGCAGAAGAACAGGTTACCATTGTCGGCCCTAAGGGTCAGGCAACAGTAAGAGTCCTCGGACCTGTAAGAAAGGAAACTCAGGTTGAGCTTTCCGCAACGGATGCAAGAACACTCGGACTTAAGGGCGTTCCTATGCGTCAGTCCGGCAAGCTCGAAGGAACACCCGGAATGAAGGTTATCGGCCCTGAGGGCGAAATAGAACTCGATCACGGCGTTATCATTGCACAAAGGCACATCCATCTTAATGATGCTCAGGCAAAGGAAGCAGGAGTTGCAGATCAGCAGGTTGTTTCCGTTAAGGTTTCAGGTGAAAGAGAACTCGTATTCGGAAATGTTGTATGCCGCTGCGGAAGTGCTCACGAAAGAGAATTCCATATTGATACGGATGAAGGCAATGCAGCAAGCCTTGCCAACGATATGGAAGTTGAAATTATTCTCTGATACAACTATATAGTGTGCTTTGCGGAGGTCTTAAACACTATAAAAATATAGTAAAAAACTTTTCTCAAAAATATCAAAAAAACTTAAAAAAGTTGTTGACTTTAGGCCTGCCTGCGAGTATACTATCAACTGTTCCGCCTCTTTAAGAGGCAGGACGGAACCTTGAAAACATCATAGTGTAGAAAATGAAAAAAGAACAAAGAGCAATCATGTTCACAAGAACAAAGATTCCTTGTTCAATTCCAAAAACACAA
>JAZLHU010000004.1:0-26073 GCA_045616985.1 Anaerovoracaceae bacterium
AGTCTCAAAGCGATAAAGCCTTTGGCTTTATGCTTTGCTCCTTTGTCTGTTGCTTGCCAATCGCCAAGAACCGGCTTCCCCAAATGTCTTCATGGCAATGACAATCAACCCTGCTTTTTGCAAAAAACACCCGGGCGGAAATGCCAGCTTGCAGGATGCTGTTTAATTCTTTTGCAGGCTTGCTTGCCATTGCCCTGAAGACACGCTCTCGCTATTGGGGCCCCTGCAGCGGTTCTAAGCTCTGTCTGCGCACATACTTAGGTCTCAAAGCGATAAAGCCTTTGGCTTTATGCTTTGCTCCTTTGTCTGTTGCTTGCCAATCGCCAAGAACCGGCTTCCCCAAATGTCTTCATGGCAATGACAATCAACCCTGCTTTTATGCAATTAACAAAATCTTCACAAAACAGAGTTGACTTATACGAATAAGTAAGTATAATATATTTAGCACTCAAACAAGGCGAGTGCTAACAAACCAAAAACAACAATCAAAAAACAAGCCAAAAACAAATTATCATTTTTAATAAAGGGAGGCAAAATCATGACAGTTAAACCTTTAGGTGACAGAGCGCTTATCAAGAGATTGGAAGCAGAAGAAAAGACAGCCGGAGGAATCATTCTCGCAGCAACGGCAAAGGAAGCACCGCAGATGGCAGAGGTTATCGAAGTGGGCCCGGGCGAAGTTGTTGACGGAAAGACCGTTCCGATGCAGGTTAAGAAGGGCGACAAAGTTTTCTTTGCCAAGTTCTCCGGAACCGAAATCAAAATCGACGGCGAAGAATATATTTTAATCAGCCAGAAGGATATCCTGGCTATCGCAGAGTAATCAGAAATCAAAAGAGGTAAGAAAATGGCAAAAGAAATTAATTACGGCGAAGAAGCAAGAAGAAGGCTTCAGTCAGGTGTTGACCAGTTGGCCAACACGGTTAAAATAACACTCGGACCAAAAGGCAGAAATGTTGTTATCGCAAAGCAGTATGGTTCTCCGCTCATCACTAAGGACGCCGTTTCCATCGCAAAGGAAATCGAGCTTGAGGATGCTTATGAAAACATGGGCGCTCAGATCGTTAAGGAGGTTGCCTCCAAGACCAACGACGTTGCAGGCGACGGCACAACAACGGCAACGCTCCTTGCTCAGATCATCATCAAGGAGGGTTTCAAAAATGTTGCCGCAGGTGCAAACCCGATGGTTCTCAAAAGAGGTATCCAGGGTGCTGTCGACACGGCAGTTGAAGAGCTGAAGAAGCTCTCCAAGTCCGTTCAGTCCAAGGACGAGATCAAGCAGGTAGCATCTGTTTCCGCAAGCGATGCTGAGATCGGCGGACTTATTGCCGATGCCATGGAAAAGGTCGGCAACAACGGTGTTATAACGGTTGAAGAATCCAAGTCCATGGGTACAACGCTTGAGGTTGTTGAGGGAATGCAGTTCGACCGCGGCTTCCTTTCTCCGTACATGGTTACGGACCCTGAGAAGATGGAATGTGTTCTCGAAAATCCAAACATCCTCATTACAGATAAGAAAATCGGAAGCATTCAGGACCTTATGCCGCTTCTTGAGCAGCTCCTTAAGACCGGCAATAAGAAGCTTTTCATCGTTGCGGAAGATGTTGAAGGCGAAGCTCTTGCAACACTCGTTTTAAATAAGCTTCGCGGCGTAATCGACGTTGTAGCAGTCAAAGCTCCCGGCTTTGGCGACCGCAGAAAAGAAATGCTCAAGGATATCGCGATCCTTACAGGCGGCAGTCTCATTACAGAGGAGCTCGGCGCAGATCTTAAGACAACAACACTTGATATGCTGGGTCATGCAGCATCCGTTAAGGTTACAAAAGAAGATACTGTTATCGTTGACGGTGCAGGCGACAAAGCGGAGATCGCAGCCCGCTGCAGTGTGATCGAAGGACAGATTAAGGAAACAAAGTCGGACTACGACAAGGAAAAGCTTCAGGAGCGTCTTGGTAAGCTCACAGGCGGTGTTGCAGTTATCAACGTTGGTGCGGCAACAGAAACGGAGCTTAAGGAAAGAAAGCTCAGAATAGAAGATGCTCTCAACGCAACAAAGGCTGCAGTTGAGGAGGGTATCGTTTCCGGCGGCGGCGTTGCTCTTGTTAACACGATCCCCGCAGTTAAGGCTTATGCCGAAACACTTGAAGGCGACGTTAAGACGGGCGCACAGATCATCGTTCGCGCTCTGGAGGAGCCGGTTCGTCAGATTGCCGATAATGCAGGCTTTGAAGGCAGCGTGGTTGTAAACGCAGTTAAGGAGGCTAAGGTCGGAACGGGCTTTAATGCAGCAACCGAAGTATACGAAGATATGATGGAAGCGGGAATCGTTGACCCGACAAAGGTAACACGCTCTGCTCTTCAGAATGCAGCTTCCGCATCTGCACTTCTCCTCACGACAGAAGCAGGAATCGTTGATATCAAGGATCCTGCTGCTGATGCAGCAGCGGCTGCGGCAATGGCAGGTGCCGGCGGCATGGGCGGCATGGGCGGCATGATGTAATCGAAATTTTGCGAAATGCAAAAGTCCCTCCTGACTCAGGAGGGACTTTTTTTGCTGCCGAATCGACCGGGGGTCGAAACGGATAATTCTGTTTGTTTTGCTCTTCTTGAATCAGAAGAATATTTTCAATATTTCTTCAAATATATTCTCATCCTCATACTTAAACAGGTATGTAAGATAAACTGCGGAAAGTGCGGCATATTCGAAGAGCTCGTCGTTCAGTTCTTTAATATTTTCAGTCTGATAGTATTCTTTAAGGAAATATTCTTCGTATTTTGCAAACATTTCTCTGGACATGTGTACGCCTTCATTAATTATTTTATCCGGCGATGCGAGGATCATGAAATGCGTCATTGAAAAATCAAGCTTATGATATCCGTACATAAATTCAGGAACATCTATAAAGAGGACCTCTCCGTCTTTGTTGAAAATGATATTTCCCGGATTTAAGTCGCCGTGAAGGCAGCTTGTGGAATCAGGTACCCTTGCAAGGATTTCGGAAGCTTTTTGTTTTCTTTCGTCATTCATACGGGTATTTTTTTTAAGCGCATTTGCATAGTAGCCCTTTGCTGACGGAAAATAGCTTGTATCACATTCAATTGAGTGAAGCTTTCTTGCCTCGTTTGCCGCAATTCTTGCGTACTCCTCCAGTTTTTCGGGGTTCTCAGCTATGGCTCTGGAGAAGCTCTTTTTCCCTTGAATTCTTTCAAATACCGCACCGTAACGATTCCCGCAAATTACAAACTCCAAAGCTTTCGGGATTCTGACGCCCAAGGATGAAGCTTTTTCTGTTTTTTCGAGTTCGCTTTGTGCAAATTCGGGTCCGATAAACGGAGCATAGAGCTTAAGCATCAGCCCTTTATCCGTTTTATGAAAATAGCTGTCGGCAGTGTTTCCCTCGCCGAATTTCTCCCAATCGTTAATATTGATTTCTCTTGGTGTCTTGTTCATGAAAATACCTCAAATCCATACTTTTGCATATCATATCTCAAAAGAAAGTATGTTATAATTATACAATAATACAGACAAATAAGCGAGTGTGGTTATAAGAGAAGACCGATGAAAGACAAAACACCTACAAATAAACAATTGGCAGGGAAAATAGCCGGTACGTGCTGCCTGTTTGCCGTAATCATATCATTGATCATAGGCTTGTTTCTGGGTGTCATATATTATCAAGCCGAGATTGAGGAGTATGCGGATCGTGCATTCAGCTTTGACCGCATGGTACTGGATATAATTGATACGGGCACAATAGAGAAATATCTGCAAACCCAAGAAGCCGATGACTATTATTATGAGGTTCAGAATTATCTGGATATCATCAAGAAAAACAGTAAGGTCGATTTTTTATATGTCGGAAGAATTTCTGAAGATCGTGAGTACTTCACCTATGTTTGGGCTGCACATGAGGATGATTATACTGATGAAATAGCCTTGGGATATGCGGATCGCTTATCTGTGGAAGCAAGGAGTGCATTCCCAAATGGGAATTATGAAGAGAGCTTCCTGGTGTATACCGATCCGGTTCGTGGTCTCTATGGTGCGGCATTATTGCCTGCCTATGACAGCAACGGAAAATTTGTCTGCTTTATCTCTGCAGATATCAATATGAACAGCATCAGATCGGAATTTATTTCCGGTATGCTTAAATTATTTGCAATGACAGCCCTGATTGCGGCATTTGTATCATGGCTTTTGTATCGAAGAACAAAAAAGCAGATAGTAAAACCTCTGAATGCAGTAAAAAGCGCGGTTGACGAAATGACCTCACACATTCAGGACGAGGAAAACATCGTAATTGATTGCCATACGGGTGATGAGATAGAAGATTTAGCCAATGCCTTTACGTCTATGAATGCGGATATTAAGCAGTACATCAAAGAAATATCTGCCATGACAGAGGAAAAACAAAGAATGGCTGCAGAGCTTGATGCCGCCGCAAAAATTCAGGCTTCTGCATTGGAACACGATTTTCCGGATACTCCGAATTATGAGATCTTTGCCTGCATGTTCCCGGCAACGGAAGTCGGCGGAGATTTTTACGATTTCTATCCCATAGATGACACTCATGTTGCCATAGTAGTTGCGGATGTGTCGGGTAAGGGTATTCCGGCGGCGCTTCTTATGATAAGCACAAAGACATATATGAAAAATGCAGTTCTGTACGGACATCCTTTGGAAAAGGTATTTGCTTTGACCAATGACAGATTGTTTGCAAAAAACGATGAAGGATTTTTTATTACCGCGCTTGGCGGAATATTGGATTTAGCAAGCGGAGAATTCAGGTTTGTCAATGCAGGGCATCTTCCTCCGTTTGTCAGAAACAGCAGCGGACAGTTTGTGAAAAGACCTGTAAAGGCAGATCTTGTTTTGGGCTGCTTTGCCGGAACCGAATACCATGCGGACAGCATTATGCTTGAGCCCGGCGACAGACTGCTTCTTTATACGGACGGTGTGACGGAGGCCATGGATCCGGATCAGAATGAATACGGATTTGACAGGCTTTTGGAAAGCTTGAATAAACATGCATCCAAGGGGCAGAATGATTTTCTCCGCAGTCTTTTTGATGATGGAATAGAATTCGTAAAAACAGCACCGCAATCTGATGATATTACGATGCTGTGTCTGGATTTTAAGGAAAAATTATAGTTCAGAATTCGATGTCGATCGGTTTGGCTGTAAAGGATGAGATGGTTGCTTTTGAACCCGATTCGAAGAACCATACTTCTGTGTTGCCGTCGTCTTCCGAATACATTCTTCTTAGACTCGGGTTTGCATCGAGCATGTGTGCTTTTGCTTCTCTTCTTTCATCTTCAAAAACTCTTCCCCAGACTCTTATCCATTCCCTGCCGTTAAATGCGCAGATCTCAACATTCGGGTTTTCGTGAAGCTGTCTTGAAACTTCTTTTACTTTTCCTGTCTGAAAGCCGAGCTTTCCTTCAAAAATATCCAAAGCTCCAAAAGGTCTTACTCTCGGCTGTCCGTCATCGCTTGTTGCAAGATAGAAGGTTTTGCACGCTTTTAAAAAATCAAAGACTTCGTTCATAATGGTTCTCCTTTCAGGGTTTACTGCAAAATTGAATGGTGTATTTTGGTGCTTTTATTATACAACATAAAATGCTTTTTGTGATATAATTTCATATTATTGGCTTAATAAAAGAGGAAATGAAATGTTAAAGTTAAATTTGGAAAAGTACGGGATAAAGGATGTGTCCGAAGTGATCTGCAATCCTTCCTACGAGCAATTATTCATAGACGAAACCGATGAAAAGCTTACAGGTTATGATAAGGGGATCATGACCGAGCTTGATGCAGTCAATGTTATGACCGGAATCTACACCGGAAGATCTCCCAAGGATAAATTTATTGTAATGGATGAAAACTCAAAGGATACTGTATGGTGGACAAGTGATGATTATCCGAATGATAACCACCCGCTTTCAGAAGAGTCCTGGAGGGCAGTAAAAGAAATTGCAGTAAAGCAGCTTTCGGGAAAGAAGCTCTATGTTGTTGATGCATTCTGCGGCGCAAACAAAGATACACGCATGGCCATCAGATTCTTTATGGAGGTTGCATGGCAGGCTCATTTTGTGAAGAATATGTTTATTGTTCCTGCGAAAGAGGAGCTTGAAAACTTTGAACCGAACTTTGTTGTATATACGGCATCCAGGGCAAAGGCGGAAAACTATAAAGAGCTTGGGCTTAATTCCGAAACGGCAGTATGCTTCAATATTACTTCAAGAGAGCAGGTAATACTCAATACCTGGTATGGCGGAGAAATGAAGAAAGGCATGTTCTCTATGATGAACTACTACCTTCCGCTTAAGGGAATTGCTGCCATGCATTGTTCTGCCAATACAGATTTGAACGGCGAAAATACAGCCATATTCTTCGGCCTTTCCGGAACGGGAAAGACCACCCTTTCCACAGATCCGAAGCGTCTTTTGGTTGGTGATGACGAGCATGGCTGGGATGATGACGGCATATTTAACTTTGAGGGCGGCTGCTACGCAAAGGTCATCGATCTTGACAAGGATGCGGAGCCTGATATCTACAATGCAATTAAGCGTAATGCTCTTCTGGAAAACGTTACGGTCGATAAGGACGGCAGAATTGATTTTAACGATAAAAGCGTAACAGAAAATACAAGAGTATCTTATCCGATTACTCATATCAAAAATATCGTAAGGCCGATTTCCGCAGCACCGGCAGCAAAGAGCGTGATTTTCCTTTCCGCGGATGCCTTCGGAGTACTTCCCCCGGTATCGATCCTTACACCGGAGCAGACTCAGTATTACTTTCTTTCCGGATTTACCGCAAAGCTTGCCGGAACAGAGCGCGGAATTACCGAACCGACTCCGACATTTTCGGCAGCCTTCGGACAGGCATTCCTGGAGCTTCATCCAAGCAAATATGCAGAAGAGCTTGTGAAAAGGATGCAGCTTTCAGGAGCCGTGGCATACCTTGTTAACACAGGCTGGAACGGAAGCGGCAGCAGAATTTCCATTAAAGACACAAGAGGTATAATCGATGCGATTTTAAACGGTTCCATCAATTCTGCCTCTACAAAAAAACTGCCGTATTTTGAGTTTGAGATCCCAACAGAGCTTGAAGGAGTTGACAGCGGAATCCTTGATCCGAGAGATACTTATGAAAACCGGGCTGAATGGGATGAGAGGGCAAGAGACCTTGCCGGCAGATTTATTAAAAACTTTAAGAAATACGAGTATAACGAGGCCGGCAAAGCTCTTGCTGCTGCCGGTCCGAAAATTTGATTTCGGGTAATCAAAAAGAGCGCTCTGCGCTCTTTTTAATGTTCTGTTCTGAGTTATTCTCTTGCCTTGACCATAATTTTTTGATCTGATTCCATTACGCAGACGTCGTCCTGATTGACAAGCTTTACATTCTGTGTCAGGACGCCCTTTCCCGGCTTGGAGCTGTGTTTTATGTCTGTTGCTGTAAGTACCACTCTTACGGTATCGCCGATCTTGAGCGGTGCAGGATACTTTACCGTGCATTCAAGGAAAGCAATAGTTGTTCCTTCTGCGATTCCCATGCTGTTTGTAAGTCCTGTGGATATAATAAATCCAAGTGCGCCATGTGCAATTCTTGTTCCGAACGGGCCTGATTTTGCAAATACCTCGTCGCAGTGGAGCGGGTTAAAATCTCCGGAAAGGCAGGCAAAGTTAACCACATCTGCTTCTGTAATTGTTCTGTTCTGGCTTACATATTCTTTTCCGATTTCGTAGTCCTCAAGATAGAGTCCCTTTGCTTCGTGCTTTGCGTACATAATTGCCTCCTGCATTTGTCTTAAACTGAATTATTATGCTTTTATTATATCACAGTATGGGTATATAATACTATTGGTATAATCTGCTTTTTGGGGAGACATTTATGCATATTGATTGGGCCCTTACGGGCGTGACCGTTACCTCGGTTGTGAAATTGGGTATTATGGCACTCTTCGGTGTTATGGGCGTAAAAATGGGGATCCTGGATGACGTCGGAACAGATAAGCTTACCAAGGTCCTTTTGAATATTCTTATTCCGGCAATGCTTTTTTCCAGTTATTTTACTGAATTTCAGCCGGATAAGCTTTCAAATATGCTTAAGGTTTTTCTGGCAAGCTTTCTCTGCCATGTTGTAAGCATGGTGATTATAAGACTTGTCATCAGAAAGAAAAACAATCCGGAATACGAGGTTGAATCCGCCATGGCGCTTCTTACCAATTGCGGAAGCATAGGAATACCTCTTATTTCCATGATACTTGGTCAGGAGTGCGTATTCTTTGTTGCGGCCTATATGACCATCAACAGCTTTTTCCTTTGGATTTATGTGCCGCTTTTGTTTTCGGGGAAGGTCACAAGGCAAAGTGTAAAAAAGGCATTTATTTCACCTTGCCTTGTTGCAATATACTCAGGGTTGATAGTATTCTTTTTCAGAATCCCGATTCCTCAGATCATTGCGGTCCCCATTGAAAGCGTCGGAGCATGCTCTGCATCCGTTGCGATGATGATCGGAGGAGCCCTCGTTGCAAGAAGCGATATCAAGAAGCTCCTGAAAAACCCGCGGGCTTACTTTGTTACGTTTGTAAGGCTCATATTAAACCCTCTGGTTTGTATTCCGGTGCTGTTATTGATTCCGATGCCGAGAGAGCTGTCTTTGACCATATACATTGCTCACGCTGCGGGCTCCGGCTTTGCCTGTGCAATGCTGGCAAGAGAATATAAAAAGAACGCAGGCTATTGCGCCGGTATCATGGCTTTGGCAACCGTATTTTGCATGGTGACGGTTCCCGTTATGGTTGCCGTGTACACAATGTTTATAAATTAAGTTTTTATATATTTTTTGAAAAAGGAGAGGAATTATGACTAAGGAATTTTCGATTAATCACCCTCTTTTGTATGTCTTGGCCGGACTTTGTGTATTGGTTGTACTTATCCAATCAATAGTCTTTTTGAAGAAGGCATGGAAGAGAGCCATTGAACTTGGTTATTCCAAGGACAGACTTAAAAAAATAGCCGTTACCGCCGCAATCTTTACAATTGCTCCTGCACTTGCCATAGGCATCGGGATCATCACATTATCCGGTACTCTCGGGATTCCGCTTCCGTGGCTGAGGCTTTCGGTCGTAGGTTCCATTGTTTACGAGCTTTCTGCTGCCGACACAGCGGCTGCGGCTGTCGGGACTAAGCTTGGCGGTGTTTTAACTGCACAGCAGTTTTCGACCATTGCATGGACAATGACACTGGGTATTGCGATCGGTATTGTAATGATTCCCGGCTTTTGCAAAAAGACGACAAGTGTTATCGGTAATGCCGGAAAGAAGGACAAGAAGTGGGGAGAGCTGCTTCTTAATGCGATATTCTTCGGACTTATCGCGACCTTTGTGGGTCAGGGATTATCCGGAGTCACTTTAAATCCCGAAGGAAGAGTTACAGCTTTGGTGCTTTTGGTATCTGCTGTTGTAATGTGCATCCTCGGTGTTTGCAAAAATAAGTTTAAATGGGAATGGCTTAACGATTATGCTCTTCCGATTTGCATGGTACTCGGGATGGCATCTGCCATTCCGTTCAGTATATGGCTTTGTAAATAGGGAGGAGGAAGGTTATGGACAGTGAATACATGAAAGGCATACATAAATCGGGTAAGACCTGGTTCTTTGTTGCGTATATTTTTATTTTCCTTTTCCCGGTAGCGGTAAGCATCTATTTTAATGCATGGCCGAATCCATCCGAGCTTTTTACGGCAGCGCTCGGCGTTGTTCCCGTTTACTGGACCGTAGGTGTTGTTGAAGCATTAACATATATGCCGATGCTCGGCGCAGGCGGAAGCTATCTTGGATTTATTACAGGCAATATGTCGAATCTGAAGGTTCCTGTTGCACTTAATGCCATGGACTCTCTCGGCATTAAGCAGGGAAGCGAAGAAGGTGACGTTATTTCAACGATCGTTATTGCAATAAGCTCAATAGTGACTGTAGCAGTAATAGTAATATTTGTTGTTCTTACAGTGCCTCTTGCTCCGATATTTGCGGCACCGGTCCTTCAGCCCGCATTTAACAACGTGGTTCCCGCGCTGTTTGGCGGAATGATGGTCGCATATATTTCAAAATGCCCAAAGGTCGCACTTCCTGTTATCCTTTTGGGAGCAGCAATCTTTATTGCAATTCCGTCTCTTGCAGGTGTATATCCTTTGGTTCTTCCTGTACTTGCTGCATTGGCCGTAGTATATTCGAGAATGCTTTATAAAAAGGGAAAGCTTTAGTTTAAAAAGGCGAGAAAAATGAAATACGATTTTGATCAAATTATAGACAGACATGGTCTTGATGCCATTGCCGTAGATCCGGATCCCGAAAGCCCTTACAGAAAGGGCATTGAGCTTAAACACGGGATCACGGATCACATCCCGATGTGGATAGCAGATATGAATTTTGCAACCTGTCCGGATATTCAGAGCGCAATTGCAAAAAGACTGGCGCATCCCTGTTTTGGATATTTTCAAATCAGAGATGAATATTACAACGCTGTTATCAACTGGCATAAAGCCCGTAAGGGCGCAGATGATATTGTCAGGGAAAACATCGGATATGAAAACGGTGTACTGGGCGGAGTTGCAAGCGTTCTTAAAACCGTTCTTCCCGAAGGAGGAAAGGTTTTAGTTCATTCTCCGACGTATGTCGGCTTTACCCACGTTTTGGACGGCGTTGGATACGAAACGATCCACAGCCCTCTTGTGCGCGACGAAAACGGAGTATGGCGCATGGACTTTGAAGATATGCAGGCACGCATAAAAGAGCACGATCTTAAGATTGCGATCTTCTGTTCTCCGCACAATCCTACGGGCCGCGTATGGGAAAGAGAAGAAATTGAAAAGGCTATGGCGCTTTTTGCAGAGTATGATATGACGGTCATTTCCGACGAGATTTGGTCCGATCTTATTCTCGGCGAAAATAAGCACATCCCTACGCAGTCTGTTTCTGAAGATGCCAAACAAAGAACGGTTGCAATGTATGCACCGTCTAAAACCTTTAACCTTGCGGGGCTTATCGGGAGCTATCATATCTGCTATAACGAAGAGTTTGCCGAAAGGCTTCAAAAGGTCGAGGACAACACCTTCTATAATTCCATCAACGTCTTATCCATGTATGCTCTTATTGGCGGATACAGCAAAAACGGAGAGGAATGGCTGCAGCAGCTTATTGAGGCAATTGATGCTAATGTGGATTATGCATGCGGGTTTATTGCCGAAAGGTTTAAAGGCGTAAGAGTTTCAAGACCTCAGGGAACATATATGCTCTTTATAGATTGCAGTGAGTTCTTAAAGGAACACAATATGACAACAAAAGAACTTCTTAAAAAGGGCTGGGAGGCCGGAGTGGATTGGCAGGACGGAGAGGCATTTTTCCTTTCCGGTGCCATCAGAATCAATCTTGCTCTTCCTATGTCTAAGCTTAAAGAAGCCTTTGAACGTTTGGATAAATATGTTTTTAATGATTAGAGATTTATAAAATTATCAGGAGTTTTTGAAGAAACAATGGGAAACACTTTTTATTTTCAATGGGAAGCTGATTTGATGATTGCACTGCAGGCCTTCCTTGGAGATGTCGGCGGAAAGATTTCATCGTTTGTATCAATATTCGGCGAAGAACTCATAATGATCGGAGTACTTGGATTTTTATACTGGTGCCACGATAAAAAGCTCGGACTTAAGTTCGGATACAATATGATATTCATTGCGGTATCATTTCCGCTTCTTAAAAATATTGCCTTAAGGCGCCGTCCGTACATGGACATTGAAGGAATTAGCTGTCTAAGGCCTGTTGATAAGGGTGCGGATGTAATGGATATTACGGCTCAGGGTTATTCTTTTCCGAGCGGACATACTGCAAATTCAACGGCGCTTTACGGATCTTTGGCATATTATTTTAACAATAAGGTTTTAAGAATTATTTGCTGTATTATTCCTGTTCTGGTGGGTATTGCGAGGGTGTGCCTCGGAAACCATTTTCCGACTGACGTAATGGCCGGGTGGCTTCTCGGGTGCATTGCAATATTCGGTATTCCGCAGATTTTAAAAAGATGTACGGGAAGGCACAAGGCTTTGACCTACCTGATCATTTTTCTTGCCTGCTGCAGTGGATTTTTCTTCTGCGATTCCAACGACTACTTTACGGGGCTTGGAATGCTTGGAGGAGTTTTTGCAGGCAATCTTTTTGAAGAAAAATATGTTAACTTTGAAAATACGAAAGACCCTTTATTCTGTATATTAAGAATAGCAGGAGGCGGAGCGATATATGCGGTTTTGAATACCGTAATGAAATTGCCGTTCTCAGAGGAGTTCCTGCTTTCGGCAAGCACAGGACAGTTTGCCTTCAGGGCATTCAGATACATTTTAATTATGTTTATTGACCTTGCGCTTTATCCTATGCTTTTTGCAAGGTTTGAGCCGTGGTTTGATAAAAATATCAGAAAGAAATAATAAGGAGTAGCAGATGATCGAATTAAAGCACCTGAGAAAGGAATTTGATGACGTTACACCGCTTGAGGATGTAAGCGTCACCATTAATGATGGAGACATCATTGCGGTAATCGGACCATCCGGAACGGGGAAGTCCACTCTTTTAAGATGTATCAATATGCTGGAGGAGCCCACCTCCGGTCAGATTATAGTCAATGGCGAGGACATTACCGCCAGGGGCTGTGATCTTAACGAGGTCCGGAAAAAGATGGGCATGGTTTTCCAGTCCTTTAATCTTTTCGGCCATTTAACAGTTATTGAAAATATTATGAATCCCCAGATAACCCTTCTCGCAAGAAGCAGACAGGAAGCCTATGATAAGGCCATGGATCTTCTATCCAAGGTAGGTCTGTCATCCAAGGTTTTTGCTTATCCCGACGAGCTTTCGGGCGGACAGCAGCAGAGAATTGCCATAGCAAGAACATTGGCAATGGATCCCGACATCATCCTTTTCGATGAACCTACTTCGGCCCTTGACCCAAGCATGATAGGCGAGGTTCAGTCCGTAATCAGAATGATTGCAAAAACCGGAAAAACCATGATGATAGTTACTCATGAAATGGATTTTGCAAGGAAAATAGCAAACAGAATCTTTTTCATGACAGACGGCGGAATATACGAGGATGGTACTCCAAAGGAGATATTTGACCATCCCAAGAGAAACAAAACTCTCAGATTTGTACAAAGACTTACATCTCTCAGTTACAAAATTGAGGACGAAGACTTTGATTTTGAAACGATTTATGATGAGCTTCAGCTTTATGCCGAAAAGCTTCTTATTGAAAACGAACGTATCAGTAAGCTGCAGCTTGCAATAGAAGAAATCTGTATGAACAATCTTATGCAGATGGATGAAGATCCCAAGATTGCAATTTATATCGACTATTCGGAAAAGAAGGATACCCTGGCACTTGATATCAAGTATAAGGGAGATCATTATGATGTAAATGATTCTGACAATGCTTTGTTTAAAGGCGTTTTGGCAGAACCGACAACAAGCTACAACGAGGAAGAGCTTGATGAATCACAGGCACCGTATGTTCACAAATCCGGCTTTGTATTCAGATGGGAGGAGGCTTAATTATGAAAAAGAAATTGTTTGTAAGCCTTCTGGCTCTGCTTATGATTTTCAGCTTTGTTTCATCGGTTTTCGCTGCCGGCGAGGGGATGGAATCCAAAAACGGAATCGAAGCTGTTGCAGATCTGGACGGAAAGAAAATTGCAGTCCAGACCGGCGTTTTGTATGAGGATCTGATCAAGGATACCATTTCGGGTGAAGAGTGGCTCTATTACAAGATGCCAAACGATATGATAGCAGCTCTTGAGGCAGGAAAAGCAGATGCTTATTTGATTGAAGAGGTTGGCTACTATGCTCAAAGATACGAACATCCCGAGCTTATGAGACTGAAAGAAACTGCGGGCTACTGTGATTTTGCAGTTATTGTCGGTGCGGATGAGAATCAGCAGCGCTACTTTAATCAGCTTCAGGAGTTTATTAAAGCGAAAAAAGCAGACGGCTGGCTTGATGATCTTTATGATTACTGGGTAAAAAACTGGGATCCGAATACCTGTGTCATCAGGAAAATTCCGACAAGCACCGGTGAAAACGGAACGGTTACGATCGCCATTGAGGGCGGATACGAGCCATTCTCGTTTGAATCCAACGGTCAGTTCTCCGGCTACGATGTTGAGTTTATGATGAACTTCTGCGCAGCATACGGATATCAGTGGGATTTCAAGGCAATGGAGTTCGATTCAATTGCAACAGGCTGTCTTGCGGGAAAATACAACTTTGGTATGAACATTGTTGTGGATGAGGAAAGGGCCGAAGATTCCGTTCTCACCGATCCTTATTACAGATGCGATATCGTCTTTGTTGTTGAAGGTGAATACGAAGACAGCATGAGCTTTATTGAAAGCTTTAAGCACGGTTTTGAAAAAACCTTCATAAGAGACAACAGATGGAGACTTTTTGCTGAAGGCATGGGCACAACAATGCTGATCACCGTTCTTTCGATAATTCTCGGAACGGCGCTCGGCTTCCTGCTTTATATGGCATGCAGACACGGAAACAGGATAGCAAACGCAATTACAAGTATATTTAACGGTTTTATCTCGGGTATTCCTACGGTAGTATTTCTGATGATACTGGCATTTGTAATATTCGGAAATTCAAAGCTGGATGTTATGTGGATTTCCGTAATAGGATTTACATTTATATTCGGCGCGGGAATGTACGATAATCTCTGCGTCGGATGCAATGCAATTCCCGTAGGACAAGCCGAGGCATCACGCGCACTCGGCTACAGCGATAAGGAAAGCTTCTTTAAGATCATTCTTCCGCAGGCGGCACGGCACTTCCTGCCGATTTACAAAAACGATGTTGTATCTCTCATTAAAGAAACATCGGTCGTAGGCTATATTGCCGTAATGGATCTTACAAAGATGGGCGATCTTGTAAGAAGCCGTGCATACACGCCGTTTTATGTACTTATTGCCGTAACCATTTTTTACTTCCTGATGGAATTTGTTCTGACATCACTTGTTAAGCTTGTTCAGAATAAATTAGATCCGACAAAACGCCCGGACGAAACGATCCTTGAAGGAATAGACACCAGCGAGTGGGAGTGATATTATGACAAAACAAAAAACATTAGATGAAAAAATCCACAGCAGGCAGTTAGAGCAGCCGCCTTTTATCTTTTATTGGATATTGATGGGTGTAATAAAAATCCTGAACAAAAAGGTTCGCACTGAGTTCGCATACAAGGCGTATCCCGGAAAAGAGGAAGGGCCGATAATTATGATAGCGAACCATTCATCCAGAGTGGAATATCAATTCACTGCACCCTGCTGCCTTCCGAAGCGATTGAACTATGTAGTAGGGTACAACGAATTTTTCCGCAACCCGCTCAGCATAGTATTGAAGATAATGAATGTTGTTCCGAAGAAGAATTTCACGTCTGATTTGTATTGTATAAAACAGATATTAAGTCTTGTTAAACAGGGAGGAAGTATCTGTATTATGCCTGAGGGAATGAGCTCCATAACGGGAATGGCGCAGCCTGTTATCCCGGGAGGAGCAAAGCTGGTGAAGAAGCTTGGAATCCCTGTTTATTATTCCAAGCTTTCGGGCGCATATATGACATACACCAAACACTGCCTTGATGAACGAGTAGGAAAGGTCGAGGTTGTCGTTGATAAAATGTTCAGCCGCGAGGATATTGCCGCCATGACGGAAGAAGAGATCGAAGATACCATGAACAGACTTCTGGCTCATGATGATTACATCTGGAACAAGGAAAAGCAGATAAGATTTAACGGCAAAGGAGAAATGGCCAAAAATCTCGGAGACCTTCTGTATCTTTGTCCTAAATGCGGGGCAATGCACCGGATGGAGGAATCCGGAAACATAATGAAATGCAAGGAATGCGGCAACACTATTGAAATTGACGAATGTTACAACATAAAGGCTCTTGACGGAGGAGTATGTCCGGAGCTTGTAACTGACTGGACTCTTTTGGAAAGGCAAAGGGCTTATGAGGATGTCAGGAAGGAAGGCTTCTCCTTCAGCGAGCATGTCAGAGTGGGGCTCCTTCCTGATTACAAATATTTAGACCATAGCCAGACTTCAATTATCTGCGGAGACGGAGAGCTGACTTTAGATAAAGAAGGACTGCATTTCAGCGGCCGGGTAAGAGGTGAACAATACAGGTTTGATCTTAGTCCTCTGGAGCTTCCGACATTCGGTATGTGCACTGATATTTCCAGGTTCTACACATTTGTAAACGGTAAGTTCATAGAGTTTTATCCTGACAGCAGAGATGTTTTGCGCTGGGATCATCTTGCAGAAGAAATGCACAGATACTGCGGCGGAAAATGGCAGAATACAGAATACAGACACACCGTGTGAGTATTAAACTTTAAGCCGTGCTTTTTAAGAGCAATACAGCGTATTTGCTGATGACTTTTTGACATTCGTTTTACCTTGTGAAAGGCAAAACGAATGTCAAAAAGCCTTAGTATGGGTAAAAAATCACGATATTTAGTAAAAAAAATGGAAAAACCGCTATATATAGCGCTTTTTTTGTGTTATAATATGCGGGTAAATTGTTGTTTTGATATTAATTTTTTGTTTAAAAAGGAGATAATTATGAACAGACAAGAACTCGTAGCAGCAATTGCTAAGCAGGCAGGTACATCCAAGAAGGACACAGAAGCTATGCTCAAGGCTTACATCGATGTTGTAGTAAAGACAGTAAAGAAGGGCGACAAGGTCCAGCTCGTTGGCTTTGGTACATTCGAACAGAGAAAGAGAGCAGCCAGAAAGGGTAAGAACCCACAGACAGGCGAGGTTCTCAAGATCGCAGCAGCAAAGGTTCCTGCATTCAAGGCCGGCGCAGCATTCAAGGAAGCTGTTAACGCAAAGAAGAAGTAATTACATTGCTATATAAAAAAGTAAACTTTTTATTCCCCATCTTGCTGGATGGGGATTTTTTATGTTATAATATTCTGTATAATTTTGTTTATTATCGGAGGTACAATATGCAAATTACAAAGAATCAGGATGGAGAAAAACTCACAGTAAAGGTTGAAGGCAGACTCGACACAAGCACAGCTCCTTCTCTTGAAGCAGAGCTCGGCGCACTTGATGGCGTAAACGAAATGGTATTTGATTTTTCAGGTCTTGAATACGTTTCTTCTGCAGGACTCAGAGTTATCCTTGCAACACAGAAGGCAATGTCCAAGAAGGGCGGTCTCGTTCTTACAGGTGTAAGCGATGCCGTTATGGAAGTATTTGAAATCACGGGATTTGCAGACATCTTAACTATTCAATAGAGGTTTATTGATGGCAATTTTGGATATGCACTGTCAGGCGTTGTTGGACGAATTTATTGAAAAGCGTCCAATGCTTGAATTGATGCAAGGCATTGTTCAGGACAAGATTAAAAATCTTCTTAAAGAAAACAATCTTCTTGTTACAACTGTAGAGGGCAGGGTCAAGGAGCCGGGCAGTCTTGCGGGAAAGCTTGAACTTAAAGGCTCCAAATATAAAACCCTTTCCGACATCACAGACCTTTTAGGCTGCAGAGTAGTAACTTTCTATTCGGATGAAGTTGATAAGATAGCTTCACTCATAGAAAAGAATTTTGATGTTGACTGGGAAAATTCAGTTGATAAAAGAAAGATGCATAATCTGGATTCATTCGGATATATGTCTCTTCACTATATCTGCAGTATTCCGAAAGAGATGTATTACGATGAAAAGCAGCCGGAGATCAATTCATGGCGCTTTGAGATTCAAATGAGAACTGCTCTTCAGCATGTTTGGGCAACAGCCTATCATGATACCGGTTACAAGTCCGATGTTGAAGTTCCGAAGGAATATATCAGAGCACTTTCCAGGCTTGCGGGAATTCTGGAAATTGCCGATGAACAGTTCTCTCATATCATCGGAGACCTTGCGGAATACAGACGTAAGGTCAAGGCTCTTGTAAGAGATAAAAGGTTTGATGATCTTGCTCTTAACGGTGATACCTTTAAGAGCTATCTGGAATTGAATCCTTTTGACAGGCTCAATCAGAGAATTGCCGCAATCAATAAGGCGGAAATAAATCCACAGAGCTTTATGCCGTATCTTTATGTTTTTGCAGAATTCGGATTTCAAACCCTTGCAGATATTGAAAAGCTGATTGCGGAGCATTCCGAAGATGCTTATCAGCTTGCACTGCTGCAGCTCGGCAACACCGATATTGATATTATTTCTTCAACTATCGGTCTTCAGAATCTTTGTATAGTTTATCTGCTTAAGTCGGGCGATGGAGAAGGCGGAGTCAAGATGTTCTACGATTGGCTTTACGGTGAACGCCGGTCGAATATTAATTCTGCAAAACGCACATATAAGCAGGCACTTACTGCTCACATCATAGATGAAGAGTAGAGTCCGGGGAGTTTGGTCATGAAAGAAATAGAATTGGCGGCAGCAATAAGCAATATTGCCGATGTTACCGCCTTTGTGGATGAACAGCTTGAGGCAAATGATTGCTCCATGAAGGCGCAGACACAAATTGATATAGCCATTGATGAGATCTTCAGCAACGTGGCTCTTTACGGTTATCCCGAAGGAGAGGGAAGAGTAAAGGTAAGCGTGGATTTTCCTGATGGCGATGCAAAGGTTGTTATTTCGTTTGAAGATAACGGCCTTCCGTTTAACCCGCTTGAAAAGGCGGACCCGGACATTACCCTTTCCGCAGAAGAAAGAGGCATTGGCGGTCTTGGGATATTTATGGTCAAGAAAACAATGGACGAAGTCCGTTACGAATATAAGGATAACAAGAATATCCTGACAATAGAAAAAACTATTTAGGAGGGATGCGGAAGATGGTGCAGTCCTATGTGAAGCTCGGAATCGCAGCATTGCTGCCGGTTGCAGCTTCGGTTTTATTCGCTCTTATCGATAAAAAAAACTATCAGGAAGATAAAAGGTTGGCAACGCTGAGACAAATTATGATCGGCGTTGTTTTTGGAATCCTTGCAATTGTCGGAACCGAGTGGGGGATCCCGATGAACGGCGCCATGGTCAACTGCAGGGATGCGGCGGTTATGTGTGCCGGTCTTTTGTTTGGCGGGCCTGCGGGTATTATTGCCGGCATTATCGGAGGTGTTGAGCGCTGGATAGCAGTTGCCTGGGGTGTCGGAACATTTACAAGAGTAGCCTGCAGTGTTTCAACAATTATTGCAGGCTTTTATTCGGCACTTTGCAGAAGGCTTTTATTCCAGGGCAAACGTCCGATCTGGACTGTTGCATTTGCCGCCGGCGTTGTTATGGAAGTATTTCATCTTATGATGGTATTCCTTACAAATATGGCTGAGACCGACAGGGCTCTTGCTGTTGTTCAGGCATGCACTATCCCTATGGTTGTGGGAAATGGTGTAAGTGTTATGCTTGCCACCATTGCAGTCAGAATTGCAGAGCGCAAGCGTCTTGGATTTATCAGGGGTAAACACACTCCGCTTTCCGTAACAATGCAGCGCTGGCTGATCGTTGTAGTTATTTCAACGTTTATCGTGTCTACGATCTTTGCATACGTACTTCAAAGCGGTATTTCGGAAAACGATATCAGGATTTCCATGCAGCAAGCCGCTGAAGATATTGCCAACGATATTTCGGATGCATCCGATCAGCATATGATTCAGATAGCAAAGGCAACGCTCAATGACATTGAGCACAGCGGTGACAGCCTTTCGGAGATAGCAAAAAGAAATGATTTATCCGAGATAAATATCGTTAATGAAAGCGGTACTATTACGGACAGCACAAATCAATCCTTTATGGGTTTTAATATGTACAGCGGGCCGCAATCAGCGGAATTTATGTGTCTTGTAAACGATAATGTAATGTCATTTGTCCAGGCGTACGGCCCCATTTCATATGATGCAAGTCAGTATAGAAAGTATGCCGGAGTTGTATATAAGGACGGATTTATTCAGATCGGATACGATGCAGCCTCTTTCCAGAAAGAGATCAACAATCAGGTTACACTTGCTGCAAGAAACAGGCACATCGGACAAACAGGTGTCGTGATCATTGCCAACGATATAGGCGCTGTTGTAAGCGGTCCTTCAAAATATATCGGCAACAGTCTTGCGGGACTTCATTTCAGCAAACAGGTTGCAGAAGCCGAAAACAATGTGCTTTATCAGGATGTATTTCAGGATGAGAAATGCTACTACATGTCTTATGCCGCAGAAGGCTATAAGATCATTACCATCGAGCCTGTTTCCGAAGCGATGCATTTGAGAAATATTGCCGTTTATGCAAACAGCTTTATGCAGGTAATAATTTTTGCGGTACTCTTTGCGCTGGTTATTTTCTTCATTCAAAGCAAGGTTGTTAAAAACGTTCAAAAGATCAACGGCTACTTAAGTGATATTACCGCAGGAAATCTTGACACGGTAGTTGACGTTTATACCAACGAGGAATTTACGGTTCTTTCCGATGGCACCAATCATACGGTTACTGCCATGAAGGGCTTCATAAAAGATGCCGAAGAAAGAATCAATGCTGAACTTGATTTTGCAAAGAACATACAGCACTCGGTTCTTCCGAACGATTTTCCGCCCTTTGCAGGCTACGAGGATTATTTTGATATTTATGCAAGTATGTATACTGCAAAAGAGGTTGGCGGCGATTTCTACGATTTCTATCTTGTAAATAAAAATATACTTTCGTTTGTTGTGGCGGATGTATCAGGCAAGGGGATCCCTGCGGCGCTGTTTATGATGCGGGCCAAGACCCAGCTTAAAAATCTTACGGAAAATCATCTGCCGCTTGACGAAGTATTTGTTAAGGGCAATAACGGACTTTGCGAAGGCAATGATGCCAATATGTTTGTAACAACATGGCAGGCGAAATTCAATTTTGCAAAAAATTCAATGCTGTTTGTCAATGCAGGTCACAACCCGCCGCTTATCAAAAGAGCAAACGGGCAGTTTGAATATGTCCGCATCAGAAAAGGTCTGGTGCTCGGCGCAATGTCGGATATACCGTATAAAGCTCATGAGATAGAGTTTAATCCGGGAGATACGATATTCCTGTACACAGACGGTGTAACAGAAGCAACGGATGCTCATGATGAATTATACGGCGAAGACAGATTGCTTAAAATACTCAATTCCAGAGAGTTCAGTGATATGAACGATCTTTGTGATGCCGTCAAGGCTGACGTAGATCTTTTTGTCGGAGATGCTCCGCAATTTGATGATATAACGATGCTTGCTCTGAAATTCAAGAAACAAAAGGCAGAAGCATAAAGGAGTTTACCGTGACCAATATTTTCGATTCGATAATAGGCTTTTTTACCGGAACACTGAATACTGTTGCATGGCTGTATATATTTCTTCCGTGTGCTATAGCAGGTGGCTTTTATCTGACCATGAGATGCGGCTGGGTCCAGTTCTCGCATTTCGGTCATGCTATGAGGCATACCATCGGCAGAATGTTTCGCAAGCAGGAGGCCGGCGAAGGTGCCGTTACTCCTCTTCAGGCTGTAACGACAGCACTTTCTGCTACAGTGGGTACAGGTAATATCGTAGGAACATCTCAGGCCATTGCCCTTGGCGGATATGGCGCAGTATTCTGGCTGTGGCTTGCCGCATTGGTCGGTATGTGCACAAAATATGCCGAGGTAGTTCTCTCAGTTAAGTTCAGAGAAAGAAATGAAGCAGGCGATTGGGTCGGCGGACCTATGTACTACATCAAGAACGGTCTCGGAGAGTCATGGAAATGGCTTGCCGCTTTATACTGCATCTTTGCCGGTCTTGCATCCTTTGGTATCGGAAACGGATCCCAATCGAACTCCATCGTAAGCGCATTTACAAACTGCGTAAAAGTATTTACTCCCCAGGTTTCGGAGGATGCAATTTTCTGGATCAGCGTGCTTCTTGGAATCATCATGGCAATTCTTGTTGCGGTAATTCTTTTCGGAGGAATCAAGAGAATAGGAAGCGTAACGGAAAAGCTTGTTCCTGTTATGAGTTTGCTTTACATAATATTTACTCTTACTGTTATCATCGCTCACGCAGGAAATCTCGGCGGCGCGTTTACAAAGATTTTCAGCACGGCATTCACACCACAGGCACTCTTCGGTGCATCAACGGGTATTGTTTTAAAGCAGACGATCGTTTGGGGCTTAAGACGCTCGGCATTCTCCAATGAAGCAGGTCTTGGTTCTGCAGCTATTGCACATGCAGCGGCTGAAACAAAGGGCCCCGTAATGCAGGGTATGTACGGTATTTTTGAAGTATTTGCCGATACCATCGTTATCTGCTCGCTTACGGCACTTGCAATCATCAGCTCGGGTGTTGAGATCAATTTCGGAGTAAAACCGGGCTCAGAGCTTATTACCGCGGCATTTGCTACGGTATTCGGGCCGAAGTTTGCTGCGATATTCGTTGCCATATCCCTGGGGCTTTTTGCATTCTCAACAATCGTAGGCTGGTCACTTTACGGTTCGAGATGCTTCGAATATCTTGGAGGATTAAAGATAGGATATATCTACAAAGTAATTTTTGTGGCAGTTGTAGTATTCGGTGCCGTTGCATCCGTTGATATTGTTTGGGATATTGCAGATACCTTAAACGGTCTTATGGCAATACCGAACTTTATTGCAGTATTTGCGCTGTCGGGTGTTGTTGCAAAGCTTACAAAGGAATACTTCCGGTATCGCGATGACAAGCACGACAGAGAAGCGGCTGAAAAGAGACTCAGAAAACAAAACGAAAAATAGTTGATGAATTAAAGTTTATATAATTATCATTGAAGGGAGCAATTTAAAATGGCGCACAAGTATGTCTATTTATTCTCTGAAGGCAACGCAAAGATGCGTGAACTTCTCGGCGGAAAAGGTGCAAACCTTGCAGAAATGACCAACATCGGTCTTCCTGTTCCGCAAGGTTTTACGATCACCACAGAGGCATGCACACAGTATTACAATGACGGGAAAAAGATTTCCCCTGAAATTCAGAAGGAAATCATGAAGTACATCGAAAAGATGGAAAAAATCAACGGCAAGAAGTTCGGAGATAAGAAAAATCCTCTTCTTGTTTCTGTCCGTTCGGGTGCAAGAGCTTCCATGCCGGGTATGATGGATACGATCCTTAACCTCGGACTTAACGAAGAGGTGGTAAATACTATTGCCGAAAAGTCCGGCAACCCGCGTTGGGCCTGGGACTGCTACAGAAGATTCATCCAGATGTTCTCTGACGTAGTTATGGAGGTCGGCAAGAAATATTTTGAAGAACTCATCGACAGGATGAAGGAAAAGAAGGGCTACAAGTTTGACGTTGATATGACAGCAGAAGACCTTAAGGTCCTTGCAGGACAGTTTAAGGCAGAGTATAAAAAGAAGATAGGAAAGCCATTCCCCGATGATCCGAAGCAGCAGCTCTTTGCGGCCATCGAAGCAGTATTCAGATCATGGGATAACCCAAGAGCAAACGTATACAGAAGAGATAATGATATTCCGTATTCCTGGGGCACGGCAGTAAACGTAATGCCTATGGTATTCGGAAATATGGGCGAAACATCAGGTACGGGAGTTGCTTTCACAAGAGATCCTGCCACGGGAAAAAAGCAGCTTATGGGCGAATTCCTTTTTAATGCTCAGGGCGAAGATGTGGTTGCGGGTGTAAGAACACCGATGCCCATAGCAGAGCTTAAGAAGTATATGCCGGAGGTTTACGACCAGTTTGTAAAGGTTTGCAATACACTTGAAAAGCACTACAGAGATATGCAGGATATGGAGTTTACCATTGAAGACAGAAAGCTCTATATGCTTCAGACAAGAAACGGTAAGAGAACAGCACAGGCTGCACTTAAAATCGCATGTGATCTTGTAGACGAAAAGATGATTACTGCAAAAGAAGCTGTTGCTATGATCGACCCGAGAAACTTAGATACACTTCTTCACCCAACCTTTGATGCAAAGGCGCTTAAAAACGCAGTGCCGATCGGAAAAGGACTCGGTGCTTCCCCGGGCGCTGCATCCGGTAAGATCGTATTTACGGCAGAGGAAGCAAAGGCTATCGTAGAAAAGGATAAGAAAGCAAGGGTTATTCTTGTAAGACTCGAAACCTCACCTGAAGACATTGAAGGCATGAAGGCTGCTCAGGGTATCCTGACAGTAAGAGGTGGAATGACGTCTCACGCTGCAGTAGTTGCCCGCGGAATGGGCGAATGCTGCGTATCCGGCTGCGGAGACATCAAGATGAATGAAGCAAAAAAGCAGTTCGAGCTTGGCGGCAAGATCTATAAAGAGGGAGACCTTATTTCTCTTGACGGTTCCACGGGAAATATCTATGCAGGAGCGCTTCCTACGGTAGATGCAAAGATCGCAGGAGAATTCAAGAGGATCATGACCTGGGCTGACAAGTACAGAAAGCTTAAGGTCAGAACAAATGCAGATACACCTGCAGATGCAAATAAGGCTATCGAGCTTGGTGCAGAAGGCATTGGTCTTACAAGAACAGAGCACATGTTCTTTGATGAAGACAGAATTGCAGCATTCAGAGAAATGATCTGTTCAGATACAGTTGAAGAGAGAAAGAAAGCTCTTAAGAAGATCGAGCCAATGCAGCAGAAAGACTTTGAGGGCATTTACGAAGCAATGGGCAGCTTCCCTGTAACCATCAGACTACTTGATCCGCCGCTTCACGAATTCGTTCCAAAGGAAGAAGCTGAGATCAAAGAGCTTGCAAAGGCTCAGGGCAAGAGCGTAAAGCAGATTAAGGACATCATTGCAGGACTTCACGAATTCAATCCGATGATGGGACATCGCGGATGCAGGCTTGCAGTTACATATCCTGAAATCGCGGCAATGCAGACAGAAGCAATAATCAAGGCTGCTCTTAAGGTTTCGAAGAAGCACCCGACATGGAAGATCGTTCCTGAAATCATGATCCCTCTTGTAGGAGAGGTTAAGGAACTTAAATATGTAAAGAGCGTTGTTGTTGAAACAGCAGATGCTATCATTGCAAAAAGCGGAACAAAAATGAAGTATCTTGTTGGTACAATGATCGAGATCCCAAGAGCTGCTCTTACGGCTGACGAGATCGCAAAGGAAGCGGAATTCTTCTCATTCGGTACAAACGATCTTACGCAGATGACCTTCGGATTCTCCAGAGACGATGCCGGAAAATTCCTTTCCGATTACTATGACAAGAAGATCTATGAAAACGATCCGTTTGCAAAGGTAGATCAGACAGGTGTCGGTTCTCTTGTTAAGATGGCTGCAAGCCTCGGACGCCAAACTCGCCCGGACATTCACCTTGGTGTTTGCGGAGAACACGGCGGAGATCCTTCTTCCGTTGAATTCTTCCACAGAGCTGGTCTTGATTACGTGTCCTGCTCACCATTCAGAGTTCCGATCGCACGCCTTGCTGCAGCACAGGCAGCTATCAAGGAGCAGGGAAAATAATTAATACAAAGCGGAGCTTCGGCTCCGCTTTTTTTGAATTTTTTGCAAATCTCTTGATTTTTTGTCACATATAAGGTATAATATAAGTGACTTTTATAAGGGAGTGAAACAATGCCGAGAGAAAAATATTTGGAAGCAATCAAAGAACGGATTTCTAAAGAAGCAGACGGAAGTGTTTTCGTGCTGTCCGACTTTTCCGATATTGCTGAAGCATCGGCGGTTCGCAAAGCGATCACCCGAATTGAAAATGATAAAACGCTGATTCGCATTATGCGTGGCGTATATTACAAACCTGAATATAATGCTCTGCTCGGTGAAACCGTTGCCCCTTCGCCGGATGCTGTCGCCCATGCGATTGCCCGAAATTTCGGTTGGACGGTCGTTCCCTGCGGCGATACTGCTTTGAATCTGCTCGGACTGTCAACGCAAGTGCCGTCTCAATGGGTTTATGTTTCAGATGGTGCTTATAAGGAATATTCTTTTGGTAATACCGTTATCAGTTTTAAGAAAACCGCTAACAAAGAGATTTCCAATGTTTCGTACAAAACGGCGCTGGTCATTCAGGCACTCAAA
>JAZLHU010000005.1:0-26865 GCA_045616985.1 Anaerovoracaceae bacterium
GTTCGTCAGGCTACGATTTTGCTATTGCTTCTTCTCGCCCACACCTCGCGATGTGAGCCTTGCAAGTCGCTATGAGGTTCGTCGGCAACTACGCCCCTTGTGGACTTTCACCACAGACTGACGGCATGCCCGTCATACATCAAAAGCGGAGCTTTCGTTTTGAAAGCTCCGCTTTTAAATTCCGGTCAAACAATAAACTATCCGATCTTAACTGTTCCTTCAAGCTTTGAACCCTTAACGACAATTATGTCTTTGGTTTTAATATCCCCATTGAATTCTCCCGTCGGAGTGAATTCCATAAGTTCGCTGCAAGTAATCCTGCCCTCAGCTCTACCGATAAGATGAAAATATCTGCAGGATACGGTACCGTTTAAATGCCCGCCCTCGCATACAAGGATTTCAGCGGTGGAAATGATTTCACCTTCGTAGTCTCCCTCGATCCGGATGGGCTTATCCGTAGTAACCGTTCCTTTGAATTTTGTCTGAGCACCTACAACGGTTTCATCAACTGCCGTGCTGATGTTTACGTTGTCTGTTTCTTTTCCGAATACCATATTATTTCTCCTTTTTCACAATTGTGGTGCAGGTAACAGGAGTCGAACCTGCATGAAATCGCTTTCACACGGACCTGAACCGTGCGCGTCTGCCAATTCCGCCATACCTGCACGCAAGTGAACATTAGAACTATACTACAAAGAACCTTCAAATGCAAGTTATTCTTTGTCAAAATACTTTTTAATATCTTCAGCGACCCTTGAATTTACAACAGTTTCAAGTTCTGAAAGCTCTGCTGTTTTTATGCGTTCTATACTTCCGAATTTATTCAAAAGCTCAGTTTTTCTCTTTGGACCTATCCCTGCAATATTATCAAGAACAGACCGCTGAACCGACTTGTTTCTGATATTTCTGTGGTACTCTATGGCAAAACGGTGGACCTCCTCCTGAATCGAGCCAAAATAGGTATAAAGCTCGGCTTTTCCCTTAAGAGGATACTCAACATCCTCGTACAAAAGCGCCCTTGTTCTGTGGTGATCGTCCTTTACCATACCGGCAACGGGGATATCAAGGTGCAGGGCGCTTAAAACATTTTTTGCAGCGGTAATCTGCCCTGCTCCGCCGTCCATAAAAACGGCATCGGGAAGAACCTCAAAGCCCGGAACCTTGTCTACTGCATTTTTATACCTTCTGAAAAGCATCTCCAAAAGGCTTCCTGTATCATCGGCGCCTTCAACGGTCCTGATTTTAAATCTTCTGTATGCCTTTTTCAGCGGATATCCGTCCTCAAATACAACCATGGCACCCACGCTGTCTGTCCCGAATATATCGGATATATCGTAGGATTCCACTCTTCTTATCTTTCTTCCCAGATCTTCTCCGAATATTTCGCACAGACCGGAAACAATCTTTTCGTTCTTTTCTATCTGCCTGTTTGCCCTTGCATCTATATCGGCAAGCATTATCCGGGCATCCTTTTTTACTACGTCCATAAGAGCGCGTTTCTCACCTCTTTGCGGACTGTTTATTCCGACCTTATGTCCGCTTTGCGAACTTAGCCATTCAGACAAAAGTTCGCTGTCGGAAGGAAGCTTACTTACCATTATTTCTTTTGGAATCATAATGTTTTCATGATAATAGCGCTTGATGAATTCCGAAAGATTATTCAGCTCATCCTCTTCTTCGGTATGTTCTCCGAGATAAAAGCTTTCTCTTCCGGAAAGCTTTCCTTCTCTTACTGTAAAGAGGAGCGCATGATCTCCGGCAATGCCGCTTACAATAAGGACTATATCAAGATTTTCAGGATGGGACAGCACTACCCTTTGCTTTTCGTTTAATGATTCAATGGCATTAAGGCAGTCACGATATTTTGCCGCATCCTCAAAACGCATTTCATCTGATGCCTGCTGCATCTTTTCTTTAAGCTCTCTGCTTAATGCAGTACTTTTTCCATGCAAAAAGCTTAAAGCAAGGTCAACAGAGTTCATGTACTCTTCTTTTGAAACATTTCCGGTACAAACGCCCCGGCACTGATGGATGTGAAAATTAAGGCATGGTCTGAACTTTTCATCGAAGCTTTGTGCATTGCAGCGTTTCAGACTGTAAAGGTTGTTAAGAAGATTAATGATTGTATTTACTGCCGCTGCATCCGCATACGGACCAAAGTATCTGGATCCGTCATTTACAAGCCTTCTGGTTTTGAGAATTCTCGGATATTTCTCTGCCATGGTAACTTTTATATACGGATATGTTTTATCATCCCTTAAAAGAATATTATATTTCGGCTTGTATTTTTTGATTAGATTACATTCCAGAATGAGAGCTTCCATTTCAGAGCCGCAGTTGATGTATTCGAACTCGGAAATATGCTTCACCATCTCGCGGGTTTTGGCACCATGGTTTTTGGAATCCTGAAAATACTGACTTACACGGCGTTTTAACGATATGGCTTTTCCCACATAAATAACCTGCCCAAATTCATCTTTGTGCAGGTATACGCCCGGAGTATCCGGCAGTTTCTTTAATTCTTCTTTGACGTCAAATCCGTTTGACATTATTCTTCTTTGTATGACCTGTTAAGGTTTTCTCTCTCCTGCTTTGCTCTGAGTCTTGCAGCCTTTCTTTCCTTCTTTTTTCTTATGCGCCTCTTTTCAAGTATGACCCAAATAACAAGAGCTGCAAACAGAACAAGAATTATGATCAGTATGATGAGAAGGATCTTTCCTATTTTTGCTGCAGCTGCATCGTCAATACCGAAGATTGAAAGAGGGCCGCCCTTTTCAACGGTATTTGCTGCAACGGCATCGTAAACGCCCAGAAGCTCTCCCGACTTATATACACTTACCGATCCTATGATTGCACCTTCGGAAATCGGAGCATCCACACGCTCGGACAATACAACTTCAGACGTGATTATAGAGGCATCCTCTTCCTTTTTAAGAGTTGCATAAACCGTATCATCCAGGACTGCCGTAACGGTTTTTACGCTTCCGCGCCTGACCTTGATGGTCCCGAGTTCCATGCCGAGCTTAAACGGACTTATCGTATTAAAGTTTGCAAGACCCAGATCCAAAAGCGCAATGCCGTCTGCAAAACGCTCGTAGGTATTGGGAGCATTCATGCTGACGGCAAGAATACTTGTACCGTCTTTTGCTGCGGCGGCAACAAGGCAATTTCCGGCCTTGGATGTCGAACCGGTTTTAATGCCTATACAGCCTTCATATTTACAATATCTCTTGGTTGAACCCACATATACCATATGGTTTTCAACAGTATCATTAAGAAGCCAGTTGCTTGTGGTAAGGTTTCTCTTCGAACTCATGTTGGTCTGAGGAACTTCATAATTAACGGTGCTTACAATATCCCTGAAGGTTTCATTCTTCATGCAGTACAAAGCAATCTTTGTCATGTCTCTTGCCGTTGTGTAGTGATCTTCATCATGAAGTCCGTGAGGATTTGAAAAATGAGTTCCCGTGCAGCCCAGCTCCTCTGCTTTTTTGTTCATCTTTACAACAAAATCCTCCGATGCCCCGCAGACGGCCTTCGCAAGAGCCATGGCTCCATCGTTCCCTGAAACTATCATTGTTGCATAAATAAGATCCTTTGCTGTTATTTTTTCTCCGGTTTTAAGCTTTAAAGAGCTTCCCTCTATCCCCGATGCCTCGGGGTCTACAGTGACAGTCTGACCAAGGTCGAGATTTTCCAAAGCCAAAATGCAGGTCATCATCTTGGTAAGACTTGCAGGATACCGCTTTTCATCAGCATTCTTTACATACAGAATATCGCCCGTGGTAAGATCTGCAACTACTGCAGCATCGCCGTAGAGCTTGACAGGCAGCGGCTCTTCGCCGAAAGCGGGCGTGAAGCTGCTCAAAAGAATTATAAATGCAATTGTAAATGTAATTACTCTCTTCTTCATAATATATTGATTATATCATAAAAGCCCTGATTTTACAGGGCTTTTGGGCTAAAGTAGCTGCGAAAGTTTTTTAAGAGCATTGGCTCTGTGCGAAACGGAATTCTTATACTCCGCAGACAGCTCGGCAAAGGTTTTGTCAGATCCCAACGGAATAAATATGCTGTCATATCCAAAGCCTCTTTCGCCCTTTTCTTCAAGAGCTATATGACCGTGGCACTCGCCTCTTGCAACGATTTTTCTTCCGTCCGGATAAACCAGGGTAATTACGCAGACAAAATATGCCGTTCTCTTTTCAAGGGGAACCCCTTCAAGGCGTTTCAACAGCTTTGCCCTGTTTGCGGCATCATCCCCGTGAACTCCGCTGTATCTTGCTGAATTTATTCCCGGTTCTCCGCCTGCCGCATCAACAAAAAGGCCCGTGTCATCTGCAATGGCCGGCTCTCCGCTCAGTCTGCAGATTGAATCGGCTTTTATAAATGAGTTCTCCTCGCAGGTAGTGCCGTTTTCATCCACTTCCACATCAAAGCCCGCTTCCTTTTGGGACACCAGCTCCATGTCAAAATCCTTTATGATGGCATAAATTTCTTCCAGCTTATGCGCATTTTGTGTTGCTGCTATAATTCTCATAATTTTATCTCTTCCATAATATTTTATCCGACACATATGATTTGTGGTATAATAATGTTGATTATCTATGTAAATAATATCGCAATTCTATGCTAAAAGGAAGTACTAAATGAAGCGCGTGCTAATAACAGGAGGCCCAACCAACGAATTTGTTGACGAGGTCATGAAAATAACAAATATGTCCACGGGGAGCCTCAGCCTCGACCTTGCAAACGCCGCTCTTTCGGCAGACGATGAGCTTACCCTTATCGTAACCAACAGTGTCCTTGGCTCCGCAAGATATGTAAACTACGGATTTTCCGGCAATCCGAAAGTAAAGACCCTTGCCATTGAGACAACTCAGGATATGTACGATGCCTTAGAGTCACAAAAGAACATTCATTACGATGTGGTTATTCATGCTTCTGCCGTCGGAGATTACAAGCCTGAGTTTACATTCAGGCTGGAAGATATGGCGGATGAATTAAGCAGCTACCTTCTTACATCCGAGGGTAAGGCTTCTTTTGCTGAAGGGCAGAAGGCGCTTTCAAAAAAAATTCTCTCCATCATGGAAAAAGGCTCCTGCAGAGTTAATGATGACACCAAAATATCAAGCTACGAGCCGAATTTGACCGTAAAGCTTACGCTTACAACAAAGCTTATATCAAACCTTCGGAAATGGTTTCCTGATGCAAAGCTTATAGGCTGCAAGCTTTTGGAGAATGTAAGCCACGAACACCTTATAGAGGTTGCAGCTAAGCTTTGTAACAAGAATGACATGGATGTTATTATGGCAAACGATCTCGCCGAGTTAAAAAGCGGCGAGCTTGTGCGCTATTTAGTCGATAAAAACGGAGAGACGGGCATTGCCCTCCTGCAAAACGGAGATCCGAGTCTGATGGAATATGCAAAAAAGGAGTGGTTTTAAATGATTGGAATCGATGTATCAGGGGCAAATGCAAAAGCTGATTTAAAAGCGGCAAAAGAAGCAAGAGAAATTCTTGTATCTAAAAGCGGCGCCGGAAAAGAATATACAGGATGGCTTCATCTTCCTGAGGATTATGATAAAGACGAATATATCCGCATAAAAAGGTGTGCAAAGAATATTTACGATAACGCCGAAGCGCTTGTTGTAATAGGCATAGGCGGATCCTATCTCGGGGCAAGAGCCGTTATAGAGTTTTTGCTTTCGCAAAGGTATAACGAAACTTTAAGAAAAGGCCCGAAAATCTATTTCCTCGGCAACGGAATAAACGGAGAAGATGTAAAACAGGTTTTAGAGCTTGCAGGCGGAAGAGACCTTTATGTAAATGTCATCTCAAAATCGGGAACGACCTTAGAGCCTGCATTGGCATTCCGCATCTTTAAAAAGTATCTTGAAGAGACCTACGGAAAGGAAGCTGCAAAAAAGAGAATCATATGCACAACAGATAAACAAAAAGGTGCATTAAAAAGCCTTGCAGATGAAGAAGGATATGAATGCTTTGTTGTTCCGGACGAGGTTGGCGGAAGATATTCGGTTCTTACGGCAGTAGGACTTCTTCCTATTGCAGCCGCAGGAATTGATATTGACGAGCTTATGGGCGGCGCAAGAGACGAAATGCAAAGGTGTCTTAAGGAAGAAAAAAGCCCTGCCCTCTTATACGCTGCAGCAAGACAGGCGCTGTATAAGGAAGGCAAAAAGATTGAAATATTATCCTGTCCAAGCGAATCGGTAAGATTTGTCGGAGAATGGTGGAAACAGCTCTACGGAGAATCGGAAGGAAAAGACCATACCGGTATTTTCCCTGCATCCTGCGTATTTACCGCAGACCTTCACTCCATGGGGCAATACATTCAGGACGGAGAAAGGATACTGTCGGAAACCTTTATCTCGATTGACGAAGCAAATGAAAAAACGGCAGTGCCGCAAAGCGAGGACAACAGGGACGGTCTTAACTATATTGCAGGAAAGGATTACAGAGAAATATTTTCCTGTGCAGAACAAGGTGTTAAAAAAGCTCATATGGACGGAGGAGTTCCGTGTATGGTGATAAGCATGAAAAAGCAAAATGCATACGAACTCGGATCTTTGATTTACTTCTTTGAATTTGCATGCGGAATTTCCGCATACATGCAGGGAGTAAATCCTTTCAACCAGCCGGGCGTTGAAGAATACAAAAAGAATATGTTTACTTTACTGGGAAAGAAGTAGGAAGAGAAAATGCAAAGCTACAAGGAAAAATATGAATATTGGCTTTCAAGCCCCCTCTTTGATGAAGCAACAAAGAGCGAACTTAAGGCTATCACCGACGAAAACGAAATAGAAGACAGATTCTACAGGAATCTGGAATTCGGTACCGGCGGCGCAAGAGGAATCATGGGCGCAGGAACCAACAGAATGAATATTTATAATGTAAAAAAGATCAGTGCGGGATTTGCCAATCACCTTCTTAAGGAATACGGAGATGATGCAAAGAAAAAGGGCGTTGCCGTTGCGTTTGATTCAAGAAATACTTCAAAAGAATTCGCAAAGGCTGCAGCGCTTACGTTTGCGGCATATGATATACCTGCAAATCTTTATTCAATGATATCATCCACACCTCTTCTTTCATTTACGGTAAGAGATCTGGGATGTATCGGCGGCGTTGTTCTTACAGCAAGCCACAACACAAAGGAATATAACGGCTACAAGGCCTACGATAAAACAGGATGCCAGCTCTTTCCAACTGAAGCAGACAAGGTGATTTCGGAGGTTGAAAAGATTGAATTTGAAGACGTAAAGACCATAAGTGAAGGAGAAGCAGAAAAGCGTGGTCTCTTAAAATATCTTGGAGAAGAAATGATCGAGCGCTTTACAAAGGCTGTGGAAGAACAGGCTCACGAGCTTAGCGCATCTGCAAAGGAAAATCTGAAGGTTGTATACACGCCGCTTCACGGAGCGGGAAATGTACCTGTAAGAAAAGTCCTTGCAGATATGGGATTCAAAAATGTAAGCGTTGTTAAAGAGCAGGAGCTTCCTGACGGAAACTTCCCTACTGTTACATCACCTAACCCCGGAGACGAAGATGCCTTAAGGCTTGCCATGGAGCAGGCGGAAAGAGAAGGTGCAGACATTGTTGTAGGTTCTGACCCTGATGCAGACCGTATCGGTATGGCTGCAAAAGGAAAGGACGGCAAGTTTGAATTCTATACAGGAAATCAGATTTGCGCAATGCTCATAAGCTATATTCTTTTAAGAAGAAAAGATCGCCTCAGCAATAAATCCACTCTCATTACAACTGTTGTTACCAGTGAGTTCGGAAGCGACATAGCAAGAAGGCACGGCCTGAGAGTTGAAACCGTTCTGACAGGATTTAAATTTATCGGAGAACTCCAGACCAGACTTGAAAGAGACGGAAATGTAAAGGTTGAATTCGGATACGAAGAAAGCAACGGCTGTCTTCTCGGCAGCTATGCAAGAGATAAGGACTCAACGGTTGCCATTATGCTTATGTGCGAAATGGCTGCTTACTATAAAGAACAGGGCATTACCATTGCAGAGCTTCTTCAAAACCTTTACAAAGAATACGGCTACTATCTTGACCAGCTTGATTCCATCACCCTTCCGGGAAAGGACGGAGCAGCAAAGATCAAGGCCATTAATGCAAAATTCAGAAGCATAGGAAAAGATTTATCGCCTGACGTGACGCAGGTAAAGGACTATGAAAAAGGAATAGACGGTCTTCCGCCGTCAGATGTTCTTAAGTTTTGGTTTAAGGACGGTTCATGGATGGCTATAAGACCATCAGGGACAGAACCAAAGATCAAGCTCTACTTCTGCATCCATCAGGACGACAGAGAAAAGGCACAAAAAAAACTTGATCGAATCAGAAAGCTTGTTTCCGATATTGTTGAAAGCATTTAATGACAAACGAGAAATTCAAACAATTGAATAACGACGTTATTTATCTTTTCAACGAAGGTAAATATTACAATGCCTACGATCTGTTCGGAGCTCATCCCTGCAAAGAAGATAAAAAGCATGGCACACGATTTACGGTGTGGGCTCCCGGCGTTAAATCGGTTTCCGTTATAGGAGACTTTAACGGCTGGAATGAAAACAGTTTTCTTTTGATGTCTCTCGGAGAGAGCGGGATTTGGACCGGCTTTATTCCGGATGCAAAGACAGGACAGGCTTACAAGTATGTAATCACCACAAAGCGCGGAAAGAAGTATTACAAAGCAGATCCATACGGATTTCAAAGCGAAGTAAGACCGAGGTCTGCAAGCATAATTGCAGATATTGCCTTTAAGTGGGATGACAATAAATGGACAGACCGAAGGGATCATTCCAATCACTTTGATAAGCCCATGAACATTTACGAGGTACACCTCGGATCCTGGAGACAGCATCCAAAAGAAAACCCGGAAGACAAAAGCGAACAGCATTTCCTTTCCTACAGGGAACTCGAAAAGGAATTGCTTCCTTATGTCAAAAGTATGGGATATACCCATCTTGAGATAATGCCAGTTATGGAACACCCTCTGGATGATTCCTGGGGTTATCAGCTTACGGGATACTATGCAGCAAGCTCAAGGTTCGGAACACCGACAGAGTTTAAGGAGTTTATTAACAAAGCCCACAAAATGGGCATAGGAATCATTCTGGATTGGGTACCCGCACATTTCTGCAGAGACGAACACGGGTTGTCACTCTTTAACGGAAATAAGCTTTACGAGAAAAAAGAACATATTCAATGGGGCACCTACGTATTTGATTACGGAAGACCCGAAGTAAGATCTTTCCTTCTCTCCAATGCAATGTTCTGGCTTAAGGAATTTCATGCAGACGGTCTCAGAGTTGACGGCGTAAGCTCAATGCTTTACCTGAACTACGGCGTTGAAAACGAAAAAGAGAAAATCAAAAACAAATACGGTGGCGAAGGAAATCTTGAGGCGATATCTTTTCTTCAGGAGCTTTCGGCAATGGTCGGAAAATATTTCCCGGGATCGTTTACGATTGCAGAGGAAAGCACCGCGTGGCCTATGGTGACCTACCCGCCGGGTGATGGCGGACTGGGCTTTCACTACAAATGGGATATGGGATGGATGCACGATACTCTTGATTACATTTCAACAGACTATCTGTTTCGGAAAGGCAACCATAAGGCACTGACATTCTCATCAATGTATATGTACTCCGAAAACTTTATTCTCCCCCTCTCCCACGATGAAGTGGTCCACGGCAAAAAATCTCTTATGGGACGTCAGCAGGGAGACTATGAAAGACAGTTCCGGGGCTTAAAGCTTTTGGCACTGTACCAGATGACTCATCCCGGAGGAAAGCTCAATTTCATGGGAAATGAAATTGCAGAGTTTATAGAGTGGCGCTTTTATGAAGGGCTGGAGTGGTTTCTGCTTGATTACCCTGCTCACAGGGAGCATCAGGAGTTTATAAAAAAGCTCAACCACATTTATCTTAATGAAAAAACTCTTTGGGATAACGACAGGAGTACCTACGGTTTTGAATGGATAGATGCTGATAATGCAGATCAGAGCGTAATAATTTACGAAAGGCATTCGAAATCAGGCAGAGGGCTTATATCCTGCATCTTGAACTTCGGATGGAACGGATATAAAAAATACAGAGTGGGTGTTTCAAAGCCCGGTCTTTACAAATGTCTTATCTCAACAGACGGACAGGACGGAAAAACAGTTAAATCAGAAAAGCTGCCTTGCCACGGCAGGGAATATTCAATAGAAATCGAGCTTCCGCAAAGCGGAGGAATAATACTGAAAAGGACAGGAAAATGTTAAACAGATTATTTGCAGGAACAGAAGATTTTAAAGAGAAATATATTAAAGCTGTGGAATCAAACTTTTCAAAGGATATTGAGGACTGCTCAAACTTTGAATTGTATTTTTCCCTCGTGGAACTCATTAACAAAACGCTTGGAAGCTTCAGAGCGAAGACATCTGAAAGGCATGCACAAAACCACGAAAAAAAGGTGTATTACTTTTCTCTGGAATTTCTCATCGGAAAGCTGCTTGACAATTACCTTATCAACTCGGATTCGCGGGAGCTTGTAAAACAGGGTTTAACCGAGCTTGGTGTAGATTTGGACACAATAGAGGAAATGGAGCCGGATCCGGGTCTCGGAAACGGCGGTCTGGGAAGACTTGCTGCATGTTTTCTTGATTCCATGGCAGCCCATTCGGTCCCGGGGATCGGCATGGGCATACGCTACAGATTCGGACTCTTTAAACAAAAAATCACAGACGGCTACCAGACAGAGCTTCCCGACTCATGGCTTGCAGATGATTATCCATGGGAAAACCCGAGACCATCGGAATCCGTTGAGGTTAAGATCGGAGGATATATCGACAGACACTGGGAAAACGACCATATGATTTTTGAGCATAAGGATTACACCAGCATTAAAGCAACGCCTTATGACATCATGGTTGTGGGATATGGTCTGAACGACGTAAATGTATTAAGACTGTGGCATGCATCGCCTATGCGCGAGACCATTGACATGGCAGCTTTTAATAACGGTGATTACAGCAAGGCTCTTGAACAGAATAACGGAATAGAAGCCATCAACTGTATGCTCTATCCTGACGACAGCCTCGGCGCAGGAAGAAAGCTCAGGCTTACTCAGGAGTACTTCTTTGTTGCGGCGGGAATTGCATCGATCGTAAGAACGTATAAAAAAACATATGGCAAAAATGCATGGAAGGAACTCCCCGAGCATGTTGCGATCCATACAAACGACACTCACCCTGCTCTTTGCATTCCAGAACTGATGAGGGTTTTAATGGATGAAGAAGGCCTTAGCTGGGATGATGCATGGGAAATATCAACAAAAACCGTTTCCTTTACCAACCACACCGTGCTTCCAGAAGCTTTGGAAAAATGGTCCATTGAGCTTTTAAGAACCGTTGTTCCGAGAGTATATCTGATCATTGAAGAAATCGACAGACGCTGGAAAGAATCCCTTTCTCAGACAGGGAAATTCACACGCGATACAGCAAAGAAAACCGCAATCCTTTGGGACGGTGAAGCAAGAATGGCTAACCTTTCGATCATCGGGAGTTATTCTGTAAACGGCGTAGCAGCGCTTCACACACAAATACTTATTGATTCGGTATTCAATGCCTTCTACGGACTGAATCCGGAAAAATTCAATAACAAAACCAACGGGGTATCACACAGACGCTTCCTCATACAATCCAATCCGGAGCTTACATCCCTTATTACCGACTGCATCGGCGACGGATGGAAATCCGATATGTCAAAGATCAAGACGTTTGAAAACTTTGCCGACGACAGCGAAGTACTTACCCGTCTTACTCAGGTAAAAAGAGAAAACAAGCTTCGTCTTGCAAAGTATGTTAAGCAGCATAACGGTCTTGATATCGATCCCGACAGCATCTTTGATATTCAGGTAAAAAGAATACATGCTTATAAAAGGCAGCTCCTTAATGCACTTAAGGTACTTGATCTGTATAACAAGATAAAGGACAATCCTTCCCTTGACGTTAAGCCCTGTACATTTGTATTTGCAGGCAAGGCAGCCCAGGGGTATGCGCTTGCAAAAGAAATCATCAAGTTTATCAATTCAGTTGCTGAGCTTGTAAATAACGATCCGCAGGTAAATAAAACGATCAAGGTTGTATTCATCGAAAACTTCTGCGTATCGAACGCACAGCTTATATATCCTGCCGCAGACATTTCAGAGCAAATATCAACAGCAGGAAAGGAAGCATCCGGCACAGGCAACATGAAGTTTATGATGAACGGTGCAATTACACTCGGAACTCTTGACGGTGCTAATATTGAGATCAAAAATATCGTCGGCGAAGAAAACATGAAGATATTCGGCCTTACGGCAAATCAGACCGACGATTATTACAAATACGGCGGATATTATGCAAAGGGTCTTTCCGAAAACAATGCCAATATCGGAAGACTTGTAAACCAGCTTGTAAACGACACATTTAAATCTTATGGTATGAACTTCTGGGGAATTTACGATGACCTTATCCAAAGTAATGACCCGTTCTTTGTTCTCGGCGACTTTAATGCATATGTTGATGCATGGAACGAAGTTGTACTCATGCACGAAGATGCAAACACATGGAACAGGAAGTCTATCATAAACATTGCAAGATCCGGCTTTTTCTCTTCCGACAGAACAATTGAAGACTATGCAGGAGATATCTGGCATACCCGTTTTAATTAATTCAAAGAAAGGATGATGGACATGGGCAAAGAATGTATCGCCATGCTTCTTGCGGGCGGACAGGGAACACGTCTTGGGGCACTCACAAGCAGTATTGCAAAACCGGCAGTTTCATTCGGAGGCAAGTACAGGATAATCGACTTTTCTTTATCCAACTGTGTCAATTCAGGAATCGACACGGTTGGAATTCTGGTACAATACAGACCAACAGTACTGAATCAATATCTCGGAACAGGCGCTTCCTGGGACCTTGATATCAGCAGCGGAGGGGTTCATGTTCTTCCTCCGTATGCAACCCAGGAAGGCGGTTCATGGTACGACGGTACTGCTGATTCCATATACCACAATATCGACTTTATTGATTCTTACGACCCTGAATATGTGCTGGTTTTATCAGGAGACCACATCTACAAGATGGATTACAACCTGATGCTTGAAGCACACAAAAAAAACAATGCGGACCTTACAATTTCCGTAATGTCCGTTCCATGGGAGGAAGCCTGCCGCTTTGGGATCATGAGCGTAAACAAGTCCGGAAGAATAACAAAATTTGCCGAAAAACCAAAGCAGCCTGAAAGCAATTTGGCATCCATGGGTATTTATATCTTCTCCTGGAAGATTTTAAAACAGTCTCTTCAGGATGATCACAAGGACGAAAAGTCTGATAAGGATTTCGGAAAGAACATAATTCCAAAGCTTCTTAAAGAAAAGAAGCGCCTGTTTGCTTATGAATTTTCCGGATACTGGAAGGATGTCGGAACAATTGAAAGCTATTATGAAGCACAGATGGATCTTCTTGAAGACAACCCTTCCGTTGACATCTTTGAAAAAAATGTGAAGGTGTTTTCAAATTCCAACGTATACCCTCCTCACTATATAGGAGAAAATGCATCTGTTAAAAACAGCCTCGTTTGCAACGGATGTATTGTTGAGGGAAAGGTTGAACATTCCATACTCGGTACCTGTGCTGTTATTGAAAAGGGTGCGAAGGTAAAGGATTGCATCATATTACCGGGGGCTGTGATAAAAAAGAATTGCGATTTAAAGCGCGTAATAATAAACGAAAATTCCGTAATTAAAGAAGGGTCCAAGCTTGGTGCAACCAAAGGATCCGTCACATTGATTTAGGAGGCAGGCCATGAACAAAAAAGCATTTGGCGTAATATGCGCAAACTATGCTGCAGAAAGCTTTGGTGAGCTTCTTGAAAAGAGAACGATTGCTTCCCTTCCCTTTGGAGGCAGATACAGAATGGTTGATTTTCCGCTTTCAGCCATGGTCCATGCGGGGATCGATACCGTAGGTCTTATTATGCCATACAGATACAGATCTTTGATTGACCATGTAGGAACGGGAAAGCCCTGGAACTTGGACAGAAAGATCGACGGACTCTTTACACTTCCGAGCGAACCGCTTGCTGCAAGTGATATGGGACATAGGGTCCATCTTGCAGATCTTATTGCAAACAAAAGATATTTCCAGAGACGTCCCGGCGGAAGCTACGGCGTATTTATGGCAACAAGCACGATCTGCAATATTGATTTAAAGCCCCTTATGGAAGCCCACGAAAAAAGCGGCAAGCAGGTGACTCTTGTTCATTACAAAAATTCCGCAGGAAAAGAATGCACACTTGACCTTGCCTTTGTATCCAGAGAGGTTCTGCTTATCATGATTGACAGGTATACCGACAGACCTTACGAGGATTCGACCACAGCACTTCTTAAATGCGTGCTTCCGAAGGATATCAACAGATACGAATACACAGGTTATGTAAAAGAGATCAATGATGTAAGCGACTATATTGAAGCAAGCTTTGCTCTTTTGGACCCCGGTACTCATAAAAAGATATTTAATCCGGAGCGCATTGTTTACACAAAAACACAGGATGAAGCTCCTGCCCTCTATTCAAGAGGATCATCAGTAAAGAATTCTTTGGTATCCGCAGGCTGCGTAGTTGAAGGAAGCATTGAGAACTGCATACTGTTCAGAAACGTAACCATCAAAAAAGGTGCCGTACTCAAAAACTGCATCGTTATGCAGCATACAAGGATTGAATCCGGCACAAAGCTTACCAACTGCATTCTGGACAAATATGTCAGGGTTTCCGAAGGCGTCATCATGGAAGGCGGAAGGGAAAGACCGATTATTATAGGGAAGAACGAAGAAATCTGAATGAAAAAGAAAACAAACGAAAAGATCAACATACTGTTTACAGCATTCGAGGCCACACCGTTTTCAAAAACGGGTGGTCTTGGCGATGTGGCAGGAAGTCTTCCGGCGCATATCAACTCAGGCAAATTCGATGTAAGAGTAGTACTGCCGAAGCTTTCTGTTATTCCCGAAAAATATAAACGCAAAATGAAGCCGCTGACAAGCTTTAGCGTTCCCCTTGCCTGGAGAAATGAATACTGCGGCATTGAAGAATTAAAACTCGGGGGAGTACAGTACTACTTTCTGGATAACGAGCATTACTTCAAACGCGATAAGGTTTACGGAGAGTTTGATGACGGAGAAAGAGTTGCATTCTTTTCAAAATCCGTTTTGGAAAGCATACTTCACATTCCGGATTTTTTTCCGGACATTATACACTGCAACGACTGGCATACGGCATTGGTCCCCGTATTTCTTCACGAACAATATCGCCGGATTGAGGGCTTTGATTCAATAAAAACAGTTTTTACGGTTCACAATCTTAAGTTCCAGGGTCAGTTTTCTGATTTTGTTATCGGAGATGTCTGCGGACTTATGGGAACACCTGCCGAAAATCAGCTTCGAATAGACAAAGACAGCGCAAACTATATGCAGGGCGCATTAAAATATACAGACCGCATTACAACAGTCAGCCCGACATACGCAAATGAAATCTGCACGAAGTACTTTGGGGAAGGTCTGGACTGGCTCTTTGCCGAAAGAAAAGACAGGCTGTCCGGAATCTTAAACGGCATTGATACAAAAAGCATCAACCCCGAAACAGACACTGCCCTTCCGTTTAACTTCAGCATCGCAGATATGAAAGGCAAGGAAAAATGTAAAGAGTCCCTTCAAAAAGAACTCGGTTTGGAAGTAAACCCTGACATACCTTTATTTGCCGTTATTTCGCGCCTTACAGAACAAAAAGGCATGGATCTGATAACCTACAACCTTCCGATGTTTACAAATGGGAAAATGCAGCTTGCCGTGCTTGGGACGGGCGAACACGAATTTGAAGAAGCCTTTTCGTACTATGCAAAACAGGATCCGAAATACATTGCGGCAAAACCGGAGTTTAACGAAGCTCTTTCAAGAAGAATATATGCAGGCTCCGATATCTTTCTTATGCCATCCAGATTTGAACCATGCGGACTTTCACAGCTTATGGCAATGAGATACGGCTCTGTTCCCGTTGTAAGAGAAACAGGAGGTCTGAAAGATACCGTGATCCCGTACAACAAATATACAGGCGAAGGAACAGGCTTTTCGTTTGCGAACTACAATGCGCATGAGCTGAAAAAACAAATTGAAGATGCCTGCGATTTGTACGTAAATGATAAAAAGCATTGGGAAACCCTGAGGCGAAATGCCATGTGCAGAGATTACTCCTGGACGGTATCGGCAAAGGAATACAGAAAGCTATACAGGCAATTATGCTCTGATTAAAGCAAAAGACAGTCGGTTAAGCCAACTGTCTTTTTTTGGAGCGGATGATGGGAATCGAACCCACAACACCAGCTTGGGAAGCTGAAGTTTTACCACTAAACTACATCCGCAGACACAAACGCTACATGCGCCTGCTCCTGTCTATTATAGCACAAGTAAGTGTCTTCATGTTAATATGAATTTCAATTTTATCATCACCGGATCGGCGTTCGACGACCAAATCCTCGGGGCTGAAGGCAAAAATGCCGCATTTGCCCGATTTGAGGCTTTCATGGGCATTATAGAATCCGGTAAGTCCTTTATAGAATTCCATAAGAGCTTTATCTTCCGAGCCCCAGGGATACGTTCTTCTGTTATCGGGATCCGACATTCCTTCAAGACCGGCTTCATCCCCGTAATAGATAACGGGAACACCGGGAAGCACAAAGCTTAACACTACGGCGATCTGCATCTTATCCCTATTCCCGGATACAGCAGTGAGTATCCTTCTTCTGTCGTGAGAACCGATCAAATTGAAGCATCCGTAGTAAGCTTCCTTCGGGTAGTTTTCTTCTCTTGCTCTCAGCCTTGCGGCAAACTCGTAGGCATCTATATTACTGTAGACAAAATCAAGAATATCTTTCCTTAAGGGATAATTCATCGGAGCATCAAGCTGCCGTCCGCCGATGAATTTTCTCCTGTGGCCGTAGCTTATTTTGCTGCTTGCATCTTCCCAAACCTCGCCTATCAAAACCGCATCGGGATTCTCATCCTTGATGCATTCTCTTACGGCCTCAATAAATTCATCGGGAAGCTCGTCGGCAACATCGAGCCTCCACCCGGAGGCACCGAGTCTGAGCCATTTTCGCAGGACACCGTCTTCGCCGCATATAAGCTCCATGAACTGCGGATTGGTTTCATTTACTTCGGGAAGATCCTTTACACCCCACCAAAAGCCCCCTGTGTACCAATCAGGATGTTCCTCGTAATACGAAGACTGAATTCCGGTATGAGAAAACACGCCGTCAAGAATAATTCTTATGCCGCGCTTTCTTGCTTCCCTGCAAAGCGTTCTGAAAAGCTTTTCGTCACCCAAAAGCGGATCGATTACCATGTAGTCTGCAGTATCGTATCTGTGATTGCTTGAAGCCTTAAATATCGGATTAAGATAGATGCAGGAAATGTTTAATTCCTTCAGGTAGTCGAGCTTATCAATAATGCCCTGCAGATTTCCGCCCCAGAAGTTCCATTTAGTTACTTTACCCTCATCGTCCTTGTGATAGTAAGGAGCAGTATTCCAATCTTCAAGCTGAACATCCGGAGCATTTTCAAGCTTTCCTTTGCAAAACCTGTCCGGAAAAATCTGATATGCAATGGATCTTTTGTACCAATCAGGCACTTCAAAATCTTCGTACACGGTGATCTGGAAAGACTGAGGCTCTTCGTTTTCATAAATCTCGCCGATCCCGCCAAGCCGTTTTCTGTTATTTCCGTAGCATATGGTTTTGTCGGGATACTTAATAACAAAAAAATACCATAAAACGCAGGGATGATCGGGAACAGTCAAATCGATCTCCGCCCAGTCCTCGTGCATTACCATAGGCATTAAGCTTTCTCCTTTTTCGTCTTCCCAAAGACGAAGCTGTGCTTCAAGTGCGCCCTGACATTCCAGTTGGAGATGCACTTTGCTTTTGAGTGTTACTGCGCCAAAAGGCGCTCTGCAATCTTCAAGCTGTGAATTGTGAAAAATGTTCATATCGTTATAATTTCTTTGTTCTGAGGCGTAAAGCATTACTTACTACAAAAACGCTGCTGCACGACATTGCAAGCCCGCCGACCATAGGCGATAACAGCATTCCGTTGATCGGAAACAAAACTCCTGCGGCAATTGGAATTCCTATGCAGTTATAGAAGAATGCCCAGAAAAGATTCTGTTTTATATTTCTTATGGTCATCTTACTGAGTCTGATGCTTCCTGCAACATCCAAAGGATCGTTATGCATAAGCACTATATCGGCAGCATCAATGGCTATATCTGATCCCGAGCCTATTGCACAGCCGACATCAGCACTTACCAATGCAGGTGCATCGTTAACGCCGTCGCCAACCATCATTACATGCTTTCCGCCGGCTTTTATTTTCTCTATAACCGCAGCCTTATCAGACGGAAGCACTTCTGCAATTACTTCATCCACACCGATCTGAGAACCTATATAGTTTGCCGCCGCCTTATTGTCGCCTGTAAGAAGAACGGTTTTTACGTTAAGCTTTTTCAGTTCTTCTATAAGCTCTGCAGAGGAAGCTCTTACCGTATCGGAAAGAGAAACAAATCCGATAAGCTTTTTGTCAAGCGCAAGAATAATATTGGATTTTCCCTCTTCGCTTCTCTTCATAATTTCAGTTAAAGCCACAGTACAGTCAACAGAATTTTCTTCCATCATCGGAAGATTTCCCGCAAGAAGCGTCTGACCACCCTTTAATACTGCGCTCATGCCTCTTCCGCTTATATATTTAAATTCAGTAATTTCAATATCCTTCGGAGCCCTCCTGTAAGCTGTTACTGCCTTTGCCAGAGGATGGTCTGAATATTGTTCAATCGCGGAGCAATATGCTATAAGCTCATCCTCCGTGATTTCTGCAGGATAAATATCTGATACCTTCGGTTTTCCTTCGGTGACAGTTCCTGTCTTATCAAGAACAACAACATCAAGCTTTCCGGTCTTTTCAAGAGCCTCTCCGCTTCTTATAAGTATGCCGTGCTGAGCTCCGAGGCCCGTTCCGCAAATAATTGCAGTAGGTGTTGCAAGCCCAAGTGCACAAGGACAGGCTATAACCAGAACGCAGGTAAATACCTTAAGAGCAAAGGCGGAGCCTTGTCCTGCAATAAGCCAGATTGCAGCAGCGAGCAGCGCTATCCCCATAACCACAGGAACAAATACGCCTGCAACCTTATCTGCAAGTCCTGCGATAGGTGCCTTCTTTCCTTGCGCATCCTCAACAAATTTTATGATGCCTGCAAGCGTTGTGTCCTTTCCCACCTTTCTTACCTCAACATATAAAGAGCCGGAAAGATTCAGGCTTCCGCCTGTAACGGAATCAATAAGCTCTTTATGAACAGGAAGACTCTCTCCGGTAAATGCGGATTCATCAATCTCGGCCTCGCCGTCTATTACAATGCCGTCCGCAGGGATCCTTGCGCCCTCCACAACCAAAACCACATCTCCGACCTTCAGGTCTGCAGCATTTATTTCCGTTGTCTGTCCCTTTTCAACCTTCAGGGCCTTTAACGGAGCAAGATCCATAAGATCTTTTATTGCACTTGTGGTTTTCTTTTTTGATCTTTCCTCCAGATACTTTCCGAGAGAAACAAAAGTTAAAACCACGCCGCAGGACTCGTAGTAAAGATTATGAACCGCAGCAGGATCGTTCCTGATATTAAACGTCATTACAAGACTGTAAATAAAAGCGCTGACACATGAAAGTGCAACAAGGGTATCCATATTTGGTGCAAGATGGAAAAGCGATTTAAATCCTGATACAAACTTGCGCCATCCGATAAGCATAATGATTAAGGCAAGAACCATCTGTCCATACGCAAAGCCTGCAGGATTTTCAGTCATGGATACAAAGCCCGGAACCGGAAGATCCTTAATCAGCATCTGCCCCATGGATATGTAGAGAAGAATTGCTGCAAGAACGCAGGAAACTGCGATGCTGACAGATTTCCGACTCTCATTTTTTACTTCCTCTTTAACAAATACCTCGTCTTCCGAATACGGACGTATAGTAAAATCAAGGTCACTTACGGCCTTGATTATTTCTTCTGCTGATAAAACAGTTTCGTCGTATGTAATTGTCATTTTCTCGGTAGTAAGATTAACGCTGCTTTCCTGTACGCCGTTTAATTTTTGAGTTCTCCGTTCAATGGAAGAAGAACAAGCAGCGCAGTTCATACCGCCGATCAGATAGATTTCAGTTTTCATCAATCCTCGACCCTTTTAATTTTCGCTCCGAGAGCTCTGAGCTTTTCTACAAAATTTTCGTATCCCCTTTCAATATGATAAATTTCGGAAACCTCAGTTTTGCCTGCTGCAACAAGCCCTGCCAGAACAAGTGCAGCCCCGGCTCGCAAATCCGTAGACATTACAGGCGCACCGACAAGAGGTCTCTTGTTTCCCGGAACCATGGCTGTCTTTCCGTCCACCCTTATATTGGCTCCCATTCTTGAAAGCTCCGCAGCGTGCATGAAACGGTTTTCAAATACCGTTTCAATTACAGTGCTTTCGCCCTCGACCGTTGTAAGAAGTGCCATAAACAGCGCCTGTGCATCGGTTGGGAAGCCCGGATAAGGCAGTGTTTTTATACTTGTTGAAACAAGGTTATTAATATCTCCTCTTACTCTTAATCCGTCGACCTCGTCATTTACAACAGCGCCGCATTCCACAAGCTTTGCCATAATAGGTCTAACGTGATCGGGAACCGAGTTCTTTAACAGAATATCTCCTCTTGTTATTGCGGCGGCAACCATAAATGTTGCTGTTTCTATTCTGTCAGGGATCACGGCATGTCTTGCGCCACGAAGCTTTTCAACGCCTTCGATCTTAATGGTATCGGTGCCTGCGCCTTTAATCCTTGCACCCATTTTATTAAGGAAGGATGCAAGATCTACTATCTCGGGCTCCTCTGCCGCATTTTCTATTGTAGTCGTTCCCTTCGCAAGGCAGGCAGCCATCATGATATTTTCAGTAGCTCCGACGCTTGGGAAATCCAAATAAACCAAAGAGCCTTTAAGCTCCTGTCCGCTTGCGGAAAGCTCGCTTTGTCCCTGCACAATGTGTGCTCCGAGACTTCTTAAGCCCTTGAGATGAAGATCTACGGGCCTGTCGCCTATGGCGCATCCGCCGGGAAGGGAGATAACAGTCTGACCCGTCCTTGCAAGAAGCGGACCCATTACAAAAAAAGATGCTCTCATCAGCTTGACAAGCTCATACGGTACCTCGTAGGAATGAAGACCTGATCCGTCTACAACAACAGTATTTTCCTCCCACCTGCACGTGACCTTCATTCCGATTGCGCTTAATATCCTGCACATAACCTCAACGTCACGCAGCTTCGGCACTTCGTTGATTTCACAAATACCGTCTGTCAGTATTGTGGCAGCTAAAATAGGGAGAACGGCATTTTTAGATCCGCTTATTTCAACCTCTCCTACAAGAGGTTCAGATTGTTCAATAATATACTTAGCCATACCCGGTTATTATATCATATGTATATTGAAAAATTAACACATTTTAGACTTGTAAAATCCTGTTATTTATGGCACAATTGATATACATTTTTCAAAAGAGGAAAAGGACGAACGAAATGGGTATAACATTAACCGTACAAGAACTTCTTACATGGCTCCTGCTTGCTGTTTCAATAGCGGCTGTGATAGTGCTTATCGTTGTGCTGTCAAAATTGTCAGGAACAATGAGCAACCTTAATAAAACCCTTGATGAGGCCAATAAGCTCTTAAAGGATGTTGATGAGGTGGTTGGAGATGCAAAGGAAATCTCAGGCGAAGCCAAAAAAACCGTAAAAAAGGCCACCAATTCCGTAAGCAGCATCAGCAAAATAATTAACGACAATATAGGTCCGATCAGTACCCTGACCGGCATTGCCGCCGCAGGAGCAGGTCTTACAAGTCTTTTGGGACATAAAAGAAAGAAAAAATAATTTAATTACAAGATTTAATATAATTAACTGAATCAGTAAATAATGATATGATGTTTGCATATGGAGGTACTATCATCATGAAGGCAACAGGAATCGTAAGAAAGTTAGATCAACTCGGAAGAATCGTTATCCCGAAGGAACTCAGATCGACATTTGATCTTAAGGAAACAGATCCAATTGAAATTTTCGTTGAAGGCTCAGACATTATTCTTCGTAAATACCAGCCGGCATGCGTATTCTGCAATGATGCTGATGACGTAATCCAGATCGAAGGAAAGAACGTTTGCAGAAAATGCCTTAAGAAGATGCAGGCATATAAATAAAATTTAAATGAATGATAAAAACGGTGCAAATGTGCACCGTTTTTTATATATACTAATAATCTGGTTCATCGAAAAGTTCTTCTATAATATTCTTGATCGAATTCGGGAAGAAAAAAATAAAAGAGGCTGGACAGATTATGAGCTGGCAGAAAATTCCGGTCTTACCCAGTCTACAATCTCGACATGGTACAATCGCAATATTGAACCTGGGATAGCCTCCATTGAGAAAATTTGTCAGGGATTAGGCATCAGCCTGTCGCAATTCTTTGCAGAGTTTAACAATGAGTGCTTTACTCAAGAACAGAAAGAAATCTTTGAACTCTGGACTAAGCTCAATCCAAAGCAACGCAAGGCTTTAAAGAAGTTAATAGATTCTTTTTTGGAAAATTAGCTATCTGTCGATATTCCCGGCATTAGGGGATATACACTCTATGACATAACATAATAGCTTCTCCTTAAGCATTTCCAATTGAGGATTTCAATTTGTGCAGAGGAAATCATAGAGTCATAACAATTTATTACAATGTGCGGATATAGCAAAAGCACCATCCCGGTCAATTCCGGGATGGTGCTTTTGTAATCCGTATCAGAAGAACACTTTCACAGCAAAACCGCCGTTGAAAAAGCAGGTATTCGTCCAATACACATTTGGTGGAGTATAGGGGGATCGAACCCCTGATCTCCAGATTGCGAACCTGGCGCTCTCCCAACTGAGCTAATACCCCGCAAAGAGTTAACAGCAACACAACACTGCAGTTAGCAACATACCATTACTGCCGGTCAGCTCCGGATAGACAAGTTGGCCGGCCAAGTATTCAATAGTGAGTTCCGACTGTGTACAGTTCAGTATATATACTACGCAATCACTGTCAACATAGCATTCACCACTTCGACAATCAATTTTAGCATAAAACCGTTTTTTGTCAATCGAGGTTGCGGCAAGATATGTAATATTGCAAAAGAGAAAAACATTGCCGCTTCGGGCAGTGCTCTTTTTTTGCAGATTGCCTCGTATAGCTATATATTTTGCTTGATGTCATCGCCGTTTTCAATCGGTTGAGTTACAACAGTATTCAGTTCAGCTGCATTTTTTGATGTGATAACAGGTTTGCCGGTATCGCCTGCTCTTCGAACAATTCAATTATTTCATCTTTGCTCATAATTTAGACTCCATGTTCGTTATATCTGAAAAGATTATTAAGGACTTTTATAGACATATTTTACCGCAAAAGAACATTTGCTCAATAGTAAAAGTTAAAAAAAATAGCAGATATTTCTATCAATATCTGCTGCTGCTTTGTTGTGGAAAAGTAATTACATATTGATAGAATTTTCTCCTATTAATCACTTCTACAAATGGAGATCTGTCGCCATAAATATGTCTTTTCTCTGACAGCTGTGCGGTATTATTTCATAGAGAAATTTCCCCAATCTTTCCAAGATATATAGTTTACATCGTTTATTTCGCAACTTATATCACCTAAATAGAATACATATCCTTTTGTATCGGATTGACGCATTTCGACATATTGTCTGACATTTGACGAAAGTTTCTTCTCTGCATCACTTCTGCTTTTTATTTCAATGGCAAAAGTATGCTTCCAATCCGCAATCATATCCACTTCAAAACCATTCTTGTCTCTATAGTATGTAAGATTAGATTTTTTGGCGTCGTTAAAGCGGAATTTCATCAATTCACCGACTGCGACAGTTTCAACCACAGCCCCTTTATGATCATTCAGTAACAATTCTTCCTTTGATTCTAATCTGAGCAAATAACACATTAATCCCGAATCAATAAAGTATAATTTAGGAGTCTTAATAACTGTCCTTCCGAGGTTATTACTATCCGGTTCAACAAAATGGATAATATATGATGCTTCCAGGATCGAGCACCAATTCTTTATAGTTACTGCTGACACCCCTATATCTCTTGAGATGCCGTCGTAATTGATCATCTGCCCGCTATATAATGCGCATACTTGGATGAATTTACGAAACGCATTTACATTAGATGGATTAATCTGATCCTTAACATCTAAATCCAAATAAGTATCTATATAGTTTTCAAACCAATCGTCCGGGTTAAAATGCTTTTCGGGATCATGCAAAGGCGGATAGAAACCTTTAAGAAAAAGATCGTACGGGTCTTCTGCAAGCAGTCCTGCCTCATTCAGTTCATTTATTGAAAAAGGCATAAGTTTTAAAAGTCCGATTCTTCCTGCTAAGCTGTCAGAAATGTTCTCTTTCAAGCGAAATTGACTTGAACCTGTCAGGATATACTTGCCGGGACAATATGTATCTTTGTCAACTATCAACTTTATAGCGTCAAATATTTCAGGTACTTTTTGCGCTTCGTCGATAATCAGACCGTCAGGAAACGCTTTCAAAAAATCTCCCGGATTTGATTTTGCTAATTCCCGATAATTGCTGTCATCAAATGATATATATTTTTTGTTTGGAAAAGCAGCTTGCGCCAATGTAGACTTTCCACTCTGTCTCGGCCCGGTTATTGCAAGGACAGGGAATTGATCTGCCAATCTCATGAGGGCTTCATAAGCGTTTCTTTGAATCATCACTTGTTCCTCCGTGTTTTAGGATATTCCAAAGTATATCATCAGGATAATGTAAAGTCAATGTCCAGGATAATCTAAAGTCCAATCAAATGGAGCAGAAATGAGGTATGACTAATCTGATGTACGCTTTCTCTAAATTTATCTCACTGGATTTGATTATAATCCCGCCTTACAAATCCATTACGGAGAAATTCCGTACCGGTAAACTTGACTTTTGGTGGTTTCGCTTGGTTACAAGTTGTAACCAACTGGTTGTTCGGCAAACGTTCACCTGCTTTTTAGCAAACAATGAAGCTGAACACTTCTACCGTTGAGTATTTCAAATCTATGTCAAACGAATCAGGCATTTTGATATTGCTTTATCTGAAACATTCAGTTTTTCGGCCAGTTGTTGCTGCGTCATGTTTTTACCTTCTCTTAAGCATCTGATCATTGCGCCAGTCACATATTGATTCATATGTATCGCCTCCTTACGACATTAAGAGTATTATTTTATCATTGCAAAAACAACCTACGCTTCATAGAGAGATAAACCTCTAATATTTATTATATTTTTTGCAATGCATATTTAAGTAAGAACTCTTTTATTTCTTGCATATTGTCATCTTCATAGTATTTGACTAACAGCTTTTTATACTCGTCTACGCGCTCTGCCGGTATTACTATTAATCCTTTTCCGGAACTAATTAGAATATGGTTTGCAAAAATAACAGCCGTTCTCTTATTTCCATCAAGGAAGATTTGTTTTTTCATAACAAATAACAGACAACTTATTGATTTTTCGACAGCGTCTTCAATTGAAAGAATATCTGATAATTGCTCTCTGATTTGACTTTCTATCGGAAGAGGAGGGATATAAGTGGATCCTCCAATTATAACCGGAACACTTCTAAGTCTTCCGGCAGTAACAGAAAAACCATCCTCTACCAGAGAATTAATCTGGCATAACAGGGAATAGTTTGACGGATATTGCAAAACTCCCTTATTCAATATAAACTCCCAAGCATGTTTAAGGTTTATCACCTTGCTAATATCATCAACACTCATCCCGCTTACTTCTCCGCCATTTACGATTGTTTCAGTATCGGAATATGTTGTTGCAACGCCCTCGAGCATTGCCTGCTTATATATTGAATCGACCAGATTTTTATATGCTACTGTGCGGTTTAATTCAACTTCTTCAGAGAGCTCAGATTCCACATAATCAGCTTCTTTTAATGATTTATTAATTATTCTAAGCCTCTTTTTTAAATCCTTTGCTAAATCGTTATTTTCAAGAACCAGGTTATATAATTCATTAGAAAATTCTCCGACATATTTGGTTACAGGAATACCATCCTCTCGTCTATGTACATAAATATACTTTTTTTCGCCGGATTCTCTGATTTCAACAGATCCATAATGAAGTTTTTCTAAACGTTTATTTATCTGAGCTTTTTCCTCAACAAGCTGAGCTATATTAACCACGGTAACCATCCTCCCATGTGAAACATTTTATTCCAATATGTTGCACATATTATACCACACATATCATGATGTGCAATATAATATTAAATTCGTTTCACATAATTGAAGTCCACATTTTAACGAAAAAAAGGCAGCAGACTTTTTATCAAAATCTACTACCTTATTTGGATTAGAAATCATATTTTGATGGAAAATCTATCAATGGAAGATTTCAAGGGCAGTGGCAGAAAAGTGCGTTTTTCTTCCATAGGTTTACTTATAACCAAAATATATGTTGAGTTCCCTCAACTTGCTAATTAAGTTAGTGTGAAAGAAAGTAGAGGAAAGCCATAAATTGGCATACTTAAATAAGCTGTCTAAATTGGGCAACTTGTTTATGAATATAAAACTTTAGAAATCAGATCAAGAAGCTAAAGGCTCATCAAGAGGAAGTAATCCC
>JAZLHU010000006.1:0-12901 GCA_045616985.1 Anaerovoracaceae bacterium
CTATTTTTGATGTTTTACTACAGTCTGCACTTAAACACGCATTTCTGTAGTAAGAAAATTCAAATTTTACTACAGAGTCGTTAGATTACAGGTGTTTTGTCGTAATTAGTGCAGCTTACTACCGTACTTACCCCGCATAAGGGCTAAGATGATTTGAGATTACGACAAATCGTTTGATATTACTGCATTTTGTAGTAAAAGCATATGCTCATAGGATATAAATAGATCAAATCAGAATGGCATGAATGCATTAAATCGTTGAGATAAAGAATTTCAGTTCGCATCGATAAAGGATAATCTCAAAGGGTATCCGCCAATATTTCGCAAGCAAAAAACTATTGACTATGTATGACGCTTGTCATACAATATTGTATAGGGAAAAGGAGGTTGCTATGATTTCAGTAAGACTTAATGATACTTCCGAAAATGAGCTTAAAATGATTGCAAAATTTGAGGGAGTTAGTGTATCAGAATATGTTCGAAACATAATTAATGAAAAACTTGAAGACTTATATGATCTGCAAATCGGAACAAATGCTTTAGAACAATATAACAAGAATCCGGTTACTTTTACTATGGATGAGGTTTTTAAGGATTAGTCATGGGTTATCAAGTTTTATTCTCAGAAGAGGCAAGTAAAGAAATTAAAAAACTTGATAAGCCAACAAAAGTTCTGCTTGAAAAATGGTTACGTAAGCATTTGGTTGGCTGCGAAAACCCCAGAGCTTTTGGTAAAGGATTAACAGCAGATAAAGCAGGTCTTTGGCGTTATAGAATAGGGGATTATCGTCTTATTTGTGACATTAGAGATAAGGAGTTAATAATTCTTACTGTCGCATTTGGCCACCGCAGAGAAATATATATGGATAAACGATAGAATAGATGAAGGTAATGGCAGAGCAGATATATGTCCCAGACGAGAGTCCTTTTTTCGGAAATTGACATCGAATTTCCTGAATGATAAAATAATTCTCAAATGAGAAATATTTTATCATTTTTGATTGGAGGATATCATGACACCTGAAGAAATGCAGCAAAGGAAAAGAGAACTTGGACTTACATATCAGGAGATTTCCGATTTGAGCGGGGTGCCGCTTCCGACGGTCCAGCGCATTGTAACCGGAGATACTGAAAACCCAAGAGAGTATTCTCTTGCAGGAATCGAAAAGGTTTTAAGCCGACAGACTGTAAGGGAGGCTGTTGCAGGCTCATCGTATATGACAAAAGCCCAGGGCGAATATACGGTCGAGGATGATTACTATAATCTCCCCGAGGATGAGCGCTGCGAAATAATTGATGGCGTAATCTACGATATGGGAGCACCGACATGGAATCATCAGCAAATAATGACTTTTATTGTGACTGAGCTCAGGGTATATATAAAAAACAAAAACAGACTTTGTAAGGTTGCCGCTGCACCGCTTGATGTAAAACTTGGCGATAAAACAATAGTACAGCCGGATGTTTTGGTTCTTTGCGATAAAAAGAAGAATAAGCAAAAAAGGATTGAAGGAGCTCCGGATTTTGCCGTTGAAATTTTTTCTCCGTCAAGCAGGAAAAAGGATGCTACTGTCAAGCATAATAAATATGCAGAAGTTGGCGTGCGTGAATACTGGACGGTGGACCCTGACAACGAAAGAGTAATTGTTTATCTTCTTGAAGATGAATACTCTGTTCCAAGAATATATACTTTCGAAGGCAAGGTGCCGGTTCATATTTTTAATGACGAATGCAAGATCGATTTTTCGGAAATTAAAAAAGAACTTGCCGAATGGGCAAGCCCTGAGGAAGATATATCCAATGCACTCGCTGACTAATCACCAAAAAATTATGAGCCGGGATGCAAAACAGTGCATTTTTTTGTACACGAGGGTTTGATAAGATAAAATAAAGCATTGGCTAATGAATAGATTAGCCGCACGATAATAGAACATAAACTTTAATTCGGAGGTCCACTATGAAAAAAATTGAACAGTTTACAAATCAATACCCGGTATGGATACAATAAGACGGCATATACAAACGCTTTCAAAACGAAGTATGTTTCATAATATTGTTGTGATATTATTTTTTTATATTATGCTATAACTTAGCGCTCAATTTGATTTAAAAAACAATTTTATTCCAGAGGTAGAGATATGCCACCGAAATCAAAAGCAGATTACAGACGTGAATTAATCAATAACATTAAGATAATACAGACTATCGATCCAGGCTTTACGCTGACAGAAGAGCAGATTGAAGCCAAGCTTTCTGATGAAAAAATCAGAATGCATCAGAAGTATTACGGACAAAACCCCGAAACAAACAAGCGTGAAGGGAAAATGGTAGTTGAAAAATACACTCCATCCATTCCGGATGCTTTTGCAAGACATGCCGACTTTCTTGCACGTCCGGAGCTGACGGAGGAAGATAAGGAATACAACAAGAAGCTTTTTGACGGTATCGGCAGGGATGACGAACAGGGCATTGAGGTTCAGAATAATTATATTATTCAATCCTATAATGCAATAAATAAGGTCGACATGTCCAAGATGGATCCTGATGCTCCCTTCGAGGAGTTCATGGAGTATTGTGCAAAGAATTCATCTTACGGCAAGGCAATAATGGAGTCGGAGCATGTGCTGGCTTCCAGTAAGACTGTCAAGGCTAAAGAATCTTCAAAAGAAAAGATTCGTGCATTTTACAATTTCGGTTCTGCGGCAGGGGCGGTTATAGGAAGCGCCGTTAAGCTGGTCGGAAACGAGGGCTTCCTCACAATTCCATGGGAATATATCAAAGGTGATCTGATTACAAAGGTCGGAAATTATTTCGTGGCCCATCCTGAGTTGACAGCAAAATACGGTCCGTCTTTTGTCGGTGAAGTTGCTGCATGGAACGATCAGAAAAACAATGCGAAAAAGGAATATCAGAAGTTCAGATCTGTAGTTAAGGAAGGTGAAGAGGTCACACTTGACGATTTTGAAGAAAATCTCCCGAAATCGGAAATAATAGGCGGCGGGTATGAAAAACGCCGCGAGCTTGCTTTAAATACTTTGGCCGAAAATGCATCGTTTGATATCTTTGCGGAAAACGAAGACTATAAAAATATTATTGCAAATGGTAACGAGCTTAAAGAAATGATAAACGGTATTGGTGACCGTATTCCGACCGAAGAGGAACAAAAAGCCCTTGTAAATTCGGCAACGGATTATACGAAATCAATATATGACTTTTGCAAAACAAACGATATCAGTAAATCGAAGGATCCTAAGGTCACTGAAGCCGCTGAGAAGATGAGATCTTCAATGAGCAAATTTGCAGGATATTCCAGAAAGCATATTCTTGAAACAAATATCCATTATTTCGAAAAAGATATTAAGCAGGCGGAGCTTGCCACAAATAAGGCCGGCTATATCAAAGAGATAGAGCATCTTGTAACTCAGCTTAAGAAGACCGAGGGTAACTGGACCTCAAATTCACCGGCATATGATAAGTTTTCTAAGCTTTTAAAGGATATGCCAAACAAGCTCAAGCAACTGACCGGCACTAAGGATATTAATTTTGAAAAGATTCAGGAGGCCTTTAAGCCTGTTGTCGATGCTGCCGGAGAGTATATGGATACTCATAAAAACAAAAGCCTTAATTCCCGTCAGTTCAGACGCCTTAAGATTATGAACAGATTAAAGGATCTGTCAAAGGAAGCTTCGGAGAGAAAAAATACTCCCGGCGAAGATATTAACTACAGACTTGCGGAAAAGCTTTATACGGCAAATGCAATAAAAAAAGGTGACAAAAATGCTCTTTTAAATGACGAGGTAAGAAGCAGGGGCATTCATAATGTCCTTACCAGCAAACGTTTTATCAGAGATTTTATCAATATTCCCGAAGAAGGAAAGCTTAAGCTTCTGAAGATTTCCGGGGAGAAGGTTCTTGACAGTATGATGCAGGCGTACAACAAGGATGTAAAGCTTAGTAATCAGAAAGACGCCGAGCAAAAAGGCAGCGAGACGAAAAAGAACGTTGATCCTATGGTCCTTGGTTAACCAAAGGTGTTACTTATGATACTTTTCTCCGGCATTGATTTTAAATGCGCGGTAGATCTGTTCAAGAAGAATGACCCGCATCATCTGATGCGGGAATGTAAAAGATGAGAAGGACAGCCGAAGGTCGGCTGTTTTTCTTACTTCATCATTAAATCCGTTGGAGCCTCCGATAATAAAGGAAATGCGGCTTATGCCGGAAACTGCTTTCTCGGAAATAAAAGCGGCAAAGTCTTCGGAGCTTAAGGATTTGCCCGAAACGTCCAATGCAATAATAAAAGAGCCTTTGGGGATATGAGCGACGATGGCGGCGCTTTCTTCGCCGATATCGTCTGTTTTGCTTTCGGAAAGCTCAATTATTTCCACCTTTGCAAAACGGCTGAGTCTTTTCAAGTACTCGTCTGAGGCATCCTGCCAGAAGCGTTCCTTTAATTTTCCTATGCAGATTATACTTATATTCATGTTCGTATTTTACCATAAGTTGTGATATAATAAATCAGTTAAAAGGGAAAAGAGGCAAAAAATATGACAAAAGTGGATATTTATTCCGGATTTTTGGGAGCAGGAAAAACAACGTTGATCAAAAAGCTCATCAAGGAAGCTTATGCGGGACAGAAGATCGTTCTTGTGGAAAATGAATTCGGTGAGATCGGAATAGACGGCGGATTTTTAAGGGATGCCGGAATCGAAATCAAGGAAATGAATTCGGGATGCATTTGCTGCAGCCTGCAGGGGGATTTCAGAGAGGCTCTTAAGCTGGTCGTGTCGGAATATCATCCTGACAGAATAATAATTGAGCCGACGGGCGTTGGCGCTTTGTCGTCCGTTATTCAGGCTGTACTTGCAAGCTCCGGCGAACTTAAGATTTCGGGTCTTACAACTGTCGTTGACGTTACGAAGTTCAAAAAATATTTCAAGAACTTCGGAGAATTTTTCAACGATCAGGTTGAAACCGCAAGGGTAATTATGCTCTCCCGTACATCCACCGCAGATCCGAAGCAGATCGAAGATGCGGCAGAGCTTATTAAAATGAAAAATCCCGATGCCGCGATCATTACGGCAAACTGGGAGGATTTAAACGGCAAGGAGCTTCTTGAGATTATTGAAGGAAGAGACCTTCTTAAAGAACAGCTTGAGCAGCTTGTAAAAGATCACATTGAAGAATGTGATGACCCGAACTGCTCCTGCCACGACCACGATCACGACGATGAGCATCATCACGATCACGACGATGATGAACACGAACACCACCATCACCATGCAGATGAGGTCTTTACAAGCTGGGGGCATGAAACTGCAAAGAGATACACAAAAGACGATATTAAAAACATTCTCGATGCCCTTAATAACGACGATGAATACGGCATGGTATTAAGAGCAAAGGGTATGGTTGAAGATCCTGACGGAAGCTGGATCCACTTCGACTTTACTCCGGGTGAAGCAGATATAAGAAACGGATCTGCGGCGCCGACCGGAATGCTTTGCGTAATCGGATCACATATAGACGAAGAAAAAATCGAAAGCTTATTTGGAGTTCACTGATGCAGAGGGAAGTACCTTGTTATCTGTTCACGGGATTTATTGATTCGGGAAAAACCACATTTCTTCAGGAGACCCTGAAAGACAACAGATTTAATGAAGGAACGGAATCAACGCTTGTTCTTATGTGCGAGGAAGGAGACGTTGAGCTTGATCTTCAGTCCTGTCCGAATGAGGGCAGGAACATTCATGTTGAGCTGATTGATTCCGAAAAAAAACTTAATATCGATAAGCTCTCAAGACTTGCCGATAAGCACGATGCCGAAAAGGTAATGATAGAGTACAACGGTATGTGGATGCTGGAACAGCTCACAAATGCAATGCCGGACAACTGGCTTATATATCAGGAATACAGCTTTGCGGTGTCGGAAGACTTTATGATGTACAACCAGTCCATGCGGCAGCTTGTGTTTGATAAGATCCGGACCGCCGATGTCATTGTGTTTAACCGTTTTGATGACAAAGCAATGGATTTTATGGATTTTCATAAAATAGTAAGAGCCGTTTCAAGAAGAGCGGACATCTTTTACGAAAACGAAAGCAGAGAAGCGCGTTTTGATGATACAGAGGATCCCCTTCCGTTTGACAAGGATTCCGATTATTTCGAGGTCGAGGATAAGGACTACGCTTTCTGGTACAGGGATCTTTCCGAATCCATGTATGATTATCAGGGCAAGCGCATAAGGGTTAAAGGCGCTTTGGGCGTAAGCACCGATCTTACGGGAAGTAATTTTGTTTTCGGCAGAGAGCTTATGACCTGCTGCGAAGCAGATATACGAATGGCTGCCGTGGTTTGCGAATGGAACGGCGAGCCTGTCAAAAAGGGTGACTGGGCATATGTTACCGGCAGGATAGAAATAAAAAAACAAAAAGCCTACGGAAACAGAAAAGGCCCGACGATCATTGCGGAGAAGATTGAAAAATGTGATGCACCGGAGTATACGGTTGCAGCATTCTATTGATAAATCAAAGGAGAAAAAAATGGATAAGATTATTACAATCGCAAGAGAATACGGAAGCGGCGGAAGAGAAATCGGAATCAAGCTTGCAAAAAAACTCGGTTATAAGTTCTATGACAAGGAATTGATTTCTCTTGCTGCAGACAACGACGGACTTGCAAGTGAGTTTGTTGCAAGCCACGAAGAACAGGCGCCATCCCTTATTAACGGCGGATTCGGCGATGTATCTTTTGCGTCCTTTATTTACGTACCAAGCTATTCCGATCAGATTTTCTTCAGACAGTGCGATGTGTTAAGACAGATCGCAGAAAAGGGCCCGTGTGTTATTGTAGGCAGATGTTCTGATTATGTTTTAAGAGAATACGATACGATCAACTGCTTCATCTATTCGGACATTGAAGCAAAGATCAAGAGAAAACGCGGGATCGCCCGTGAAAAGAAAAACTACACGGATCGTGAAATGGAAAAGTCTATCCTGACCATAAACAAGGGCCGCAGAAAGTATTATGAACACTATACCGGAAGCCGCTGGGGAGATCCCGAAAACTTTGACCTTTGCATCAATACAACAAACGGTCAGACAGATGCTGCAGTTGAGGCGATCGCTTCTTACCTTGCAAATCTGAAATAGTGAATTTTATTACTGCAGGCATCCTTGCGCATGTTGACGCCGGCAAGACGACAATGGCCGAGGCCATGCTTTACAAATGCGGAAATATACGCCGGATGGGTAGAGTTGATCACAAGGATACCCATCTGGATACTCATTGCCTGGAAAAGGAAAGAGGTATTACCATCTTTTCTAAACAGGCTTTTTTTGACCTGGAAAACCTGCGAGTTTTCCTTTTGGATACGCCGGGCCATATGGATTTTTCCGCCGAGATGGAAAGAACGCTTTCCGTTCTGGATTATGCAATACTTGTTATATCAGGTCCTGAGGGAGTGCAGGCTCATACGGAAACGCTGTGGAGGCTTCTTCGAAAGCACTGCATACCGACCTTTGTCTGGATTAATAAGATGGACAGGTCGGAGCGCACTCAAAAGGAAATAATAAACGATCTTTGTCAGCATTTCGGGAGCGGCTTTTGCAATTTCAATGCATTTGATTTTGAGGAGCTTGCGGAAAATGACGAAGCTGCACTTGAAGAGTATCTTGAAAACCAAACGCTTTGCAAGGAAACGATAAAAAGCCTTATCAAAAAGCGCAGTATATATCCTTGCTATTTCGGCTCTGCACTTAAGCTTGACGGTGTTGATGAATTTTTGAACGGCTTTAATGAGTATACCATTCCGAAAACGCCTGATGCACAGTTCGGAGCAAGAGTATATAAAATATCAAGAGATGATAAAGGAAACCGTTTAAGCTTTGTAAGGATGTACGGCGGAAGCTTAAAAACAAGGGCTGTTTTGGGAGAAGAAAAAATTACTCAGCTTCGGATTTACAACGGAGATAAATTTGAGGCGGTAGATGAAATACGTGCGGGAGAGGTTGCCGCGGTTTTGGGTCTTGAAAACAGCTTTGCGGGTCAGGGCCTCGGAATAACGGAGGATGGCGCAATTCCTGTAATAGAGCCTGTTTTATCTTACAGGATCATTCCTGAAAACGGTATCGAGCCGCAGCTTGTTATTCAGAAGCTCAAGCCTCTTTCAGAGGAGGATCCGATGCTCAGAATAGTATGGAATCCCGAGCTTAAAGAAATTCAGATCCAGCTTATGGGCGAGGTTCAGATCGAGGTTTTAAAGCAGATAATAGCAGACAGATTTGACCTTAATGTTGAAATAAGTACGGGTAAAATTCTGTACAAGGAAAGCATAGAGGCTCCTGTTCTGGGGATGGGACACTTTGAGCCGCTTCGTCATTATGCAGAGGTCCATCTTCTTCTGGAGCCTCTTCCTGCCGGCTCGGGGCTTATTTTTGAATCCGCCTGCAGCAGCGACGATCTTGCAGCAAATTGGCAGAGGCTTATACTTACAAGCCTTGCAGGAAAAACTCATAAGGGGGTCCTTACCGGAAGCCCGATAACGGATATGAGAATTACCGTGGTTGCGGGAAGGGCGCATCTGAAGCACACGGAGGGCGGGGATTTCAGACAGGCAGCCTGCCGGGCTGTTCGTCAGGGACTTATGAAGGCTCAAAACGTTTTGCTTGAACCTTACTACAACTTTGTTCTGGAGATCCCCTCGGAGCATATCGGAAGGGCAATGTCGGATTTAAAGGCAATGCATTCCAAAATGGATCCTCCGAAGACACTTGAACGCACCACGGTCATAACCGGCAGGGCGCCTGTATTCTGTATGCAGGGGTATTTAAATGATGTTCTGGCATATACAAAAGGTCTTGGGCATATTTCCTGTAATTTCGGCGGTTTTTATCCCTGCCACAACACGGAAGCTGTTATAGAGGCGAAGGCCTACGATCCCGAAAGAGATATTTACAATTCTCCCGATTCGGTCTTTTGCTCGCACGGCGCAGGCGTAAATGTAAAGTGGGATGTGGCCGACAGGTTTATGCATCTTGACAGCGGACTTTCGTTTGAAAACGAAGAAGCCCCGCGGCTTGGTAAGACAAAGCTGAGAAGCGGAAACATAGATTTTGACGACAAAGAGCTCGAAGCCATTATGGAAAGAGAATTCGGGCCTATCAAAAGACCGAAATACACTGCGAAGGCTTATGATTCCGATGAGGTAAAGCTTGAAAGCAAAAAGCTCAAAAAAGACTATCTCATTATAGACGGATACAATATGCTATACGCATGGGAAGAGCTTTCAAAGCTTGCAGGGGAAAATATGCCTGCTGCATCGGCAAAGCTTGTAAACTATCTTGCAAACTACAGAGCCTTTAAGGACTGCGAGGCAATAGTTGTTTTCGACGGATACAGCTTGAAAGATAATCCCGGAGCAAAAGAAGACGAAAGCGGTCTTAAAATCGTCTATACAAAAGAAGGCGAAAGCGCCGATTTGTATATAGAAAATCTGGCAAAGGATATAGGCAAAAATTACAACGTGAAAATCGTAAGCTCGGACTCCATGGTCCAGCTTGCGGCGCTTCAGCGGGGCAGCATCAGAGTTTCATCAAAAGAGCTTATAGCCGATATACTTTCTGTCCGGAGCGAAATAAGAGATATACTTGATAAACAAAGCATAAAAAGCCGGTTGGAAAACCCTGTAATCAAAAAAGGAGAAGATCATGTTCAGTAACTATAACGAGGTGCTTGATAAGGCAAGAGAGGTACTTAAAGATGTTTGCAGCGTTTGCCCTGAATGCAACGGTATGGCATGCAGAGGAAGGGTCCCGGGAGTGGGTTCTAAAGGGAGCGGAAACGCGTTCATCCGTTCATGGGCGGCATTTAAAAGCATAGAGATCAATATGGATGCCTGCCATAAGCATTTTGATGCGGATATAAGCCTTGAGCTTTTCGGAAAAAAATTCGATGCCCCGTTCTTCCTTGCTCCGATAGGGGGTATGAAGCTGAACTACGGCGGAATACTAAGCGAAGAGGAATATTCAAGAGCATCCGTTCAGGGCGCGCTTTCCGAGGGACTTTTATCCTTTACGGGCGATGGTCCTGCAGAAGAATATTTCGCATCAACGCTTCCTGTTATCAGGGATGCCGGCGGAATTGCCATTCCGACCATCAAGCCCTGGGCTCAGGAAAAATGCAGGGCACGGATCGATGAAATCAAAAAATCCGGGGCTATAGCTTTTGCCATGGACGTAGACTCTGCTTCACTCGTAAACTTAAAGCTTGCAGGAAAGCCCGTATATACAAAATCTTCCGGGGAAATAAAAGAGCTTGCGGACTATGCGGGTATACCTTTCATAGTAAAAGGCGTTATGACGGCAAAGGCTGCGCTTGAATGCAAAAAAGCCGGAGCTTATGCCGTAGTGATATCATCCCACGGCGGAAGGGTTATGGAGGATTGCCCTGCGACAATAAGCGTTGTGCAGGAAATAAGAGAGGCTGTCGGACCGGATTATAAAATCCTTGTTGACGGCGGCGTAAGAAGCGGCGCAGACATCTTTAAGTGCATGGCAGCGGGCGCCGATGCAGTGCTTATCGGAAGACCGTTTGCCATTGCTATCCACGGCGGAGGAGAGGAAGGTGTTCAGCTTCTTTCCCGAAAACTGAAAGCAGAGCTTTCCGAAACAATGCTTATGACAGACTGCAAAAGCTTAAAAGAAATAGATAAAACAAAAATCCGCCGATAAGGCGGATTTTTAATGGCACCCCCACCCAGAATCGAACTGAGAACAAAGGTTTAGGAAACCTCCGTTATATCCATTTAACTATGAGGGCATACGTCACCCTTATATTATCAATCAAAAAGTGCTTTAAGTCAACGCTGATTTGTGGTAAAATATTAAGGCTTATGGAAGAAAGGTTTATGAAAGCGGCTTTGAAAGAAGCCCGAAAAGCTTATGATAAGAAAGAGGTGCCTATTGGTGCGGTCATTGTATACGAAGGCAGGATCATTGCCAGAGGCCATGACACAATGGAAACCTCATTTGACCCGACCTGTCATGCGGAAATGACAGCCATAAGGAAAGCGTGCAGAAAATTGGGGCGCTGGCGTCTTTACGGATGCGATATGTATGTAACAACAGATCCGTGCCCGATGTGCAGCGGTGCTTTAAGCCTTGCAAGACTGGATAACATCTACGTCGGAACAAGAGACGGAATATTAGCAGAAGAATGCAGCCTGATCATCAGAGACTTTTTCAAAGAGCTGCGTTTGAGAGATAAAAAACAATCGGAGGAAATGTAATGAAAAGAGTAATTGCCGTATTAAGCCTTATCATGGTTTTGGCAATGAGTACAACGTGTGCCTTTGGTCTTTCAATTGAAGATGTAACACCAAAGGACGGAAAGGGCGGTCTTCAGGTAAACAATCTTGCCGTAAAGGTAAGGTTTTCCGAAGATATGAGAGATACTGCAAACGACAGCGTTAATGCCGGCAAGATCGCAATTTACGATGCAGAAGGCAAAAAGGCAGATCTTAGCTGTCAGGTTGCGCACCCTGAAAAGTACCCTAATGAACTCTGGTTTGTATTTGAAGGAATTCTTGAGCCGGATCAGGAGTATACGATCAGGATCGATTCCGGGATCAAGTCAAGCTTCGGCGGATCATCAGACTCACAGTACACCTCCACCTTCAAGACAAGAAATACAAAGACAGACAGCATAGTATCCGTTGTTATGATGATCGGTATGTTTGCTGTTATGTTCATTGCAACGGGCAAGGCTGCAAAGAAGGCGGCATCCTCCGCAGATCCGAGAATGTCTGAAAAGCAGCGTGAAGAAGCGCTTAATCCGTATAAGATTGCCAGGGAAAAGGGCATCTCCCTTGACGAGGCGAAAGCTTACGTTGCAAAGGAAAAAGAAAAGTATAAGAGAGAGCAGGAAAGGATTGAAGCCGAATACGCAAAAAAAGAAGCTCAGCGTCAGGCAGAAATCGATGCTCTTGAAAAGCAGATCGAAATTGAACTTGCAAGCTACAAGGATCCGTTCCTCTTCCATGTAAAGGAAAGAGCTTCCATCAGGAAGACCGGTCGTGAGGTTCCGAAGGCTGTTATCAAAATCAGGCGCAGGCGCGCAGAACAAAAGCTTGCAAAGGAAAAAGCAGCAGAAGAAGCAAGGCTTGCAAATATGAGAGGCAAAAAGGCTAAGAAATAAAAAGCCAAAACACTCACTGCTGCAAAGCAGCGTTGCACCGGCACTGCGGGTAGCAGTGAGTGCTTTGGCTTATTTCTTATGCATGTTCCTCCTTTTGCAGGATAGGTGCAACGGAATAGTGCGCTTTTGTCTTGTTTAAGATTACGTTAACGGCGGTCGTTTTTACGCCTCTGATGGCTTTGATTCTGCCGACAAGGTTCGCAAGTGCATCAGTGTCCCTGCAGGCAAGCTTTAAGATGTAGTCGCAGCCGCCTGCAACTCTGAAGCAATCTATTATTTCGGGGGATTCCGATACGGTTTTGAGAAAGTCGGAAAGCCCTGCCGTGCCATCAATGTTTACTGTCATAAATGCCTGAAGATTCTGGTCAAGCTCTTTGGCATTCAGGATGGTTGTGTATTGCTCTATTATTCCTCCTGCCTCCAGCTTTTTGAGTCTGTCTGAAACGGCAGAAAGAGAAAGATTTATTCTTTTTGACAGATCCGAAATGGATACCCGGGCATTCTCTTGAAGAACTTCTAAAATTTTAGCGTCCAAGCTGTCTAAAACCATTGTTTTGCTCCTTTTACACTAAATCTTTTTCTAAAATACCAAAAATGGCGAAATAATTCAAGTACCTTGCAACAAAATCTCTTTCAGGGTATAATAAAGCGTTATTCTGTACTTATATATAGTGGAGCGGTATGCTCTGCTTAAGGAGAAAAAATG
>JAZLHU010000007.1:0-19024 GCA_045616985.1 Anaerovoracaceae bacterium
AACACCTGTAATCTAACGACTCTGTAGTAAAATTTGAATTTTCTTACTACAGAAATGCGTGTTTAAGTGCAGACTGTAGTAAAACATCAAAAATAGATGCTCAAGCAGGTCGCCTTATACACCGTTTTACTACAATATCGAATTTATTAACGACTATTGTAGTAAAAGAACAGCTTATAATATTCTCCATAATATGCGTCTCTTCAAATTGTCTGAAATTCAATAAGGCATTGCGCAGGCCCGTATCTGTGTAATAATATTTTGAAGGAGTACTAATGTATTTCCGCCCTTTTACATCATAGCGTTCAGCTTTAGACACGATAAAAGCCTCAGTCATATAAGTAAGGTAGTTTAACTTAATTACTTGCTTTCTTCAACACATATTAGATAAAGGTTTTTACAAATTATTGTTTTTAAGATGCACAGAAAGCGCGAAATGCCTTTGCGAGGACATTTGGCGGAAGCCGGTTCTTGGCGATTGCCGAATGCAATGAAGGCAGAGCTTAGAACCGATGCAGGGGCCCCAATAGCGGGAGCGTGTCCGAGCAAAGGCCTTTCGCGCTTTCCGGGCTTTAACTGAAACAGAAGAAACATAAAAAGGACTCCCTGAAAAGGGGAGTCCCTGAATATTACCACATCGGTAACAGGCTGTTTATTTCCGACCACTGCGAGCTATTTTGCGGCTTTCTTGCTCTTTGCAAGAGCAACGATCAAGCCGACGATTGCAATAAGCTCTGCAAGTGAGAAAATAAAGAAGAACATCGGATTATCCGATACTATTGTAGCAAGATTAAGCTGTTCCTTATATTGTTCCACGATTGTCGGAGCATAGGAATCCGCAAAAGCTCTGATATTTTCCGCAAGCATTCCTCCGGCGCCCGGCATCATCATATTGAATAACGCAATCAATGAATTTGTCAGGTAATCCGCAATATTTGCTGTTTTTTCCTCTCTGCCTGCCGGGGATCCGCAAATCTCTTCCAGATACAAGCATACTGCAGGGGCATTAACGTCTAAATAGCCTGCAAGCACGCCTCTGACATCAAAATAATCAAGCATAGCAGCAAAATCGCCCGCAGCATCTTTAAGTGCAGCCATTATGGCTTCCTTATTTGTATCGTAATAGGCCAAGCATTCCTCCGTTACTTCTTCGGGAGTTAAGCTACCATCAGCAAATGCATTGCTGCAAGTGCCAAGAAGCATAACCAAAACCAATAAAACCGAAATAACCTTTTTCATAATTCAATTCCTCCAAATATAAATTAATATTGTAATTCACGACACATAGTATACTCCTTAATCCGGCAATTTGCAATACAATTACTCCGGACTATCTCTATACTTTTAAAAACCGCTGTTTAATCTTCTTTTTCTGTTCAGGAATATCCAGATGGGGATAAAAGTTACAGTCGGAAGCAAAACTCCGACAAGCTGATGCTCTGACAGAACAAGCATGTTGTATATTGCATGATATATGCTGACAGCAGCAAGAATAGCTATCGTGCCCGAATAAAAAACTTTTTTTCTGGTATGAATAAATGATGCTCCGTATCCCACGCACATTGTGCAAAGCCCATGCATCAGTCCGGCACCGAAGCCTCTTATGGTTGCAAGCGGTATTGTTACGAAGCCGAGATTTCCCGCCAGAACATACGCATTCTCAAGTACTGCAAAACCAACCCCAACCAACGCGGCACACTCAAGCAGCAATTGTCTTTTCGGATTTTCAGTAAAAGCATACAGCAGTATCGGAATAGCTTTAAACAGTTCCTCGATAAAGGGAGATATATTTGAAGTAAAGACTGTATTTCCCAATGAGGATATACTAATGAATATTCCCGTGAACTCTCCGCAGAACAATGCCACAACAGTACCAATGAAAAAGAAAAAAAGCAGAGTACGCGATTCATTCTTGCAGATCAGGATCGCCAAAAGTAATGGTGCGGCAAAACTGATGAATAATATTGAACTTAAATTGCCCATTGTTCTGCCCCCTTTATTGCAAAGACTGATATTGACAGCATCGACATTGACATCATAACAGCAGCCGCGCCTTGAAGCTCCGTTTTTCCTGAAGCAATGCCATATACATAAATAATGCTTAATATATAGAATGCCAAAGCGGATACGTTGCATTTTCTTGTTGCTTTCAAAAATCCGAAATCATCTATCGGCATTAACAGGTGCTTCAAATTGAAGTACGAGGCAGGACATGCAGGGATAAGCATTACAATAAACATCAAGGCTGATTTTGCAGAGCCGTTGAATATCAGGAAAAAAATCACCCCGAGCGCACCGGCAATAATGACAGGGGCTATAAATGCTGTTTTTTTTGCAAAGCCCGTACCCGTACCATCGTCAATTATACTATCCAACTGTCCGTAATTTGCCGACAACAGAAAAAAATTACATCCGAACAAGCCTAACATCCCAAGGTTGATATCAGGATTGAAAACATTGCACCAAATGGCTACAACTATAAACAACTGCTCAAGTGCCAGACATCCGACTGCACAAATAAGCAGTTGAAAATACAGCGGTTTTCTTTTTCTGAAAAGCTTATATATGCCGGCTACGAAAGCCCCCGCCGAAATAAGTGATGCAATCAGAACTATATACAGATCGATCATATTTACTTAAGTTATTCCCTCACTAAAGGCCCGGCTGTTCTGCGCCTTGCCCATTCATTACCTACATTTTATCACAGGGTACACAAAAGTCAAAAAAAAGGACTCCCGCTCGGGAGTCCTTCTGGATTGCTGATGATCAATCAACGAGTTCAAGAAATACGGATTCTGCAACGTCGCCCTTTCTTGGACCGAGCTTGAGAATTCTTGTGTAGCCGCCGTGTCTTTCCTCGTACTTAGGTGCGATTTCATTGAAAAGCTTTGCCACAACGTCTTCGTCCTTGATATAAGCAAATGCCTGACGCTTTGCCGCCAATGTGTTTTTCTTAGCCAGAGTAATCATCTTCTCAGCTTCTCTTCTTGTTTCTTTAGCTCTGCAATCTGTTGTCTGAATGCGGCCGTAGCGGAAGAGATCTGTAACGAGATTTCTCAGCATGGATTGTCTGTGAGCTGACTTAACGCCAAGCTTTCTGTATCCATTCATGTTTCAAATCCTCCTTTGGATCTATTCATCGCTCGGTTCAAAGCCGAGACCCATTTCTGTGAGTTTGTTCTTTACTTCGTCGAGGGACTTTTTCCCGAGATTTCTGATTCTCATCATGTCGTCTTCGGACTTTTGTGTAAGCTCCTGAACGGTATTGATGCCTGCTCTCTTTAAGCAGTTGAAGGAACGCACGGAAAGCTCAAGTTCTTCAATGCTCATTTCAAGAGCTTTATCCTTCTGGTCTTCTTCTTTATCTACCATGATATCGAATGCTCTGGTGGATTCGGAAAGGCCCGTAAAGAGCTTAAGATGCTCTTCCATAATCTTTGCACCGATGGAAACTCCCTCTGTCGGAGAAATGCTTCCGTCTGTCCAGATTTCGAGGATAAGGCGTTCGTAGTCTGTAATCTGACCTACACGTGTGTTTTCAATCGTGTAGTTCACCTTTCTTACAGGCGTATAAATGCTGTCGATAGGAATAACGGCTATGGGAGTATTCTCATCCTTGTTCTGATCTGCCGGAACATATCCGCGTCCTGTGGAAACATTAAGCTCCATAACCAGACTTGCGTTTTCTTCCAGCGTTGCAATATGAAGCTCAGGGTTGAAGATCTCAAGATCCGCATCTGCAATGATATCCGCTGCAGTAACTTCCCTTGGACCCGCAACATTGATGATTGCGAGCTTTCTGTCTTCGCCATTAAGAGCGATTGCAAGCTTTTTAAGATTGAGAATGATCTCCGTAACGTCTTCCTTTACTCCCGGAATTGTTGAAAACTCATGGAGGATCCCATCAATCTTGATGGAGGTAACAGCCGCGCCGGGAAGGCTGGAAAGAAGAATTCTTCTTAAGCTGTTGCCCAATGTATTTCCATAACCTCTTTCAAGAGGCTCTACAACAAACTTGCCGTAGCAAGGATCTTCTTCAGAAACAAAGCTTTCAATGCTTGGTCTTTCAATTTCGATCACTCTAATTTCCTCCTTTTAAAATTATTCAGTCAGTTCAAGCCGCTACTTGGAGTAGAGTTCGACAATCAGGTGTTCTGCAACCGGTGTATCGATTTGTTCTCTTGTAGGAATGGAGAGAACCTTCCCTTCAAGCTTGTTTGTATCCATACTTACCCATGCAGGTGTGCTGATGGTCATTTCCTTGATTTCCTTGAACTTTGGAGAATCTGTGCTCTTAGCCTTAACTGCAATTACGTCGCCGGCCTTGATAGCAAGGGACGGAATATCAACCTTTTTGCCGTTAAGTGTGAAGTGACCGTGTGTAACAAGCTGTCTTGCCTCCTTTCTGGAAGAAGCAAAGCCCATTCTGAATACTGTGTTATCCAGTCTTGTTTCGAGCATAACGAGAAGGTTTTCACCTGTCATACCCTTCTTAGCTGCAGCCTTCTTGAAATAGTTGTAGAACTGAGTTTCCTGAAGTCCATAGAATCTCTTTGCTTTCTGCTTTTCACGAAGCTGAAGTCCGTAATTGGATAACTTCTTTCTGTTCTGACCATGCTGGCCAGGTGCATATGATCTTCTTTCAAGTGCGCACTTTGTGCCGTAGCAGCGTTCGCCCTTGAGGAAAAGTTTTTGTCCTTCTCTTCTGCAAAGTCTGCAGGAAGGTCCTGTATATCTTGCCATATCTGTTTCCTCCCTTAATTAGACTCTTCTTCTCTTTGGTGGACGGCAGCCATTGTGCGGGATAGGTGTAATATCCTTGATCATGGTCACGTTAAGTCCTGCTGTCTGAAGTGCTCTGATAGCGGATTCTCTTCCGGAGCCCGGGCCCTTTACGTATACTTCAACGTTCTTAAGACCCTGAAGCACTGCAGGCTTAGCTGCTTCTTCTGCAACCATCTGTGCTGCAAATGGTGTAGACTTTCTTGATCCTTTAAATCCGAGTGTACCGGAAGAGGACCATGAAATAGCGTTACCGCTCATGTCTGTGATTGTAACTATCGTGTTGTTAAAGGAAGCCTGGATATGTGCCTGACCGCTTTCAACGTTTAAACGTTCTCTCTTTTTCTTACGGGTCGTTGTTCCCTTCTTAGCTGTTGCCATTATTCAGTCCTCCTTTCTTAATCCTTCTTATGAGATCTGCCGACTGTCTTCTTGACACCCTTGCGTGTTCTTGCATTGTTCTTGGTGTTCTGACCGCGAACAGGCAGATTTCTTCTGTGTCTGATTCCTCTGTAGCAGCCGATTTCCATGAGTCTCTTGATATTAAGGGAAACATCTCTTCTGAGGTCACCTTCTACTACAAGCTCCGAATCAATAATCTTTCTGATAGCACCGACTTCATCCTCTGAAAGATCCTTTACTCTTGTATCAGGATTTACTCCTGCCTTTTCAAGGATAGACTTTGATGTTGGAAGTCCGATACCGTAAATGTAGGTAAGTCCGATTTCTACTCTTTTTTCTCTTGGTAGATCGACACCGGCTATACGAGCCATAAATTATACCTCCCTGTTTTTAGGACCAATTAACCCTGTACCTGCTTGTGCTTTGGATTCTCGCAAATGACCATTACCTTGCCATTTCTTTTGATAACCTTGCACTTTTCGCAGATAGGTTTTACTGAGCTTCTTACTTTCATTGTTTTATTCCTCCTGATAGGACTATTTATCTCTCCAAGTGATTCTGCCGCGGGTCAAGTCGTAGGGACTAAGCTCTATCTTGACTTTGTCACCCGGAAGGATGCGGATGAAGTTCATCCTCATCTTGCCGGAAATATGCGCCAAAACTTCAAAATCGTTTTCAAGCTTAACTTTAAACATTGCGTTTGGCAGGGCTTCCAGCACGGTGCCCATAACTTCTATGCTGTCATTCTTTCCCATGTACAGCGCTTCCTCCTTTTCCGGTTTTAACGGTCAAAGCATGTGAGAACCAAAGGCTCTCCGTCGGTAATTGCTATTGTGTTTTCATAATGTGCTGAGTTTAAACCGTCGCACATAACAACGGTCCACTCATTATCCAGTACTTCTACGTCGTAGTCACCTACCGCAATCATAGGTTCAATTGCTATTACCATTCCGGCAATCAGCTTTGGCCCATGATTCTTTTTTCCGTAGTTCGGCACCGGAGGATCCTCGTGCATATTACGTCCGACCCCATGTCCGATATAATCCCTGATTACAGAAAAGCCAGCCGCTTCAACACAGGTTTGGATGGCATTGCCAACATCCCCCAGTCGATAACCTTCTTTGCAGAACTTCAGTCCTTCAAAGAAGCTCTCCTCTGCAATCCTGATCAACCTTTCATTTTCGGTGCTGATTTTGCCCACCGGATAGGTTCTTGCCGCATCTGAATAGTAGTCCTTGTATATGGTTCCGAGATCCACACTTACGATGTCTCCTTCGCACAGAATTTTCTTCTTTGAAGGAATACCGTGAATGAGTTCCTCGTTTACCGAGATACAGGCTGTGGCGGGAAATCCGCCATAGCCTTTGAATGCGGGTATCATGTCGTGTTTAAGGATATAGTTTTCGATCCACCGGTCAAGCTCCCACGTAGAGATTCCCGGTCTTATGACCGAAGGAAGCTCTTTAAGGATCTGACCCGTAAGCTCACAGGCTTTCGCTATGAGACTAACTTCTTCCTCAGATTTGATCACGATCATATTTTAATCTCCCAGAAGGGCGCATATGTCAGCGAATACCTTGTCCATCTCCTGTGCGCCGTTTATCTCGCCAAGGTTTCCGGCCTTTTTATAGTATTCGATAAGAGGACTTGTCTGGTCGTTGTATACTCTGAAACGATTAAGGACTGTTTCTTCCCTGTCATCGTCTCTTTGGTAAACCTCTCCGCCGCATACATCGCAAACACCCTCAACCTTCGGAGGCATGCTTGCTACGTGGTAAGGCTTTCCGCAGCCCCTGCACACTCTTCTTCCGATCATTCTCGGGAGAAGGATATCTTCAGCCACTTCAATATCAACAACCTTTGAGAGCTTCTGACCCCTTCCTTCAAGGAAGCTGTCAAAGTGCTCTGCCTGAAATACCGTTCTCGGAAATCCGTCTAAAAGATATCCGTTTTTACAGTCATCCTTTGTGATACGGTCTTCCACTAAATCACACACAAGTTCATCAGGAACAAGAAGACCCTTGTCCATATATTCCTTTGCCTTAATACCAAGAGCTGTTCCCTCTTTTACATTGGCTCTGAAAATATCTCCTGTTGAAATATGCGGTATCTGATACTTTTCGGCGATTCCGCTCGCCTGGGTACCCTTACCGGCTCCCGGCGGCCCCAGCAATACTACGCTCTTCATATGGTTTCTCCTATTTTAAGAATCCGCTATAGTTACGCATTACAAGCTGAGTTTCAAGAGCTCTGCTTGTATCGAGTGCAACACCGACAGCAATGATTAAGGATGTTCCGCCGAATCCGATGGAAAGAGCGGTCCAATGCTGAAGAAGTGTTGGCATAGCAGCAACTATTGCCAGGAAGACAGCACTTACGATAGTAAGTCTGTTCATAACCTTTGTGATAGCTTCAACGGTTGGCTTGCCCGGTCTGATACCGGGAATAAATCCGCCGTTGTTCTTCATATTCTCTGCGATCTCAACCGGGTTAACACTGATTGCACCGTAGAAATAGGTAAATCCGATGATGAATACTATTTCGAGAACGAAGTAAATCCAAAATCCGGGATTACCGTTCATTGTAAGATATTTGCCGACAAAGTTTGCAAATCCGCTTGTAGGTACCATATAAGCAATTGTTGCAGGCAGCTGCAGAATGGATGAAGCGAAGATTACAGGCATAACTCCCGCCTGGTTAACCTTCATCGGAATATGTGTACTTTGTCCGCCGTACATCTTCCGACCAACAACTCTTTTTGCATACTGTACGGGAATCTTTCTTGTACCTTCTGTGACGAGAATGATCCCGACGATTACGATAAGCGCAAAGATCACGAACAAAACTACGGAAAGGATTCCTATTGACTTTGTTCCGTCCTCCGCAGTCTGGCCGAGGAACGACCACCCGGCTGCCGAAAGTGCCCTGAACGTATCGGAAACAGCTGTTGGGATCCTGGAAACGATTCCGGCAAAAATTATAAGTGATATGCCGTTGCCGATTCCCTTATCGTTGATTTTTTCGCCAAGCCACATCAGTATTGAAGAACCTGCAACAAGAATAAGAACGATAATGATCTTTCCGAATACTGTTGCAAAATCTTCGATAAGAACATTACGGAAAAGTCCGAATGTATAACCGATCGCCTGGATAAGAGCAAGACCGATCGCCGTGTATCTTGTGATACGGTTGATCTTTCTCTTTCCTTCTTCTCCCTGCTTTGCAAGCTCTTCCAATGCAGGAATAGCCACAGTGAGAAGCTGAATAATAATTGATGATGTAATGTAAGGTCCTACACCAAGCGCAAAGATAGTAAAGTTACTAAACGATCCGCCTGAGAACATATCAAACAGTCCCAGAAGTCCTGCTTCGTTTGCATCAAACATTGAAGTCAGAAGGAGCTTGTTTACTCCAGGCACCGGGATGTTGGATCCAAGTCTGAAGATCACCAGTATGAGAAGCGTAAAAAGTAATTTCTTTCTCATCTCGGGAATTCTCCAAGCCTGTGTGAATGTCTGGATCATTCCCATTAGATTACCTCTGCCTTTCCTCCTGCTTTAGCGATCTTTTCAAGAGCGCTGTCGCTGAACTTATTAGCCTGTACTGTAAGGTTTTTCTTAAGCTCTCCGCTTCCGAGAACCTTGATGTTTGCCGCAGCCTTTGCAAGCCCTGCTTCAATCATCATGCATGGTGTTACTGTTGTACCATCTTCGAAGATATTGAGAGCCTCTACGTTGACCGGAACATATTCCGTTGACCAGTGATTTGTAAATCCTCTCTTTGGTGTTCTTCTGTAAAGAGGCATCTGACCGCCTTCGAAACCAAGACGGATGTGTGCTCCGGATCTTGACTTCTGACCGTTCATTCCGCGTCCGGATGTTGTACCGTTTCCGGAACCAGTACCTCTGCCTACTCTGTTTCCAACCTTTGTTGAACCGGCAGGCTTTTTCATTTCACTTAATTTCATGTCAGCCACCTCCTACAGCTCTTCAACCTTCAGAAGGTGAGGAACCTTTGCAACTGATCCGCGAACTGCAGGGCAGTCTTCAAGTTCTACACTCTGACGAATTTTTCTTAAACCAAGAGCTTCTACAACCTTCTTCTGATATGGAGTGGAACTGATCGTGCTCTTAACAAGTGTTACCTTAATTTTAGCCATTGTCCTATCCTCCTTATCCTAAGATTTCTTCCTTGGAGAGACCGCGAAGCCTTGCAACCTCTTCAACTGTCTTTAAGCTCTTAAGACCTTCAAGTGTAGCTGCTGCTACATTTCCGGCGTTGGATGAGCCAAGAGACTTAGCTCTTACGTCCTTAATTCCCGCGAACTCAAGAACTGTTCTTGCGCTGCCGCCGGCAATAACTCCGGTACCGGGAGCAGCAGGCATAATGAGAACTTTACCAGCTCCGAATACGCCAAGGTTCTTGTGAGGAACTGTTGTTCCAACCATGGATACCGTAATAAGGTTCTTCTTAGCGTCGTCGCTTGCCTTTCTTACAGCTTCAGGAATTTCTACGGACTTTCCAAGACCAAGACCTACATGTCCGTTGCCGTCTCCGACAACTACCGTAACGCTGAATCTGGAATTCTTACCACCCTTAACTACCTTTGTAACACGTCTGATGTTGACGATCTGTTCCTTTAAGTCAAGTTTGGAGATATCAATATTCTTTGCCATATTCATTCCTCCCAAATCAGAACTGCAGTCCGGCTTCTCTTGCGCCGTCAGCGAGTTCCTTTACTCTACCATGATAGAGGTATCCTCCTCTGTCAAAAGCAACTGTTTCAATGCCGGCCTTCTTAGCTGCTTCGCCTACTGCTTTACCAACAAGCTTAGCTGCCTGCTTGTTTCCACCATATGCGCATGCTGCCTTGATATCCTTATCAAGTGTGCTTGCGGCTACAAGCGTCTTGCCGTTTACGTCATCAATAAGCTGAGCATAGATGTTTTTGGAGCTTCTGTATACACAGAGTCTTGGCATTTCAGGAGTTCCGAATACTGTTTTTCTGACTCTCTCGTGCCTTTTAACACGATTATCATTTCTGCTTAATTTAGCCATTCTTTACTCCTCTCCTTACTTACCGGTCTTGCCTTCTTTACGGCGTACATACTCGCCTGTGTAACGAATACCCTTACCCTTATATGGTTCAGGTTTTCTCCAGGCTCTGATGTTTGCCGCATAGTTGCCGACCAGGGCCTTGTCTGCGCCCTTTACGATAATTTCGGTTGCTGATGGACATTCTGTTGTGATGCCTTCAGGATCTTCCATTTCTACAGGATGAGAGTAACCGAGCTGCATAACGAGCTTTTTGCCCTTCTTTTCAGCCTTGTATCCAACGCCGAGCATTTCAAGCTTTTTCTCGTATCCTTCCGTAACGCCCTTTACCATGTTGTTTACAAGTGCTCTTGCAAGACCCCATTGAGCGCCGGCTTCGGCTGTTTCGTCAACCGGGGTAAAAGCGATCGCTCCGTCTTTTACCTCGGCCTTAATGATCGGACTGATCTGCTGTGTTAAGGTTCCCTTTGGTCCCTTAACGGTAATAAGATTGTTATCAGCAATGCTGATTTCAACACCGGCAGGAACAGTCACAGGCAGTTTTCCTATTCTGGACATTTCGTTTCTTCCTCCTTATTACCAAACGTAGCAAACAACTTCTCCGCCTACTCCGAGCTTTCTTGCTTCCTTATCTGTAATAAGGCCGTTAGAAGTGGAGATAACAGCGATTCCGAGTCCGCCGAGAACCTTCGGAAGTTCTTCCTTCTTGGCATAAACCTTAAGACCCGGTTTAGAAATTCTCTTTATTCCAGTGATAACCTTTTCCTTGTTCGGACCGTACTTCATCTGAATATGAATTACGCTCTGCGGCTGAAGCTCTTCAACTTCGTAGCCTGCGATATAGCCTTCCTTCAAAAGGATTTCAGCTAAATTCTTCTTGATTTTTGATGCCGGAACATCTACGGTTTTGTGACCTGCAATGTTGGCATTTCTGATTCTTGTGAGCATATCTGCTACAGGATCTGTCATTGACATATTAGCATCCTCCTTTCTACTACCAGCTTGCTTTTCTTACGCCGGGAATTTCTCCCTTGTAAGCAAGTTCTCTGAAACAAATACGGCAGATTCCGTATTTTCTTAAAACGGAATGCGGTCTTCCGCAAACCTTGCAGCGTGTGTAAGCCTGAGTGGAGTGCTTAGGCTTTCTGGTCTGCTTAACTTTTAAACTTGTCTTTGCCATTTCGCCCTCCTGCTACTTCTCAAACGGCATACCCAGCATTTCGAGAAGAGCCATGGCTTCCTCGTCTGTTTTTGCTGTGGTTGTGAAGATAATATCCATGCCTCTTACCTTTTCAACATCGTCATAAACGATTTCAGGGAAGATAAGCTGTTCCTTAACGCCCATAGCGTAGTTTCCGCGCCCGTCGAAGGAATTCTTGCTGACGCCCTTAAAGTCTCTTACTCTCGGAAGAGCAATGCTGAAAAACTTATCGGCAAATTCATACATTCTGTCTCCGCGAAGTGTAACCTTGCATCCTACAGCCATTCCCTCTCTTACCTTGAAGTTTGCGATTGACTTCCTGGACTTTGTCACTACAGGAGCCTGACCTGCGATCAAAGCCATCTCGGCAACTGCCTTTTCCTGGAGCTTCGGGTTGTCCTTTACGTCGCCAAGACCCATATTGAGCGTGATCTTAACAAGCTTGGGAACCTGCATTACATTTTCGTATTTGAACTTTTCCTGCAGTGCCGGGAAAACGTTCTTTACGTAGCTTTCTTTTAATCTTGCTGCCACTTTATTTTCCCCCTTCACTAATCAATGACCGCACCGGTCTTCTTTGCAACTCTGACTTTCTTTTTTCCTTCAAGCTTATAGCCGACTCTTGTGGGAGTCTTGCTCTTATCTACGTACATTACGTTTGAAGCATCAATAGGTCCTTCAAGCTTTCTGATTTCAGCAGGCTGGTCCTGCTTGGCCTTCATATGTCTCGTCTGGATGTTAACGCCTTCAACGATAAGCTTGTTTTCATTCGGAAGAGCCTTGATGACCTTGCCCTTCTTGCCCTTGTCTTTTCCTGCGATGACGAGGACGGTATCATTTGTCTTGATCTTCATGTTATGTTGTCCTCCTTACAGTACTTCCGGAGCAAGGGATACTATCTTCATATAGCCCTTATCTCTTAATTCTCTTGCAACAGGTCCAAAGATACGTGTTCCCTTTGGTGTCTTGTCCTCTGCGATGATAACTGCTGCGTTCTGATCGAACTTAACATGTGTTCCGTCAATTCTTCTGACTCCTGTGACGGATCTGACTATTACAGCCTTTACAACATCGCCCTTCTTAACGATTCCGCCCGGGGTTGCGTCCTTGACTGCACACACGATCACATCGCCGATGTTTGCATACTTACGCCCTGTGCCGCCTAAAATTCTAATGCAGAGGAGTTCCTTTGCACCTGAGTTGTCAGCGACCTTGAGTCTACTTTCTGTCTGAATCATTCGGGTGCCTCCTACTTAACCTTTTCAACTATTTCCACAAGTCTCCATCTCTTACCTTTGGAGAGAGGTCTTGTTTCCATAATTTCTACTTTATCGCCGATCTGGCATTCGTTGTTTTCATCATGAGCCATGAACTTCTTTGTAATCTTTTCAGACTTTCCGTAAAGAGCATGACGGCGAGATTCTTCAACTGCTACGACAATGGACTTATCCATCTTATTGCTGGTTACGAAACCAACCTTTGTCTTTCGAGCATTTCTATCAGACATCGTTTCATCCTCCTTTCAACTAAGCCTTCCTGGCTGCAAGTTCATTTTCTCTGATAACGGTCTTGACTCTTGCAATATCCTTCTTGATTTCTCTCATCTGTACAGGATTTTCAAGCTGTCCTGTTACGTGCTGGAAACGAAGGTTAAAGAGTTCTTTCTTAAGCTTGCCTTCTTCTGCAGCAAGATCTGCAGGGCTCATGCTTCTGATTTTCTTTATATCCATTATGCTTCAGCCCCCTTTGCTGCAAACTTTGTCTTGATCGGAAGCTTGTGTCCGGCAAGTCTGATTGCTTCTCTTGCATCTTCTTCCGAAACTCCGCCGATCTCAAACATTACCCTGCCCGGCTTTACAACTGCCACCCAGTACTCAGGGGCACCTTTTCCGGAACCCATACGTACTTCAGCAGGCTTCTTGGTTACTGACTTATGCGGGAAAATCTTGATATATACATCTCCGCCTCTCTTGATGTATCTTGTCATTGCGATACGAGCAGCTTCGATCTGATTGGCAGTGATCCATGCCGGCTCACATGCCACAAGGCCGAATTCACCGTAAGTAATTCTGTTACCCTTGGTTGCAACGCCTTTCATTCTTCCTCTCTGGAGTCTTCTGTGCTTAACGCGCTTAGGCATCAACATTATTCAGTTACCTCCTGTTCTGTTGCCGGTGCTTCTGCAGGAGCTTCTGCAGGAGCAGCCTCTACTGGTTTGTTAGGACGCTTTCTCGGGTTAACGGCCTTTGCGGGTCTTTCTTCAAACTTGCCCTTGCCGCCCCTGCGATCGCCGCGCTCTCTTCTTTCGCCGCGATCACCGCGTTCTCTTCTTTCGCCGCGGCCTTTTCTTTCACCGCGTTCTCTCTTTGGTGCTTCTTCCTTTTCTTCCGGAATTGCAGGAACGAGATTTCCGTCAAGAACTTCACCGTCGTTTACCCAAACCTTAACGCCGATCCTTCCGTACTGAGTATCAGCTTCGGCAAAACCGTAATCGATGTTTGCCCTTAATGTATGAAGCGGAACATTTCCTTCTGCATACTTTTCGGATCTTGCGATCTCGGCACCGCCTACACGGCCGGAAATAACGACCTTGATACCCTTAGCGCCGGCCTTCATAGTTCTTTGAATAGCCTGCTTCATTGCTCTTCTGAAAGCAACACGCTTTTCAAGAGACTGTGCAATACCTTCAGCAACAAGCTGTGCATCTATATCAGGCTTTTTAACTTCTACGATGTTAACGGATACCGTTTTCTTTGTAAGCTTCTCGAGCTTGGCCTTAACCTGGTCAATACCGTCTCCGCCTCTTCCGATCACCATACCCGGCTTAGCTGTAAGAACGGATACTCTTATCTGTCCTTCTGCAGCTCTCTCTATAACAACCTTGCTGACACCGGCTGCATAGAGTTCCTTCTTTACGAACTCTCTTACCTTATTATCCTCTACCAGATAATCGGCAAAGTTCTTCTTGTCTGCGTACCACTTGGAATCCCAATCCTGGATAACGCCTACTCTCAGTCCATGAGGACTAACTTTCTGACCCATTTTAACCTCCTACCGATTATCTTTCCCTGACAGTCACACCAATGTGTGCGCTTCTCTTAAGGATCTTGCCGGCTCTGCCCTGAGAACCTGCTCTCCAGCGCTTCATTGTCGGACCCTGGTTTACATAGATTTCTGCTACATACAGCTTTGAACGATCCATTTCGAAATTGTTCTCTGCGTTGGCTGCTGCGCTTGCAACAACCTTTTCAATGTATTCAGAAGCCTTACCGGTTGTGAACTTTAAAATGGTGAGAGCTTCGTCAACGCTTTTGCCTCTTACAAGGTCTGCTACGGGAGCAATCTTTGTAGGGGACATTCTTACATACTTAGCAACTGCTTTTGCTTCCATTGTTTATCCCTCCTACTTTACCTTGCTTGTGCCTGCGTGGCCTCTGAATGTTCTTGTCGGTGCGAATTCACCAAACTTGTGACCTACCATATCTTCTGTTATATATACCGGAACATGCTTGCGTCCGTCGTATACTGCGATCGTGTGTCCGACCATCTGCGGGAAGATAGTAGAAGATCTTGACCATGTCTTAATGACTTTCTTTTCGTTAGCCGCATTCATTGCGTCGATTTCTTTAAGAAGCTTTGCATGTACGAATGGGCCCTTCTTTAATGATCTGCTCATTTATCTCCCTCCTACTTATCGTTTCTTCTCTTAACGATGAACTGTGATGAAGCCTTAGTCTTCTTTCTGGTCTTGTAGCCAAGTGCCGGCTTGCCCCAAGGGGTCACAGGACCCGGTCTGCCGACCGGAGCCTTACCTTCACCACCACCATGCGGGTGGTCGTTCGGATTCATTACAGAACCTCTTACTGTAGGACGGATACCCATGTGTCTCTTCCTGCCCGCCTTACCGAGGTTGATAAGCTCGTGCTCGTTGTTGCCGACTTCGCCGATCGTTGCTCTGCATTCAAGAGGTACATTTCTCTGTTCACCTGACGGAAGTCTGAGAAGTGCATACTTGCCTTCCTTAGCCATAAGCTGAGCAGCGTTTCCTGCCGATCTGCAGATCTGTGCTCCCTTACCCGGCTGAATTTCCACGTTGTGAATAAGCGTACCGACCGGAATATTTGCAAGCGGAAGCGCATTGCCTGCCTTGATATCGGCATCTGCTCCGGAGTAGATAACATCGCCCACATTGAGTTCCTTTGGTGCGATGATGTATCTCTTTTCACCGTCTGCATAGCAGATAAGAGCAATATTTGCCGTTCTGTTCGGATCGTACTCGATAGTCTTTACTGTTGCCGGAATGTTATCCTTGTTTCTCTTGAAGTCGATGATCCTGTATTTCTTTCTTGTGCCGCCGCCCTGATGACGAACGGTAATGCAGCCTCTGTTGTTGCGGCCTGCGTTCTTCTTAAGCGTAACTGTCAGGCTCTTCTCCGGTGTGGTGCACGTAATTTCCTCAAAAGTGGAAACTGTCATTCCGCGAAGACCCGGAGTTATTGCTTTATATTTCTTGATTCCCATTGCTTACCTCCTACAGTCCTTCGAAGAACTCAATCGCCTTGGATTTTTCGGTGAGCTTTACAATAGCCTTTTTGTAATCGGCCTGTCTGCCAACGAATCTTCCCTGTCTCTTTAACTTACCCTCGAAGTTTGATGTGTTGATCTTTTCAACCTCCACACCGAAAGCTTCTTCAACTGCAGCCTTGATTTCAGTCTTGTTAGCCTTTGGGCTTACCTTGAATGTGTACTTCTTTTCGGCTGCATCGTCCATACTCTTTTCGGAGATGATAGGACTTAATATTACGTCATAAGGAGTTTTCATTATGCATATACCTCCTCAATCTTCTTTGCTGCATCCTGTGTGAGGATGAGGCTTGTGTGATTAACGATTTCGTAAACATTCATCTGGGAAACCATGCTTACTGCAACTCCCGGAATGTTTGCTGCGCTTCTCATTACGTTTTCGTCAACGTCTGCCGTAACGATGAGCGCCTTCTTTTCGGCCTTGATGTTCCTCAGTACTTCTGCCATATCCTTTGTCTTCGGAGCCTCAAATGTAAGGCTGTCAAGAACGATGATCTCCTTTTCAGCTACCTTGGAGGACAATGCGGAAAACAGTGCCAGTCTCTTAAGCTTCTTGGAGATGGAATATCTGTAGCTTCTCGGCTTCGGAGCAAATGCTACGCCGCCGCCAACCTGTGTAGGATCTGTTGAAGAACCCTGTCTGTGACGACCTGTACCCTTCTGACGGAATGGCTTGCGGCCACCTCCTCTGACCTCTCCTCTTGTAAGAGCGGACTGAGTACCCTGTCTCTGATTTGCCAAATAGTTCTTTACGACTTCGTGTACTGCGAATTCGTTCGGCTCGATTCCGAAGATGGCATCATTAAGTTCAATTGTGCCTGCAGCGGAGCCTGCCTTGTTCAGCATTTCGATTTTTGCCATTGCAACTTCCTCCTTTCCTACTGTCCCTTGACTGCAGTGCGAATCTTGAGAAGACCGCCCTTGTTACCGGGAACAGCGCCCTTTACGAGCATCAGGTTTCTGTCTGCAATCGTCTTTACTAAAACTAAGTTCTGAACTGTTATTGTGTCACGTCCCGTACGTCCGGGTGCCTTGTTTCCGAGGAATACTCTGGAAGGATACGTAGCGGCTGCAAGACCGCCCGGCAGTCTCTTGTGCTTGGAACCGTGAGTCATGGGTCCGCGCCTGTGGTGATGCCTCTTGATGTTACCCTGGGTTCCTTTACCCTTTGAAGTACCCGTGATGTCGAGCTTTGTGCCTTCCTCGAAATCGGCAACCGTGATTACCTGTCCGAGTTCGAATGCATCGCCTTCTTCAGGTCTGAATTCACAAACGTGCTTTTTAACAGCCGTGTTTGCCTTTGCAAAATGTCCTTTTTCAGGCTTATTTGCTCTTTGTTCCTTTACGTCCTCGTATCCGAGCTGTACGCCTGCATATCCGTCCGTCTCAACACTCTTAAGCTGAGTAACAACTGCAGGACCTGCTTCGATTACGGTCACGGGGATCATTTCCCCCTTGTCGGAAAAGATCTGGGTCATGCCCATCTTCTTTCCTAAAATCGCTTTCATACTTTTTCCTCCTAAGTTCTTTCAGCGGATCGCCTTCCGTACCATCATCGGCCGCCAAGGACGATCATTCAAAGCACATTGGTAATCTATGTATTACTTTGTGTACTTACAGTTTGATTTCGATATCCACACCTGCAGGCATGTTCATCTTCATAAGAGTGTCCATTGTCTTTGGTGTCGGGTTAAGAATATCGATAAGTCTTTTGTGGGTCCTCTGTTCGAACTGCTCACGGCTGTCCTTATACTTGTGAACCGCTCTGATAATCGTGACAACCTCCTTATCAGTAGGAAGCGGGATAGGCCCGGATACTTCTGCTCCTGTCTCCTTTGCTGCTTCAACAATCTTTGCCGCACTCTGATCAAGTGCCGTATGATCGTAAGCCTTGAGTCTGATTCTGATTTTCTGACTGCTCATTGATTTTTCCTCCTTGCTGGTCATGGTTCTCACCATCCTGCAACTACTTATTAAATGGTGGCGGAACCTTTAAATTTCAAGCATTTTCGCTATATCTGCCTGAGGCTCGTCCTCGCGTTACACGAGCCCGTGTGTTTCTTTTTTCTTTACTCAAAAGAAACAAGCGAGAACTCCTTCGCCGGGTTCAAGGACCCGACAATTCTCGGCAAAAATTCCCTGATAGCGCAGCAACTTTTTGCCTCTGCGCAGAGCCTGGAAATGCGTATTTTTCAACGCTTTTCGGGTTTTGCTATAACCCTTTTCCGCTCCCTGGCAAGCTTGATTATTATACTGCTATACCTGCAGCTATGCAAGTACTTTTTTTAAAATTTTCAAAAAAAATTAAAAAGCCCGAAAAGCTTGAAAAATCAGGCTTTCGGGCTGCTCCGCATTATTCTTCGGATACAGCTTTGAGTCCACTGTGCCGGGCGTTTCCAGCGCCGCCTCTATATAGCTGAAAAGAAGAAGCAACGCACAATATCTTGTGCTTTTTTGCTTATGTTTGCAGCTCTGCCAGGAGCAGCCTTAACTTAAGCTGCTGTATTTTATTTTTGTATTGGTTTAATTATGGCATTGCTGTATATCATTCCCGGTTGGTAAAATAAGTAAATTGCATGGTCGGAAGACTGCCACATATAGGTTTTAAGCTTCTGCTGCTACGTCAAACACCATTGAGCGGAACTTTCTACAGGTAATTCACATGCAATATAAAATGCCGCCGGAATGGAGATAAGAAAACGAACAATGCCGAGAATAAATGAAACGGGAAACGTTAAATCTTTATAAGAAATAAAAAATGAAGTTGCAAGATTCAATATTATTTATCTCAACGATTTAATGCATTCATGCCATTCTGATTTGATCTACCCTGATTTGATCTATTTATATCCTATGAGGATATGCTTTTACTACAGAATGCAGAAATAACGAACGATTTGTCGTAATCTCAAATCATCTTAGCCCTTATGCGGGGTAAGTACGGTAGTAAGCTGCACTAATTACGACAGAACACCTGTAATCTAACGACTCTGTAGTAAA
>JAZLHU010000008.1:0-11527 GCA_045616985.1 Anaerovoracaceae bacterium
TTTCTGTCTGAAGATTATTGATGACATAGTAGTAAAAGCTTCTCGGATTTATGAAAAGCAAATGGAGACGGGAAAGGTGAAAATGTTCTCCTGTGATTTTAAAGCTTTAGAGGCTGTTGTTGATACATATAAAAAGTAAAATTTAGTAAATCACCATATAGAAATTACGTGAGAGTCGAGAAATCGGCTCTTTTTTGAAGGGTATTCAAATGAGCAACGGTTAGAAAAGCCAACATTATAAGTAGAAAATTCTAACGTTAAGTATTATAATATATAAGCTGGTAAAATGGAGGGAAGAATATGAGTGCAATAAATGAGAGGATAAGAGAATTAAGGAGCCAGCTTCATCTTTCACAAGATTATGTGGCAAGGTATCTTGGCGTAAATCGCGCTACGTTTACACAGATGGAAAATGGAAAGAGAAAAATTTTGGCAGAAGAATTGTCAAAGCTTAGTACATTATTTGGTGTTTCTGCAGATTCATTACTGTGGGATACTGAAATCAGTAAATCAACAACTGTATTCGCCAGAAGTTTTGAGAATCTTGATGAAACGGATCAGGCAGAAATAATGAATCTTATCAAATTCAAGGAGCAAATAAAAACAAAGAGGAAATAATATGAGCATAATATCCTTGCTCGGTGAAACAACTGAATACGATAAAAAGCAGGCGCCGTAAAATACAGGAGGGAAAATGGATACTCAGTTTTTATTACTTTTACAAAATTTAAGAGAGTTATCAGGTGGATACCTGAATAGCTTCTTTACATTTATTACAACCATCTCGGTAGATCAGTGGGTGGTTGTACCCTCTTTGATAGTATTCTGGGTCGTTGACAAGAAGAAAGGGCTTATTATGCTCTTTTCAAATGCAATCAGCAGATATTTTGTTGGATTGACCAAAACGCTCTTCTGCGTTTACAGGCCCTGGATTAATCATCCGGAAATAAAACCACTTGAAGAGGTTATGGCAGGCGCGAGCGGATATTCATTTCCCAGTGGACATGCGGTATCAGCAGGATCATTTTATGGGGCACTTATCAGAATGTTTCGCAAGAACAGAGGAATTTGTATTTTTTGCGGATTTATGATTTTCTTGACGATGTTTTCAAGAAACTTTGTTGGTGTGCATACACCACAGGATGTCGTTGTTGGTTGTGTTTTGGGGTTGTCGGCTGCTCTTCTTGGAGAGAAGCTCTTGAACTGGATAGAAGCGCATCCTGACAAGGACTGGGTGGTTCTTGTTGTTGTCATAATAATAAGCGCTATCGTTCTGGCTATTATCAGATACAAGCAATATCCTATGGATTATGTAAATGGTGAGCTTTTGGTTGATCCTAAGAAAATGACAGTTGATGGATTTAAGGATCCGGGTCTTGGGTTTGGATTAATTGTAGGATGGTTCCTTGAAAGACGTTTTGTTAATTTCAGTATTGAATGTACCAGCGAGCAGAAACTTCTAAGAGCTATGGTAGGTGCACTGGCATATACATTTATTCTTACCGCTATTGTAAATCCTTTAGGCAAAAGCATTGGTATCGGTATTGTACATTTTGCATTGCAGGCCGGCGAAAGCATCCTGTTTATGACGGTTTATCCGATGATATTTACCGCAGTTGAAAAGAAGTTGATAAAGCGGTAAAGCTCCGGCTTCTTCGGGGATTTTGCGTACTTTAGAAGAGAAGCCTTTTTATTGTTAATTTTCTTTACACTTTGATATATAATAATAAAGATAAATAAAAAGGTGCCTGATGTGAATCTGTTCAGAGATCTGTCTGCTGCAGATTAGCTGAAACAAATGAATGATGGCGGGCTGTCGCTTTTAAAAAGCAGAGCAGACCGCGATTCTGACAGACGGTAAAGGAGAGATTTTGAACTTGAGTTTTTAAAGCGTATAGACGATCGTTATTTCAAAGAAAAGTTATGAAGGTTGAAATTAAGAATCCAAAATTAAACAGGCTGTGTGATAAGCTGACAACAATTTTCAGAAATGATAAGCTCTTTCGGATCTCATCAGTTTTGGCGGCCGTTTTTTGGCTGATTGCCATTGCTCATGCTGCAGGCAATATCAGAAATCTTGCATATATACTGCAAATGATTTTGATGGTTACTTGTATTGTGTTTAATTATTTTGCTTACAGGAACAGGGAAAACAGCTTGTGCAAGAGTCTTATAGGAGCGCTTCTCGGTGTTCATATTTGCGACCTTCTGTATTTCCTGAGTGAGCATTATTTCGAATACGGACTCGACATGGAAACATGGGTACTGATTGCACAGCTTATCAGTGCCGTAATGCTTTTTGCAAATCATTTTAAAATGATGGCAGAGCATAACAGCAATAAGAACACCGTGTTCTTCAGTCAGGCTCTTATTATTGTTAAATCACTTATTACGATTGCGGATTACGCACTGTGTCTTACTCTCCCGTTTGGCGAGTATGGAATAAATATAGGGCTTCTTTTTGATGGTCTCGGTTGTATTGCATCTTACATTCTTGTTGTATGTGTTGAAGCAAGACTCGATTCCTACCGGCTTATAAGGGAATCTGCAGAGGCTGAAGGGATCTGGACTGAAGAAATGAAGGAAGAAACAAAACTTAAAGTATTCGGGAAAAAATAGCATGGCAGCAGATTTTGCTTTAGGTCTGGCAGTTACCATAATGGTAATTGTCCTTGCAAACAATTTCAAAAGGAGTCTGTACCTGTACTCTAATATAGTTTTATTGGCATGTATTCTGTTTGGCATCGGATTTATCGGAAATATAATTGCTGATATTATTAAATGTGATATTGAGGGCATACAAATTACGGCATCCCACAGGCTGAATGTCTTTCTGGAATTTCCGAGACATTTTTCTTGCTTTGCCTTGTTTGTCTTATGTGTGGTTGCTTTGCTGCTTTGTATCAGTAATATTGCACTTATCCGGCACGAAGGCTTTAGACCGAAAAACATTCTCGGGATAGCAATCAGCATTGCATATATAGGCGGAACATATCTTGTTTATTTTATTGCAGAGCACATGAACATCAATAAACACATAATTGTGTTTGTACTTTTACTTATCTGCTATTTTGAGTGCCTTCTTGCATCCTGTTGCATTCTTGGATGGCTTGCGGCTGTTCAAAAACCAAAGTACGATAAGGATTTTATTATAATCCCGGGTTGTGCCATCAGCAGAAAGGGCGGGCTTCTTCCTCTTATTAAAGGAAGAACCAACCGTGCTGTAAGATATGCCTGGGATCAGGAAATCGCATCCGGAAGACCTGTTAAATATATTCCTTCCGGCGGACAGGGCCCTGATGAGGTCATGAGCGAGGGCTCTGCAATGGCGCTTTATCTTTTGTCGCATGGCGCGGAAGCTGATGAGGTTTTTCCTGAAAAGAAATCGTCAACGACCTATGAAAACTTTAAGTTTTCCAAGGCTTTAATAGATTCGATCAATCCAAATGCCAACATAGCCTTTGCAACCACCAATTACCATATGCTGAGATGCGGACTCATAGCCTATTCCTTGGGTATGAGGAACATAGAGGGGATTTCCGGCAAAACCAAATGGTATTTCTGGCCGAACGGCTTTGTAAGAGAGTTTATTGCCATATTGGCAATGAATAAAAAAGTACATATAATTGCAGTTCTTTGCTGCGCGTTTTTTTGCCTTTTGGCAGGGGGTATTTTATGTTAAGAATCGATCACTTAACAAAAACTTTCGGGGAAAAGAGAGCTGTAGACGATTTGAGTCTGCACATTCAACCGGGGGAAATTTACGGTTTTATCGGACATAACGGTGCCGGTAAAACAACAACGCTGAAAAGTGTTGTCGGAATTCAGCAGTTTGATGCAGGTGAAATTCTTATTGACGGAGAATCAATTAATGAAAAACCTATCGCATGCAAACGGAAAATGGCATACATTCCTGATAATCCGGATTTGTATGAATTTATGACGGGGCTTCAGTATCTGAACTTTATCGGAGATATTTTTGAGGTGCCCGCAGAAAAAAGAAAGGAACAAATTGAAAAACACGCCGAAACCTTTGAAATCGCAGGGGATTTATCTCAGCCGATTTCAACCTTTTCACATGGAATGAAGCAAAAGCTTGCAATAATCGCTGCATGGATACACGAACCCGATCTCATAATAATGGATGAGCCTTTTGTGGGTCTTGATCCGAAGGCATCTCATATTCTTAAGAAAATGATGAGAGATATCTGTGACAGAGGAGGAGCAATTTTCTTCTCAACTCATGTTCTCGAAGTAGCAGAAAAACTTTGCGACAAGGTTGCTATAATTAAGGGCGGAAAGCTTATCAAGTCAGGTACTATGGAAGAAGTAAAGGGAGATGCATCCCTTGAATCTGTATTTCTTGAACTGGAGGAATAGTCCATGCTTAAACTTCTTATAAGAAAGCAGTTTAAGGAATGCTTCCGCTCGTATTATGTCAATCCTAAAACCGGTCAGCCTCGTTCAAAAAAATCAATGCTTGGTATGTTTATGCTTTTTACCGCATTGATGCTTTTTCTGGCAGTGGCTTTCTTTGCCATTGGTATGGGTGTTGCAGATGCACTTGCAGGAACAGAACTGTTTTGGATGTATTTTTCAATTGCAGCTATTATATCAACTCTTTTAGGTGTGTTTGGCAGTGTGTTTAATACTTATGCATCATTGTATTTGTCAAAGGATAATGATTTGCTTTTATCAATGCCCATTCCGCCAAAGATGATCCTTTTATCAAGGGTAAGTCTGGTTGCAGGCTTAAGCCTTCTCTACAGCGGCATTGTATGGATTCCGATGCTTATTTGCGCATGGGTCAATCAGGCCCCGGACGTTTTGTCTGCAGTATTCAGCGTGCTGCTTACATTTGTGATTACCGCTTTTGTTACTGTAGTAACCTGCATTTTAGGATGGGTAATCGCAGCCGTTGCAGTAAGGCTTAAAAATAAGAGTATCGTTGTTGTAATAATCTCACTTGTATTCTTCTTTGCGTACTATACATTTTGCATGAGATTCGACAGTGTGCTTACGGAATTTTTAATCCATAAGGAAGAGTTCGCAGGCGGCATGAAGGTCTGGGGAAATCTTTTCTATCAGATCGGACGTGCAGCAAACGGAGATGTTTTCTCAATGTGTATCTTTACTGCATTGACGGCAGTAATGTCTTTCCTGTGTATTTATATTCTTTCAAAGAGCTTTATTAAAATAGTTACCAGAACTTCGCCTGTAAAGAAAACCGAAACAAAAACCGTTGAAGTAAAAGCAGGAAGACTTTCCGATGCCCTGTTCAGAAAGGAGCTTAAGAGATTCCTCGCAAGCTCGGTATATATGCTTAATGCAGGTATGGGCAGTGTGATGCTTTTGATTGCATCGGTAATAATGCTGGTTAAAGCAGGAGATCTTCTCCCTGTGCTGAATGAGTTATCTTTAGAGATTCCATGGCTTGGGAATATTCATCCCGTTGCGGTAATGTTTATAAGCGGAATGCTTATATCTATGGTATACATTTCAACACCGTCAATATCGCTTGAGGGAAAAACTTTGTGGATATATAAATCTCTTCCGATTTCTGCTTACGAAATCATAAAGGCAAAGGAAAAGCTGCATCTGGTATTTTCCGCTGTTCCATCGATCGTTTCGGTAATTCTTCTCGGAATTGCTTTTAAGCTTGATTACAGCATGATCGTTGAGATAATATGTGTAAACGTTTTGTTTATATACCTGATGGCTGACTTTGGCTTGATGATAGGACTGCTTCGTCCGAACTTTGATTGGACAACGGAAACACAACCTGTTAAAGGCAGCGTAAGCGGATTAATATCAATGGGCGCAGGCTGGCTGATAAACATTATTGCCTGCGGAGCATTTTTCCTTGTAAAGGATGCTGTTGACATCAATCAATATATAATCGTTGTCATTGTTGTATTTGCGGTTGGCTGCAGATTATTAAAACAGTGGCTTGCAAAGAAGGGAACGGAATTATTCTATGCGTTGTAGTGAAGGTGAATTGAATTGGATGCACAAATAAGAGAAAAACAGATAACTAAAACAAGCATTATAGGGATAACAGCAAATGTATTCCTTGTGATATTTAAAGCTGTTGTAGGCCTTATTTCCGGCTCTATAGCAATCGTTTTGGATGCGGTAAACAACTTGACTGATGCAATATCCTCGGTCATTACGATCGTAGGAATCAAGCTTGCAAAAAGAAGGCCCGATGAAACTCATCCATACGGACACGGAAGAGTGGAATACTTCAGCGCAGTAATTATTTCGGGTATCATTTTGGCTGCGGGTATTACATCGCTTGTTGAATCGGTCAAAAAGATAATCGATCCCGAAAAGCCGGAATATACAATCGGGACATTGATCGTAATTGTCGTTGCAATTGCCGTTAAGCTTCTTCTGGGGCGATATGTAAAGGCTCAGGGGAAAAAATATAATTCCGAAGCTCTGGTTGCATCCGGAGCGGATGCCGGCTTTGACGCAATCATTTCTCTTGTAACATTGCTCGGCGCCGTGATCACAATGCTCTTTGACATTACCGTTGACGGCTTTTTGGGTGCTGCTATTTCAGTATTTATCATAAAGGCCGGAATTGAAATGCTGATGGAATCAATCGGAAGCATTATGGGTGCTCGCCCTGATGCAGAGGTCACAAAAGAAATCAAAAGTATGGTTAATTCCATTGAAGGCGTAAAAGGCGCATTTGATCTTGTGCTTCATGATTACGGTCCGGACTCGGCCATGGGTTCTGTTCATGTTGAACTTGATGCCGATCTTACAGCTGAGGAGATTCATAAAATTACAAAACGCATTCAGCTTGCAGTTGAGGAAAAGTTCCATGTTTTCCTCGCCGTAGGTTTATATGCCGTAGATCAAAAGCATGCTGAGGATAGAAAGCAAATCAGAGATGTTGCTCTTCAGCACGAGGGTGCTTTAAATGTCCACGGCGTATTTATAGACGATGAACTAAAGTATGTGTCTTTTGATGTTATGACCGACTTTAGAGTTGACCGTGAGGCTTTAAGAGAAGACCTTACCGGCCATCTTAACGAAATGTATCCGGGATATGAAGTGTCAATTAAATTCGATACCAATTACAGCGACTAAACTTTAAGAGGATAAGTATGTCAGATTACAGAGAGATAAAACTTGACGGATGGAAAAAGGTGGGTGTTGGCAGCAATGCCGTAACCTATACCAATGAAGATGACAGCATACTGCTTAAACTGAACAAAATGACTGCCAACGAAGGAATGGTCCTTAATGAGTTTAACAGGAGCAAAAGTGTTGAAACCTTGGGTGTTTCCATTCCCGTTGCTTATGAAATGATTCAGATTGGAAACAGATTTGGAATTCTTTTTCAAAATATTGCGCATAAAAAATCTTTTTCCAGGCTTGTTGCAGATAATCCTGAAAAAATAGAGGAGTATGCAAAAAGATTTGCCGTAAAATGTAAAGAGCTGCATGCAACAGCGTGCGACACAAGCCTGTTTGAAAGCAAGACAGATATACTCAGAAAAGGCGTGGATAACGCTAAATTCATAAATAAATATAAACCCGAGCTTTACAAGCTTATAGATAAAATGACAGAATGTACAACCTGTCTTCATGGCGACATGCATACAGGCAATCTGGTTCTTGCAGAAGGAAAAGAATATTGGATTGATTTCGATAAGTTTTCCTATGGTGATCCGATTATGGATCTGGCACATATGTATACAATATACATAGGAACGTCATGGCTTCCTTATGTGCGACAAATTGTTCATATGACAAAAGAACAACTCAGACAGTTTTGGTATCTTTTCATAAAAGAGTATTACGGCTTTGATGAGAAGCAAACTGACGAGTTTAACAAATCATTGCAGATATACAATGCTCTGGATTTACTGCAGAAAAATTATACACATCCCGGTTTGCTTGCAAACCTTATAACACTGATTCTTGCAAGACCTTCAATTATTAAATATTGCAAAAATATCAAATGAATACAAACGAGTTTTACAGAGCTTACGGAATCGAATACAAGGAAATAACAAAGCGACTTTTGGAAAAGGCGCAGCTTTGTGATGAAATAAAAAAAGATTCATGCATCGGTATAAAGCCCAATCTTGTTTCTGCTGTTCCTGCAAAATTCGGAGGAACAACTCACCCGGAAATTGTAGCAGGCATCATAGAGTATCTTCAGTCCCATGGGTTTAATAACATCTGTATTGTTGAAGGGTCTTGGGTTGGAGCGGAAACAAAAGAAGCGTTTGATTATTGCGGTTATTTAAATCTTGCGGAAGAATATAATGTCAGGCTGATTGATACACAGCTTGACGATTCTTTTGAGTTTGATTGCAAGGGCTTAAAACTCAATATATGTAAGTGTGTAAAAAATATAGATTTTCTTATCAATGTTCCTGTTTTAAAAGGCCATTCGCAAACCAAAATAAGCTGTGCTCTTAAAAACATGAAGGGCCTTCTTCCAAACAAAGAGAAGAGACGTTTTCATACCATGGGTCTTCATAAACCCATTGCTCATTTAAATACATATATTCATCAGGATTTTATTGTTGTTGACCATATTTGCGGAGACCCGGATTTTGAAGAGGGCGGAAATCCTCTGGTCAGGAACTGCATTTTCGCTGCAAGAGATCCGGTGCTTGTTGATGCGTATGCTGCAAGCATTATGGGGTACGATACATCCGAAATTGAATATATCAGTATGGCTGAAGACCTTGGCATCGGAAGTGCGGATTTAAGTAAACTTAAAATAATAACAATTGAAGGAGAAGGCTCGGAGGATCTTCCCAAGATACATGATATACTTGAAGTAAACTATGCAGTAGAATCTGTCGAATCCTGCAGCGCATGCTACGGAATGCTTATCGGAGCATTAAGACGCTTAAGGGATGAAGGCCTTTTGGATAAGCTCGAGGATAAGATCGCCATAGGACAGGGCTATCAGGGAAAGACCGGAAGATGCGGAGTGGGTAAATGCACAAAGTTTTTTGACTTTAATATTCCAGGATGTCCTCCTAAAGAGGCGGAAATATACAGAGCCTTAAAGGAGAAGATTGAAAGTAAAAAATAAGTGAAAGATTTTTTGCCTATCACAATTAAAGACATGGAAAAGCGTGGTTGGGACAGGCCTGATTTTGTGTACGTGATAGGAGATGCGTATGTTGATCAGTCTTCTTTCGGGCCTGCCATCATTTCAAGGGTTCTGGAATCAAGAGGGTATAAAGTTGCAATTATTTCTCAGCCTGATTTTCATGATGAAAACAGCATCTGTATCTTTGGTGAGCCTCGTCTTGCTTTTTTGGTAAGTGCCGGAAACATGGATTCCATGGTAAACAGATATACCGTCAATAAAAAGCCGAGAAGTGAGGATGCCTTTACTCCCGGAGGAAAAAGCGGCAGACGACCCGACTATGCCACAATTGTTTACTGTAATATGATAAACAGAAAATACAAAAAATCTCCTGTTATCATAGGCGGTGTTGAGGCAAGCTTAAGAAGACTTGCTCATTATGATTACTGGTCGGATAAATTAAAACGCTCCATACTCTTAGACAGCGGAGCGGATCTGCTTCTTTACGGTATGGGTGAGCTTTCAATAGTGGAGCTTGCAGATGCCCTTAACAGCGGACTCGATATTTCGGACATTACTTTTATTAAAGGCTCTGTATACAAAACAAGAGATGTAAGCGGTGTTGTTGACGGTATAGAACTTCCTTCTTACGATGCACTGCTTAAGGATAAGCTTGAATATGCAAAAAGCTTTAATATTCAATATCAGAATACTGATTTTGCTGCGGCAAGACCTCTGATAGAAAAATACGGAGAGAACAGATATATAGTTCAAAATCCTCCGCAAAGGCCTTTAAGTATGCAGGAGATGGATGATGTATACGATCTTCCCTATATGAATACTTATCATCCGTCCTATGAAAAGCTCGGCGGAGTACCTGCAATAAAGGAGGTAAGATTTTCCCTTACAAGCAATCGCGGATGCTTTGGATCCTGCAGCTTTTGCGCAATTGCCATGCATCAGGGAAGAATAGTTCAGGCAAGAAGTCATGAATCTTTGGTCAGGGAAGCAGAAAGCATGACGCATTTTCCTGACTTTAAAGGATATATTCATGATGTCGGCGGTCCTACGGCAGACTTCAGAGGCCCTGCGTGTGATAAGCAGCAAAAGCTCGGAGCGTGCAGCGACAGGCAATGTCTTTTCCCAAAGCCATGTAAAAATTTAAAGCGCGGTCACGAGGATTACCTTGAGCTTCTTAAAAAAATAAGATCAATCAAAGGGGTTAAAAAGGTTTTCGTTCGCTCGGGAATCAGATTCGATTTTGTTTTGGAAGATAAAGACGACAGCTTCATAAGAGAACTCAGCAAAAATCATATAAGCGGGCAATTAAGGCTTGCCCCCGAACACGTAAGCAATGAAGTGCTTGACCTTATGGGTAAGCCGGGACATGAAGTTTACGATGAGTTCTGCGAAAGGTTTAAGCGCATAAATGAAAAGCTTGGAATGAAGCAATTTGTTGTTCCTTACCTTATTTCCTCGCATCCCGGCTCAACACTTAATGATGCAATAGCACTTGCCGAGGGTGTAAGGGATATGGGGTATATGCCGGAGCAGGTCCAGGACTTTTATCCGACGCCCTCAACCATTGCAACATGTATGTATTATATGGGTGTTGACCCAAGAAATATGCAGCCTGTATATGTTCCGAAGACTCCGAAGGAAAAGAATATGCAAAGAGCTTTGATCCAGTACAGAAAGCCCGAGAATTATGATTTGGTAAAAGAGGCCCTGATAAAAGCAGGAAGGGAAGACCTTATCGGCTTTGACAAAACGCATTGTCTTATTCCTCCCCGGAAGCTTGTTGGCAAAAAAGCAAAAAAGTGATAAAATACTAACGTTTTTATACACGAGGAGATATATACCATGAAAAAATTGAAAATTACCGACAAGACACAATGTAAAGCTTGTCTGGCCTGCGTAAGAGCCTGCTCAGAAGCATTCTATAAGACATTCGATCAGGATCTTTCCTGCATTCAGATTTCAGCAGATGCAAATGGTGAACCAAAGCCGACGATCTGTATTCAGTGCGGCAAGTGCGCAAAGGCGTGCACACACGGCGCAATCACTCAGAATGCAAAGGGAGTATACGTTATAGATCAAAAACTCTGCGTAAAGTGCGGAGACTGTGTTGCTGCTTGTCCGCTTCACGTAATGGTGAAGACAGCAGAGCCTGAAAAGGTATCCAAGTGCATCGCCTGCGGAATCTGCGCAAAGACCTGCCCAATGGATATTCTTGAGATCGTTGAAGCATAAATTAAACATTACCCGTCTATACCAAGTCGGGCTTTTTGCTTTTCAGATCAGGAGTAAATAGTGTGAAAGAAAGTAGAGGAAAGCCATAAATTGGCATACTTAAATAAGCTGTCTAAATTGGGCAACTTGTTTATGAATATAAAACTTTAGAAATCAGATCAAGAAGCTAAAGGCTCATCAAGAGGAAGTAATCCCTCT
>JAZLHU010000009.1:0-30340 GCA_045616985.1 Anaerovoracaceae bacterium
CTTGCCAACGAGTTCTTCGGGCTCATAAAATGCGTGAATACCGCTTAAAATCGTTCTGTTTACGCCAGTTCCGTCATCCAGAGTGAACTTTAAGAGCTTCTTGGATTTCGGTACTGCTTCACATTCAAGAACCTTTACAGCACGGAAATCGGACTTGGAAAATGTCTCGAAATCGACGAAATCTTCAAAGAGAGGTTCGATAACTACGTTGGAAAAATCGATCTTTTCAGGGGCTGCCGGAGCAGCTTCTGAAACGGTCTCGGCAGCCTTCTTTTCGGACTTATTTCCGTCCAAAGTTTTCATTGTCGGGAAATTTTCTTCCAATCCATTATACATCTTTACAAGTCTACGCATGCCTATGTTTCAAGGCTTTTCGGGTTTCTGTAATCACGCTTCCCTACATAACTCTACACCGTCATTGTTCTGTTTGGCGTAAGGTTTGGCGTAAGTGGCGTAAACATATTATCTTGTGAAATTATACTCAAAATCACATGATACTCACTGAATGTATGCTTTATTCTATCTATTTTGCAAATATCTCGTGATGAAGCACCCATTTTCACGAGATAATCACGAGATAATTTAGCTCATCTGCTTTTTAAGGGTTTCTGTCGCCATTTGCAGTATAGTTAAAAACTCGACGCTATCAACTTTTACAGAATATTTTGTTGATGGACCTTGTCCCATTTTATATATCAAACCTTTTTCTTCAAGGGTTGAAATATTTTTCCTAACCTTGTATTCTGTCATGTTCAAAGCTTTCCTCAATGCGTTTACAGACTGTGGAATCATCGATTTTGTAATGCATCTTAAAACAGTTTTCGCATCTTGTTCTAGGTCCTGATAAGAATCCGCCAAATCAATATTCCATACCTTAATTTCTGTATGTTCTATATCTGAAACTATTTCTGGACGACGAAAATCATTTTTAACCGCTGTGCTGAAAATAAGAGGTCCGCCAAAGCCCTGGCGTTCCGAAGCCCCAAGCAATCTGAAGAATTTCATAATTATTTCATTTCTCGGTCTCGAATCTCCACCATTGAAAAACTGTTGCTTTGATACTAGCATTTTACCCGGATTTAAAAAGCAGAACCATCCATCATATACATCAATTCTAATAGACGGATATCCTTGAATATAATCTGCATGTGCAAGACAGTTGACAAGACATTCTCGAATAGTCTCGTCAAAATCTGATACAGGAATCCTAAGCTGAGATTCATCTAATGCGAAAGCTTCCTTCAAGAGTACCTTCATCTTTTCATACACTATCGTATAAAAATTATAAATGTTCATCTCATATCCATTTGAATCATCGTCAGACACACGATCTGACCAACGTTGATTATTACCACTTCTATTAAAATAATCTACATGATAGTGCGGATACAGTTCTTTAATTGCATTGCTTTTTCCAAGGAAGAGCAAAGTTCCTCTCTTTAACTTTACCTCACCTGTAGTACGATCTTTGAAGGATGCCCCAATTTCTAATAGAAATTGTTCTGGACTCATTTCTGAATAATTCTGTTTTGGGTATCTCCTGCTAACCTTCTCCTTAAATGCAATCAATGAATCTGTATCCAAATCAGTAATAGTAAAGCCATCAGCAGCTAATATATCTTGTCCGGGTTGCGCATTTCTCATAAAAGAAGCTATTTCTTCTTTACTAGCCTTGCGATCACCATCCCCCGTACGAATAAACGTGTTTTCATACCTTCCTCCGATATATACCGGTTTCATACTTTCTGGGGCTTCTTTAACATGTACTATTATTACTGTTTTCCCGTCAATCATACATGATTGAACATCTTGGTTCTCTACAATACGATAACTAACCTTTGATGTATTGGATAATTGATCCCATAAACTGGTTAAAGCCTTTTCAGGATTATTAACTCCTAATATTACATTTTGTGGATGTTCCTCTTTAACACCCAGAATAATCCATCCGCCGGATGTGTTACAGAAGGAGGAATAACTTTCCCAAAAAGAGTTCGGCAATTCCGAAGCTTTCTTTAATTCAATGTAATAAGTCTCATGAATATTTAGCAACCATTCTTTTAATTGTTCAGCACTCAATGATTCAGGTTTTACTTTTTCCATACTTAATCACATAAATCTCAGCAATTTCTTTAATAAGACCACACCTATCAATTCTCTATACCCTTAGCACATTATTTGGCGTAAGTGGCGTAAAAATCTTGAATGGTATCTAAAGCTTTATAAGCCATCTCTTTTGTGCAGTCCGCGTATATATCCATCGTGACTTCTATACTTGAATGTCCCAGTAAGTACATGATTGTCTTTGGGTTGACATCAGCCTCACATAGTCTTGTTGTAAAAGTATGACGAAGACTATGACAACTAAAATGCGGCAGCAGTTCCGATGAATCTGCATCCGGATTCTTTAGCAATATTTCGTCATTGCAGTCACGAATAATACGCCTTATAGCTTTGTTCAGAGTACCATTATGTTGAACTTCCTCGTTACGGTTAATAAAGATAAAATCTGTATACCCGTCGATTTTAGATTTACAAGATAAGCCTAATTCTTCCTGTCGCGCTTTTTCCGTGATGAATGCCTCTTTTACACAAGGCTGCATCGGAATTTTTCTGATACCGGCTTTTGTTTTCGGTATCGGATGAACCACGAAATAGCAACCGTCTTTTTTCTCATGGCTGAAATATACAAGCGTATGATTGATATCAATTATTTCATCTTCTAAATCAATATCACACCATCTAAGCCCTGTTGCTTCTCCAACTCGCATACCCGTTGCAACCATGACCTGAAAAATCGGATACCAATGGTTGTACTGCGGTGTGCGTTTCAGATAATCCAGCAATATCTGTTCTTGCTTGATCGTCAGGCTTTGACGTTTTTCAGAATCTCCTTTATGAGCCTTCTTCAATTCTTGTAAAGCCTTGTCCGTCGGGTTCTTCCGAATAAGCTCATCATCAAGAGCTATGTCAAAAACCTCATGCAGCACAGTTTGTATATTATCAAGTGTCGATATCTTCAAGCGCTGATCGTCATACAAGTTATTATAGAACGCTTTTATATCGCTCTTTTTCACATCGACAACTTTATACCTTGAAATCTTGGACGGCTTTACATACGTCTCATACATGTACTTGTAATTCTTGAATGTATTATCCTGTAATCCGCGTTTCAATTCACACCATCTTGTATACAGTTCATCGACCGTAAGATATCTTCCATCAGCTTTGATCTCATCAAGTGAATCTCGCAAGATCTCATTTTCCTTATCTCGCAATTCAGCCAATGTTGGAGCATAAATCGAATGGCGCTTACCAAAGGGATCAGTCCATCTAAAATCGTAAGTCCCGTTTCCTCGCTGCGCTTCTCCTTTCTTTAATACTGTTCTATTTTTGTCTTGCCGTTTGTTTACCATAGTGTCTCCTTTCTACTATGGAAAACGGCACTTCTCTATTTTGTATTATAACAGAGACGCGCCGCACCTTCAAGAATCGTTACCATATTTTGTTAAATTGAATAAGTTCGATCTAAAAATTCACTCAATTTTTTACGCTTTAGTAAACGCTTTCCCGAATTCCATAATACCCAATCACAATCCCTTGTATTACTCATCTGTCTTAACTTGTTGATACCAATTCCTGAGAAGGCAGCCGCTTCTTCAAGTGTAAGCAACTGCTTTTCCCATATCGGCACCGTTTTCTTATTCCTGTATATTCTTCTCTTTTGTTTTCGTCTTGGTTTGCCCATTGAAAACCTCTGCTTCTAATGCTCAATTATCTGCGTGTATGCCACATCATTTTCTATAAGTAGCACATATTGCATTAACATTGCCACTACGCCGTTTTCGTAATACCTTATTGATCCAATCAAATCATGCTGCTTCACCGGAATAAAATTGTTTACCCTCTCGTGCATATTTCCCTGCTCATCGAACACGGCTCGATCTTCGTGTAGTAATCTTCCTGTTTTTTCTTCGTTAATATCAATCGGGAGAATTTCAGGTCTTACTGTATGCGCCAATACATAGTCCTCTCCGCCATCCTTAATAATTCCTATTTTTCTTATCATCGTCATGCCATCCATTTTTTCCACCTCACAAATCAATTTCTTTATCATCAGCAACAAATCCAACCACGGGCTCATTGCTCTTATACTAAAACGGAATTTCTTCCTGCTTTTCTATCAGTTGGAACCCCTTTGCTGGGAAAACATATTTCAATGCCTCGCCATGATCTGTAATCGTACCGTCTTGATGATATTCGATTACATGATTGATACGGCGTAAAAATGCTTTCCACGTCTCAGGTTCAACATCTTGAATATTGGGGTATTGATGAGTTATTGGAATATTGCTCACTATACAAACCGTCTCATAACACGCAACACGGTTTGCATATCTCGCCGGCAATGCGATTGGGTATCCGTCAAGATATTCGAGCATGTCCCCAATAGTGATATTGCTTCTGAACTCATCTAAACACAGTACCGGTTCTGACGCATAACGATCAAACGGATGGTTGTAATCCGTGACGCGGTATACATTTTCATAACCGTATTTTTCAAAAACACCGCGCGTTTTTCCGGTTGCTGTGGGTCCCCACACATATGAAACGCTTAAATTGCGAAATGTTTCCTTATACTGCGCCTCCAAGATATCAAGCCTGATTTTATCCATCAGATTTACCTTGCTTGCAAACAAAGGATTCATCGCCATTATTTCGGCGTTTGTTTTTCCGTTGTTGATCAAATCGTATATTGTCACGATATCAGATCTGCTACCTTGCCCAGATTCCTGAGGGAAAGTTCCCCATTCCTCAAAACTTCCCTTTACAGAAGTATCCTTTTTGCCGCTATTTCCCCATTTTCCAGTCTTGAAAATATACGATTTGTTTTCATCAGCTGTCCCCAAAGCCTGCTCGATGTGGGCTTCAGGGAATAGTTTTTTTATTCTTGAAAAGCGCACCGCGCATTTGCAATGGATATACACATGCGTATGCGGTGTACCATTCTCTGTTCCGATCTCGTCAGCCATACAGTAATATGTACAGCTTTTGAGTTCTTGCAAAACCCTTTTAATGCTTTCATGGGTTATGCCTTTGTCTGCCGGATTGTTTATAGTTAGCTGATACTTCCGGCTTTGTGTATCTGCCATAATCTCACCTCCCTGCTTTGCGACAATAGTTCCGAAAGGGTAATACTATCCCTTTCGGAACCTTGCCCTAATTGCTATAGCGTAGTTTGCTGCTTCCGCTGCGCTACAGCAGCTGCACTACGCTTCGCAGAATTATAAGCACGGACAGCCGCCGCATCCATAACTCTAATAGCAATGAAGTTATATCCTGGTTGCTTTATTACATGAATATTCAACGTAGGATATCCCCAACTTGTTGCAATAAGATTTAACTCATATTGCAACATCCGTCTGATCTCAGCCACATCAATAATGTATCCGCCGCGAATATATACTTTATATTGCAGCGCTATCGGGTAGCTGTGCGAGAATACAACAGGCTTATCCGTAATAAGCGTTTCAGGATCTGAAACGGGAATTAACCCTGTAGACGCAGCAATATTATTTACAGCGTCCATAAGCATATAAGCAATCGGCTCATAATACTCAAATGCAGCTTCCTTTTGCGCCTCATCCAAACGCCTTTGGGAATCAAAACGCGCTTGTCTATTAGCCTCATCAAAACCCTTTTTTATCAGACGAACTACTTTCTTTAACAACATATCCCTCACCTCCTTTCTGCAATTTCTCCGGCGGAGAGTTGCTCCGCCGGATTAAAGGCTTAGTAGTCAATTTCTACATCTTCACGCTTAATGTCCTGAATGCGACCATACTTGTTATAGTAAACAAGTATTTCATCGCCAACAGCTAGCGGAAAACTTAATGCATCGCTCTTAGCCTTTGAAATGAATATTGAATCCGTTGCTACTCCGGCACCGCGATCTTCTGGGATTTTCTCTGTCAAAAAAACCTTTGTACCGCAAATGACATGCCCATCTTTTGTAGTGAATTCAGTATTCTGCAACCCAACTATCATACTCATAGCATTGTTCTCCTTTCCGAAAGCTATTTTCTTTCTTGCTTTCTACTAACAGGATAGCCCAAAATGGAGTTTTTAAATTGCTACTTCAGCAAACCTATTTTGCAGAATCAACAAGCGATATTATCTTGTCAATTTGGTCTTTTATTTCGTGCAATGCCTTTAGAATTACTTCTTTTTTAAGATTTCGATCTTCTGGTTTTTTGAAAACAAGGCTGTCGATACTTTTCCCATAGATCAGACTCAGACGAGCTAATTCTTCAACGGTTACACCTACACGCCCAGATTCAATTCTGCTAATATGAGACGCATCACAAAACAATTTCTGCGCCACCCCGCTCTGTAATAAATCTTTTTTCTTCCGACATTCACTTAATCTCTTTCCTAATTCCTCTCGGGTACAGATGAGATCCAAACTTTCAGAATTCTTGTTACTCATATTTTCTATCCTTTCCGGATTTTCAAAATCCTGAAAGGCATATATCTTTAAGACTGCAGACATGATATGAGCTTTTATTTGGACTGATTAGCTATAAAAACTTCAAACTCTTACACGCATGGTACAGATATGCAAAATTTCAACTTGTTCCATATTTTTCTCAACTTGTTCTAAAAATGACGGCAATGATTGCATGAAAAAAGAGCAATGATTGCTCATTGCCCTTTAAACTCTTAATCAATCTGATTATTCTTTATATCGCCCAGACCGTTTCATCACCACAAATATTTCTAATTTTTAATCTTAACGGCTCTTTACTTGAAACTATTTTGCCATCCCAAAATTCTTTTGTTATTTCGCCATTTCTTATTACATAACCATTTTTATCAATTTTGATCTCACTGTCAGAATGCCATTCGCCATCAGTAGAAGTGCAATCAACTGACAAAAATTCAATCAATTCCAGTCCGTCATCGCTTATAGCAATAGGTGTAAAGTTCTTTTTATTGTTGAAAATATTTTTATTATTAAATTCAAGAATCTTACCGCTTACGCGATCACTGGCAAATTTATTTATGATAGTCTTATACTCGCCTAACAATGTGTCATCAGCTTTTTCTACCGAGAATTCCACATAATCTTCAACCACTACATCATCAAGTATAGTTTTCAAATCACGTAATTCAATTTCTACAGTTGTGCTATCATCTTCTGAAATAAATTTTCGTATTTCTTCTTCACTGGTGATATCCACGTAATATACAATGACTTTCTTTATATCATTAGAAAGATCAGGGATTGCTTGATGGATAATACGATTCATCATTACCACGTCAAGCAACTTTGAGCTGCTATCCATTAGATTAGGCACATACACAGGAACAGTACCTAATTTACTATCCGATATTGCTCCTTCCCAAAATGCGTCCAAAGAATCCTCATTTTTAAGTCCCGGAATAAGGGATTTGATTTTATCCATTGTCTGTACTGGATTGCGATAGAGCGAAACACCATCCTTTATTTCAAGAATATCAAATTCAGCATTATCTGCTACAAGACGATCACGAGTAGTTTGAATAGAGTTAAGTCCAATATCTGAAACAATGTATCTCAGACCATGTGCATTTGCAACATCAGCAGTTGTACCACTTCCAACGAAAAAATCCGCAACAACCATTCCGCTTTTTGCCGAAGCGGTAATAATCCTTTGCAGTAACGACTCTGGCTTTTGTGTTGAATAATCCACACGCTCTTCTGCTTGTGAATTAACAGGATAAATATCAGTCCAAATATCATCAATCGGCGCGCCATCGGTATCTTCAAGATAACGCTTTACTCTTGGTTTGCCACCGGATGTAAATACTATGATTCCATTTTTTATACCTTCATCAATACTATCTTGCTTCCATATCCAATGTTTCCCCACTGGAGGCTCAAGCATTCCATATTCCCCAAAATTTCTTGCAGTACCCTGACCAACCTGAGTGAAATCCGCCAATTGATAGTGCCGACCATCTTCATCAATATTGTTATAGTGTGTATTTAACCGTTCTTCATCATGTTCCTTGAAAGGCTTATCGAAAAACAAATTTTTGTTTTTTGAATAAAAGAATATGCTGTCATGAACATTTCCAAATGTCTCCGCCTGCTTTTTAGAAACTCTGATTTTTTGCCAGATAATCTCATTATGGAAATTGTCTTCGCCGAAAACCTCATCCATGAGAATTTTTACATAATGTCCAATGTGCCAATCCAAATGGACATAGATGGACGCCGTTTCACTCATAACACTCTTTATTGCCACAAGATTTTCCCACATCCAATTCAGGTACTTTTCTTTTTCCCAAACATCGCCATACATTTTCTCTTCAAAAGCTTTCAAGTCTTCAATATCCAGTTCTTCTTCGGCTTTTGCTATTGCATCTGCAACTTTTGGATTGCGACGAATATATACTTTTTTGGCATAGTCTGCACCTGATGCAAACGGTGGATCAATATAAACAAGATCAACCGTAATCCCCTTTTCTTTCAAATAAGCACATGCGGAAACGCACTCACCACGTATAACCATATTGCCATCAGCGTTACTTCCGACAGTTTCTTGCTTTTCAACCTCATAAAGAGGCATACCACGCTCTAAAATCATAGAGGTTTCATCCGAGCCTTTATATTTAAGTATTCTTTTGAAATTTTGTAATACAGCCTGTCCCTCAACCGGTTCAGGTATAAATGGTACATATTTTATAGGCATTAGAACTGACCTCCATTCTTAATTATTGAATTAGCCACCCCTTCTGCGGCAGCGGTGATAAATGCAGAGGCAACCGTCTTTATTGTATCAAAGATAAGCGGTAAGCCCCTTTGTTGAATGGCATTTTTCGTTTTATCCCAAATTGAATCACTACGCACCTTATCTAAATAATCATTGCCATCCCAAGTTAAAGATCCAACAGCAAAACTATACAATTCGTTATCAGCATATTGAGCTTTATAATCTGAGATCAAGCCTGCTTCATACATAATCTTACAATGATACGCTACTGTTGGCATATCGAAACCGTCTATTTCCAAATTGTATATAGCTGTAGCATTGTACTGTTCTTCTATTGACAAAAGAATAGTACGAATTAATTCCATATCGCGCTTCATAAATTATCCCTCTCCAAAGAACTCACAAATTTTACTGTGAGTAGCCTTTATTCTATCGCTATCAGATAATGAATCTTCTAAATACAAATAATCAAAACGCTTGTATTTGTATTTTTCATTATTCTGCTTAATAAATTCATTTTCCATAAATGCCCGTTTATCTTTGAAAGTTGGATCATTCGCATAAATGCGTCCTTTAGTTTCAACAATAATTGCTTTATGGATTATACCATCTTTGCGTTTAATAATAAGAAAGTCCGGTGTATACATTCCTATATATTGCCACCTACTACTGGATGATTTGTAACATTTAATCTTGAATTCAGTCATAGCGCGATCGCCATTGTAATATACTTCAAGATCAAGGCGCTCTATTTCAGCAAGTGTCAAAACTTCGCGTAAAAATGTCTGTTCAAAATCGCTATCGGTATGATACGGCAAATAATGGAATGATCGGTTCTTTTGTGGATGAGAGCTAATCTGCTTTCTTAAGGTTTCTGCTATAGCAGCATTTCCAGTTTCCTCAGCAAGTGTAATCATTTGCTGCGTTTTGGGATCTGCTTTTAATTTTCCTTTATCATCTAAAATAATATTTTCAACAGTTTTCTGTTCCGGATAGTATTGTTCCGTTTTATTTGTTGCAATGCTTGATCTAAAATTTGAAATATTCAAAAGGCTTGCTTCATCCGGAATCAATTCTTCAACCGTTTCAAAATCACGCTTTTCATAAAACGCTTTCCTTATTTCTGCCTCAATGCGTTTTCTATCATAAAGGGAACTATAGCAACAGACACCGTCTTTGTTGTATGTAATTACATTAAACACTTTTTGCAAAACCTCAGTATGCGCTTTTAATTGTTCAATTGTAATAAAGCCAAAACTGCCTTTTGCTATCTCATACACCCACATAATAAAAGTTGCCGGTGTTGTCCCTGTTTCGTGTTCCAATATTTCAGTTCCTCTCACCATCATAGAAAAGTCTGTTGTTCTAACAACATTTTCTATTTTGGCATTATCAGTAGATTTGCTTATTTCAGTATCAACATCCTTTTCGCAATCAACAATCAACGTGTTATAGTTTATCTTCAATTGATAGTATTCAATTTTCGGCAATTTCAGATATGCAGTACGGTCATAACGATTCAAAATTTTAATGCTATTTTCTGCCGAAGAGAATTCTTTAAGAGAAATGTGCTGTTGCTGCATAAGCTGGGCATTTAACTTATCTGCATTATCTTCATTTAGATATATCAGAGCAGTTTCTAAAACACCTTTTTCTACCTGTCGCAAACATCTACAAGAAGTTTGCAAAACCATATTCTTAGGACAATCTCCCTCTTGCGAAAGAATAATTCCTGTTAGACTGCGACAATCCCATCCCTCTTTGCCAATTTGCACAAGCAGAACAATACGAATCTGAGAAATTGAAGAATCAAGTGTATCAAATTGCATTTGACTATCCACAGGCTGCGGATACGTCTTATTACCTTTGTGAAATTTCAAAATAGAATTCGCCGGTAAATTATATTCAGCCAAAATGCTTGTTACCAACGGATAAACAAGTTCCTCACATTTTTCAATAGTTCCACAATAAATACCAAGTTTTGCCGTTAAGCCTCCGCCATACACAGTATCCTTGTATGTATCAAGGAAAGCTCTAACACCGGCATCAATAATCTTCGCACTATCCTTTACATCAGACATTTTTACAACTGGCTTTTTTAAGAAATTTCCTACGCCATTTATTAGAGAATAGTAATAAACAACGTTTGTAATTTCAGCTGTGGAAATAGAAAGTTTATCTGTGATTTTAATTTTTTCTGCCTTTTCTAAATATGGAGTACCAGAAAAGCCAATAACAGAATTTACTTTACCGGAACGCATCCATCTGTTTACTACTGCGCGAAGTTTAATTTCATCACTAACAGCGTGATGAACTTCATCAATGAAGACTGACAATGACGGTAACTTTCCAATAAGATTGCGAAGCTCATTAGCCTCTCGATCTTTTTCATCATCACTTTCTTCAAACATTTCAATCTGTCCGTTTTTTTCTTGTATTCTATCAAGAATAACTTTTTCGGCGTTTGTAACGGCAATTAGACCGAACAATTCGGAAAGAGGCTGATGATTCGCAATTTTTTGAACATTAGGATTTTTTGTTTTATTGGATTTTTTATCAGTCTTGCCTTTATCTAATACCTCAAAGGCTATACTTCTTTTTATTTCAGAAGCTGCCGGTTCAGGTATAACCCAAGTGGGATCAAAGCTTTGTATTGTTTTCAAGCTCGGAACAACCGAGGCTTTCAGTCCTGACGGAGCAAATATTATGAAATTATGTGCAAAAGCAGTATTGTTCGGCTCTTGCTTTGCAAAATAAAGGTCAAGATAAATGAACGCTGCCATCAAATATGTTTTGCCCGCACCCATCGGTAAACTAAACAAATAATCTGTGTATGCTACATCATAAAACAAATCCCTGAACAGTTTTTTGCAATCTACATCCTGCGGTTTTTTCTTCATTTGTTCGGCTAAATGATCTGAAACCTGTTCATTTTTATCATTAGTCAAACTTGCATATTCCAAAGCAGCAACCGCCTCCGGATGCTCAGCTAAATATGTTCTTGATGATACCGATATTTCCAGTTCATTTATATCAAGTGAATTAAAAACACCATTTATGAATAGCTCCGACAGCGGTGCATTATTACATGCTATCTTCAGGAATAAGTATGTTTTTATAGCCTCAGTCTGAGCATCACGCATCATGCCCGTTTTCTCAATATATTCAATTATCGAATTTACAGTACAAGACTGTGATTTATACCAATTATCACAAGCCTTTCCTATCATTTTATAAAACATAATTTTCCCTCTGCATCGTGTTTAGACAAAGAACCGGTGAGCTTTTTACACCCACCGGCTTCTCATCAGTTTGTTTTCTGCCTTAAACTGGTGGCAGTCATTTATTTTGTTCAGAAAGATTCAGATTCTCTTGTAATTCCTCTCGCATTTCTCTTTTGATCTCAGCACATGCCCTGACTGTTTCAATAACAGCAACCAGAACAAGAACTGCTAATACGCCAATCAAGATATAGCGGATCTTTACAAGTTCCATTAAATATAATTCGTATTCCATAATATCCTCCCATGTTTAGATAAAAATGAGAAGTGCCATTTTCCTTAACCATTACATCGTTTGGCGTAAGCTTGGCGTAAATGGCGTATTATGAATTGAATTATCCCTTGAAATTTCAGCCTTTCTTAGTCCAAAGGTTTCATTGTCGGGAAGAAAATCACATCCTGGATGTTTTGCTGATTCGTAAGGAGCATTACGGTTCTGTCGATTCCTATTCCGAGGCCGCCCGTGCAAGGCATGGCTGTTTCAATGGCAACAAGGAAAGGCTCATCCAGTGCGCATCTTGAATCAGGCTCAAGTGCAAGGCGTTCTGCAAGCTGTTTTTCAAAACGTGCGCGCTGGTCAAGAGGGTTGTTAAGCTCTGAAAACGCATTGCCGAATTCCGTTGCGTTGATGAAGAATTCGAATCTTTCCGTAAAGTCGGGATCTGTCGGCTTTCTCTTTGCAAGCGGAGAAATATCCACAGGATAATCGTAGATGAATGTCGGCTGAATAAGATTGTCTTCAACAAAGGCATCAAAGAATTCTGCAAGGATGTTGCCTTTGGTCTTAAGCTCCGGAAGCTCAACCTTATGCTCAATGGCAGATTTTATTGCATCTTCGTCTGTCTTCCAGTCATCGTAATCAACACCGCTGTATTTTTTTACAGCCTCCTTCATTGTCATTCTTGTCCAGTTATCCAGATCTATGGTCTTTTCACCGTAAGGGATCTGCCGCGTTCCGCAAACCTTATCCGCAAGGCGCTTGAACAGCTCCTCTACAAGATCCATCATCCCCTCAAAATCCGTGTATGCCTGATAAAGCTCTATGGATGTGAATTCGGGATTGTGCTTTCTGTCCATACCTTCGTTTCTGAAGATACGGCCGATTTCATATACACGGTCGATTCCGCCGACGATAAGCCTCTTAAGATACAGCTCTGTTTCTATTCTGAGGAACATATCTATATCAAGAGTGTTATGATGAGTTACGAAAGGTCTTGCGGATGCACCGATTTCTATAGGATTCAAAATCGGTGTCTCAACTTCAAGATAATCCTTTTCATTAAGATAAGCTCTTATCTCGCTGATGATGGCGCTCCTCTTCCTGAAGGTTTCCTTGACCTCGGGATTTACGATGAGGTCCACGCTGCGGTTTCTGTAGCGCTGCTCAAGGTCTGTAAGGCCATGAAATTTTTCGGGAAGCGGATGGAGACACTTTGAAAGCAGTGTCAGCTTTGAAACGCTGACAGATATTTCGCCTGTCTTTGTTCTGAAAACCTCTCCCGTAATTCCAACGATGTCTCCGATATCCAGCTTTTTAAATGCTGCATATTCTTCTTCGCCGAGATTATCTCTTGTGACGTATAACTGAATATTGCCTCTGTCATCCTGAAGGTTTGCAAAGGAAGCCTTGCCCATGACTCTTTTAGACATGAGTCTTCCGGCAAGATTGAAGGTCTTTCCCGAATGCTGCTCCGGTGCAAGCCCTTCGTAATCCTTCTTTATGCTTGCAGAGAAATTATTCTGATCGAATTTTGTTATTTTATACGGGTCCTTGCCTGCAGCCTGCAGATCAAGAAGCTTTTGCCTTCTTATCTGAAACTGTTCGGATTCAGACTGCTGCAAAGCCTTGTTTTCATTTTCACTCATTGTTTTAAAATCTCCATAATCTGATATACTTCAACAGGGCCATCCGGCATGGAAACTTCAACCTTTTCGTTCTTTCTCTTGCCGAGAAGCGCCTTGCCCATCGGGGATTCGTTGGAGATCTTTGCAATTGGTTCTGCAAACGGATCCGCATCGTTGATACCAACTACCATGTAAATAAACTTTTCCTTTGTTTCAACGTTTTTGATCTTTACCGTAAGGCCAAGGTTAACGTGCTCGCCTGTAAGCTCTTCATCGGAAACAACTCTGGCGTTTCTCATCATGTATTCAAGACGCGCGATCCTCTCTTCTAATTCTGCCTGCTCATCCTTTGCCGCATCGTATTCAGCGTTTTCGGAAAGGTCGCCGTAGGACTTTGCTTCCTTTAAGTGTTCGGAAACCTCTGCTCTTCTTACAGATACAAGATGCTCGTGTTCCCTGACTATGTCATCATAGCCTTGTTGTGTTAATAAGATTTCTTCTGCCATTTTTTTAAATCTCCTTTAATAATTCGCGAAGCTCAGCTCTTGAGCTTGCGCAGTTCAGCTTATTTCTTAAAAGGCTTGCGCCCTTAATTCCTTTGGTGTACCAGCTTATCTGCCTGCGGGCCTCACGCACGGCTTTGTTCTCGCCGAAGCGCCCGACCGCAAGGTCAAGATGGTGATTGATAGTGTCTATGATCTCTTCTTTGTCAGGAGCATAATCCGCAAACACCCACGGATTTCCCATAGCGCCGCGTCCGACCATGCAGGCATCGCAAAGCGTTTCGGCCTGCATTGCTTTTGCATCTTCAATACTCCTTATATCTCCGTTCCCGATAACGGGAATGCCAAGGGCGGCTTTGATTTCTTTTATGGCCTGCCGATCGGCTTTGCCGGAATAATAATCCTCTCTGGTTCTTGCGTGGACGGATATAAGATCTGCACCGGCTGCTTCGAGTCCTTTTGCAAAATCCACGTAATCAAACGTGTTTTTGCTTTGATCTCTGCTCCCGTCGTCTTGCACGCATCTGTTAATTCCGATACGCATTTTTACGCTGACGGGCTTATTTGTATTCTCCTTTACGGAAGATACTATCTGCATTGCAAGCTCTTTTTGAAGAAGCAGTGCGGAGCCTTCGCCGTTTTTGTAAACCTTAGGCACAGGGCAGCCCATATTTATGTCTATTCCTGCCGATGGTCTTTCTTCAAGCTCTTTAGCCGCCCATCCCATAATTTTGGGATCGCTTCCGAAAATCTGTATTACTACATTTCCTTCTTTTTCGGGATCTATTTCCAAAAGCTCACCGGTGCCCGGATTCTTAAAGTACAGGCCCTTTGCGGAAACCATTTCGGTATATGAATACCTGCAGCCCTTTTCAAATGCAATTTGCCGGAAAACCGCATCGGTCACACCCGCCATTGGGGCAAGAACAAGCTTATTTGTTCTTTTCATAAATCAGTTCCAATCCGGTAAGTGTAAGGTCTCTGTCGATATAATCTATACAGTCTGTGTTATCTGCGATCAAATAAGACATACCGCCTGTTGCAACTACGGTAACTTTTTTATCGCAGCCTGTAAGGATCCTGATTTCATCCTTCATCTTTTCAACAATATATTCAACCATTCCTATGTGGCCGTTAATAAGGCCGGACTGCATACACTCGTTGGTATTTCTGCAGATAACGTGACGGGGTTTTTCAAGCTCTATTCTCGGAAGCTTTGCTGTTTTTTCAACCAGCGCTTCGGAGGATATTTTCATTCCCGGAGCAATTACACCACCCAAAAACTCCGCCTTATCCGAAACCGCACACATGGTCGTTGCCGTTCCGAAATCCATAACAATGACAGGGGCAGGATACTTTTCGATTGCCGCAACGGAATTTACTATTCTGTCCGCACCAAGCTGCTTCGGATTATCGTATTTTACGATGAGCCCCGTTTTAACTCCCGGGCCTACAACTATCGGTGTTTTATCAAAATATTTTTCACATAAATGCTGAATGGTAAATGTCAGCGACGGCACTACCGTTGAGAGAATCACATCTTCCACCTGACTGAATGAATAACCGTCCGCCTCAAACATCTGCTTTAATGCTATGCCGTATTCGTCGGCTGATTTTCTCTGTGACGTTTCAAGTCTCCATCGGCAAAGAAGATCTCTCCCGTCGTAAAGACCGCATACAAGATTTGTGTTTCCTACATCAATTGCCAATAACATGCTCGCGCCTCCCTTCAGAATGGCCCTGCCTCTTTATTGATCCTTGCAACTGCCAGAGCAGTCATAAGTCCGGGCAGTACGCTTGTGGAGCTGATATCAACTCCAAGTAATTCTTTTATGTGCCTGAGTCTGTATTGGACCGTATTTGCGTGCACGTCCAGGATCTCCGCCGTTTTATTTGCAGAAAGCCCTGCATCTAAAACAAAGGCGTTTAAGGTCTCAAGCAATTGCTTCGTTTTAACGTCCCGTCCGATAAGAAGAGGTTTAATAAGGTCCGTACACTCCTTCTTTACTGCAGAGTTTCCTCTTGAAAGATGGACCGCATTGTTTACGAACACCATCTCAAATCTGCCGAAGGCTCTTTTGTACGGAAATACCATGGATACAAAGGCTTCGGATTCCGTTATGAGCCTGAATGCATCGCAGGCATCGTCTACGGACGAAAGTCCGGCAATGCAGAAAAGCTTTTGCGCACCGGAGTCCTTGTGCATGCGTTCGGCAAACTTTTCCCAATCGTCAAAGCCTGCTTTGTATTCGTCTTCCGATCTTGTTGCAATACCGCAGATCTCATCCTGCTCAAAATTAACTGTTGTTGTGAGCTTGTTATCGGCTGCAAATTTTGCAAAGGTTTTCTGAGCTTCCTTTTTTCTGATTCCGCTGATAAGAAAAGCTGCCGCTATGTCGGAGGAATTGATTTTTATTTCTCCTGCAAGCTTATGTGCAAGCTCGCTGTTTCCTTTTCGGATGGCTCTTAAGAATTCCGACTGCGGATCGCGATTGGGAACATAGTTCCACATACCCATGGAAAGCTCAATTATTTCGGCAAGCTTACTGATTTCATCCTGCGTATAGTATTTCTCGTTATCGACCAGCATAAGATAATACTTATTGCCGGCAATGGAAATAGGTCCCCAATAGGTTGAAACACCGCCCACATCCACAAGTGCGCCCTTTTGCTCTCTGTCCAGATTCTGATTGAACGCGGAGAACACCGCTTCTTCTATGGTTTTTTCATGTCTGGTTTCCACCGAGAACAAAACATTAAACTCTTCCGAGAAAAGCACTATCTGAAAATTATTATTGATCGCAGCCTGACGTGCAGCCTGTTGAAAACCGGTATATTTTTCAAAATTCAGAAGATGAAAGATCGTGCTGTTTATTAAGTTGTTACTGAATGTCGTTTCCGTCTTCATCTTCTTCCGCTTCCTCTGATGGCTCTTCGTCCAGCGGGATTTCACTTACTATTACCTCGGGAAGCTCTTCCTCGATTTCCGGAGACCCTTCAGGCTCGGGCTGTTCTTCTGTTTGAGAGATTTCTTCCTGCTGTTCTTCTTCGTAAGCCTTGCCGCCTTCAACACGGAATTTGCCGTCCTTATCAAGAACGGCAACCCTTACTCCCGGAGCAGGCTCTGCTGCCTTTCTCTTTTCTTCCGCTTCCTTTTCGGCTCTTATCTTTGCCTCTGCATCCTCAACAAGCTTTCTTTGCGCAGATTTTACCGCATTGTTTTCCAAAAGCTCGGCAACCGTCTTCGTATTTGTAAAAATCGCTTCAAATTCCTCAGCATCCAGGGTTTCCATTTCAAGAAGAGCTGCGGCTACTCTGTCCAAAGCTTCTCTGTTATCTTCAAGAAGCTTTCTGGTCTTTGCATAGGATTCGTCTATTATTCTTCTTACCTCATCATCTATCTTTGATGCCAGACTTTCGGAATAATTCTGCTTACTTGTAAAGTCTCTTCCGAGGAATACCTCTTCTGCATCTGAATAGTTTACAGGGCCGATGGCATCCGTCATACCGTATTTGGTTACCATATCATGAGCCGTTTTTGTGGCGCGCTCAAGGTCGTTGGATGCGCCTGTTGAAATATCGCCGAGAACAACTGCTTCCGCAACACGTCCGCCGAGAAGATGAACGATATCCTTTTCCATATCCGACTTTGTTTCGTAGAATCGGTCTTCTTCGGGAAGCTGGAGAGTAAACCCGCCTGCGCGGCCTCTCGGCATGATCGTTACCTGGTGTACAGGGTCGGAATCAGGTGTTGCACGCATTGCAATTGCGTGACCCGCTTCGTGATACGCCGTAAGAGTTCTTTCCTTTTCACTCATTACGCGGGAACGCTTCTTGGGCCCCGCAATAACTCTTGTGATTGCTTCTTCAAGGTCGTCCATATGAATGATGGTCCCGTTTCTTCTTGCCGTAAGAAGAGCAGCCTCGTTCATCATGTTTTCTATGTCTGCGGGGGTAAAGCCCGGAGTTCTCTTTGCAAGGATCTTAAGGTCCACATTCGAATCGACCGGCTTGTTCTCTGCGTAGAGCTTAAATACCGCTTCTCTTCCCTTAACGTCGGGAGTGGAGATGGTAACCTGTCTGTCGAAACGGCCCGGTCTTAAGATCGCAGGGTCTAAAACGTCAGGTCTGTTGGTTGCCGCAAGAACGATGATACCTTCGTTTCCGTCAAAGCCATCCATCTCAACAAGAAGCTGGTTTAAGGTCTGCTCGCGTTCGTCGTTGCCGCCGCCGATACCTGCGCCTCTTCTTCTGCCTACTGCATCGATTTCATCAATGAATACGATGCACGGCGCATTTTTCTTGGCATCGGTAAAAAGATCTCTTACTCTGGATGCGCCGACACCCACAAACATTTCAACAAAATCCGAGCCCGAAATGCTGAAGAACGGAACTCCCGCTTCTCCCGCAACAGCCTTTGAGATGTACGTCTTTCCTGTTCCCGGCGGGCCTACAAGAAGCACGCCTCTTGGAATATGTGCGCCCATCTGCTGATATTTTTTCGGGTTCTTTAAGTAGTCAACGATTTCCGCAAGCTCCTGCTTTTCCTCTTCGAGCCCCGCAACCTGCTTAAAGGTGATCCTGTTTTTGTCATCGCCCTTGATCATGCGGGCCTTGGATTTGCCGAAGCTCATAACTCCCTTGCCGCCGCCTCCGAAGCTTCTTATCATCATGATGACGATAATAAACATAAGGATGGTCGGTATCCATGAAATTATGCTGCCCAAGATTGAAGACTTAACCGTTGAAACGGTAAGTGTTCCCGCTGCTGCCTGCGGCACGATATACATTTCCGTGAGTACAGCCATGTCATAAGCAGACGGAATGGTGCATTTAAACATTGTTCCGTCCTTAAGCTGTCCCTGATAGGTAAGGGCTCTTTCGTTTACGGAAACCGAGGTGACCAGCTCCTTTTCAAGAACTCTTACAAGCTGAGAATATTCATACTCAACTATTGTTTCTTCCTTTCCGAAAAATCCGCCCCCTGTAAGGCTTGTGACAAGCAAGGCAACAACTAAAAAGATTGCCGCATACATTGCCAGTGCTTTTAAGAAATCAGGTCCTTTTTTATTGTTGTTCAATTACAAATTCCTCCTATAAAATCCCCAATATTTTGTCCCTTTGATACAATTTTGAATTTAAGTACCGTATTATATCACATATATAGCAGATTTTCAATAAAATAGTAAGGGCGGGTATCATGATTTTTGTGTGGAGTTTGCCATTTATATTCATTCGAATCCATAATCAGCCAAAGGTTACTAAAATCAGCCCTGAATAGGCACAAGCCAAGAATGGCTGAGTTCTTGCAAATAAAGTGATTGGCAAAGAAAATGCAAGAAGAAATCGAGTATTCTTCTTGCATCCTTTAATTCTAGGCTCACATCTGCCAGAAAACTGATTTTTTCATTCTGTATTCAATACAAAAATAGGAGGTTTTTGTATAGTTTTCTTGCAGGAACATTAATGAAGTATGAAGTTGCAAGAAATACTAAATTTGTCTCAAAGTTCATTTTTAACCGGTCTCCCGATTTATTGTTTAGAATAATACTTCTTTGTTTTTTTGAACTTTATTTTGTATCTTCTTTTCATTGATCGATACGGCATCCGGCTTTATATCAAGGTAATCCATATCTTCGATACAGATTTCAGCATAAAGATCCTTATCTGCAATACTTTTGAAATTCTTCATTTCTTTTATGTCATGAAGCTGTTTTACAAAAAAGTCCGCACCCTTGGATTCAATACCCTTGGCAAATATATCATAATTTTTATCTTGATTCTTACAACCGGAAAGAAGCGTACCGTACACTATCATGGTTTCTGAATAATCTGCTTCTTCGGCATTAAGAACATCAACACTCTTATTTCCCTTAAGTACATCCAAAACCACCTCGGATGCCTCGAGGCCCTTAGTCATGAGTTTTTTCGTTTCTTCACCGCACTTTCCGGCAGTCAAAATCTCCCGTGTAAGCTTTTGCAAATCTTCCAGATTCTTAACAGCAGTTCCCAGTTGTATTTTCTTAGCCTGAGCCTTGATTACGGCATTCATATCTTCAACTTTTATTTCGTCCTGTCTAAAAGCTTCTTTTTTGAACTCACCCAAAGTTGTGTCTGTATATTCCTTGATTCTCTTTGCCATATCCAGACGAATTTTTGCATTCTCATTCGGCTTTTTCTCTTTTGATTTATAGGCAATATAATTATCTGCACATTCTTTGATGGCTTCAAGATTTACACGCAGTTTGAAAAGATCACTTTCTGACGGATTTTCACTGATATTTTGAGTATTCTTGACAAAGTTGTTTACCGCATTTTGAAGCATTGCAAATTGATTGGAGCCTTTACCCCAAATTGTCTTTTGTGAATTTGCAATTTCAGAAGCAAATTTTGAATATTCCTCATTGTTAATCTTTAAGCTTGCCGAATTGATTCCGGTCAGAACATCAGTTTTTTCAAATCTGAATGGCGGTTTATCTTCTTTTTTCGCTTCCTTCTCTTCCTTTTTTCTCAAATTTTCTGCTGCAGTGTGTTTTAAATTGTTTGTGTTTTCGAAAACAGTATGGAATGTATTTGTGCCCTTGCATAAATCAGGAAGATTAAGTTTAGAGATTTCTTCCTCATTCATAGCTTTAATCTTATCGAGAGCAATATATTCCTTAACAGCATGAAGCCTTTCAAGTGCTGCCGCAATTTCCGGCTGAAGCAGTCCGGTTTCCTTTAGGCTTGCAGAAAATGCACTGTCACTTACAGACATTAAGTTATTTGCAAGCTTCTGAGGCATAAACTTAATGTCATCCAGCATAACTTCAACCCGAGATTTTCCGTTATAATCCGGGCGACGCCTTATTGTTCCGAAAGAAAAATCGTTATCAATTCCCTGAAGACCTATGATTTTAGTTTTGTCTTCGTTGAAAATATAGAACATATTCTTTCCGTTGCGGTCAACGTTTCCGCAGATATAATCCAAAACCTGAATCTTTGCCGTATCCGCAACAAGACTTGGCGCATAAGGATTATCCTCTATGCTTTCAACATCTTCAGGCATCAATTTGTCCACATCAACGCCCTTGGCATTTGCCATGAAAACGCCTTTAATAATCTTGCCGTTGTCATTAAGCTCCATCGGCACAGATTGTGCCAAAATCTCGGGCATGCCAAAAAGATTTGCAAGCTTCGACATCGCAATATTCCGACCGGTAATATCGGTGCCTTTGCAAGCCTGAATCTCGTCACCATACTGGAAAAACATAGTGGCAAGATCATCTTCAGGAAGCTCCATGTTAATATACTTCTCGTAGAGCGAGTCAGCTATATTATCAAGACTGATTTGCAGTTTTTCTGCCAGCTCCTTTGCAACAGGAAGAGTTTTTGAATAATCGCAGGCTCTTCTCAGCAATTTATCTCTATCGTGCACATTATTGAAGATGTAATCGTTGATCATGTGATCCACAAGAATGCCATCTTCTCCAAATTCCCGCTTAAACCCTGCAAACGCCTTTTCAACATAAGGCCTAAGTTCTTCTCCGTATGTGAACTTTTTTTCGTTTGTAAAGAATCCTTTTACTGTTTTCCCGTTTTCTTCATAACTGAGTGCATAACGTTTATTGGACTTTTCGCCAACAGAGCTAAGCACCTTGCCGCTTATATCAACTCTTCTGCTTCGTCCATATTCAATAGCATCAGGAAGGCTGTATTGAGTGCTTGGATTAATGTTCGTCAGGGCTGCAATATCATTCGAAAGCATTGACTTTATGCGTCCTGTTATTACCGGCATTACAGAATGCTTATACGCTGTCTTCTCCGCATTAAGCGTTTCTGAAGCTCTAAGTGATTCGTTGTATGCAGAAATCAAATCAGCAAAGTCCTTTTCACTCATCTGCTTAAAAAGACCATTATCATCTCGCTGATAAAGCCTGTTGGTTATTTCATTTAGGCTCTCAAGGCTATGGATATAATCTTCGCACTCATTGCTCAGCTCCTCGTCCTTTGCCGTTTCGCTCTTCGCCTTATTAAGCAATGCTTCAAGGTTAAGCCTTATGTCTGTTTGCCTGCTTCCCTGCGGATGCACTTTAATCAAGGATCCGATTTCTTCATGGAGCTTGTCGTCTGTCAGGGCAGACTCGGACATTTTCTGTGCCTGATTAAGCCTGTCTTTCGAAGGAAGAGTATCTGCACCGAAAAAATGTTCAATGGATTTTTCATACTGTTTTTCAGCAACAGTAAAAGCAAGCTCAACATCTTTGCAGAAATTTTCAAAGTCATTAAGTATATATTTATACGAGCCGTTTTCCTCCGGGTGCTCTCGTGCAATCCGAATTTTATCAAATGCTTCGCTGAGCTTATTCCTGTACGGTTCAATACCGTCTTGACCCATTCCCTGCATAGATTCGCCCAAAAGCTTGTATAATTCAACGCCTGATTTTACAACATCACAAACATAAGGGTAATTTATTTTTGAAGGTTTAACCTGACCCTTTTCAAAAAAAGTTCCCTCCTGCTGGGCAACATATTCAACATGAAGCTTAAGAACAGGCCTAAACGTATTGGCATAGGCCACATCCCTATACGCATTCTTGCTATCAGGATTTGAAGCAAATTCCAAAACCGGCGTTGTAATAAGGTCTTTTCCGTTATCGCTGTGAACCTCAACAATACCATTGCATTGATCATCATAGAGATAAATACTTCGCTGAGTATTGAGATAATCCGTTAGCCTTACTCCCTTATCGGTGATACTTTTTTCTCGAAAAACTTTATAATTGTGCAGCGCATATTTATTTGCAATTTCAGCAAGCTGAGTATTGAGCAATTCCTCTGCCTGCGGAATTCGCTTTCCAAGATCAACAATTCTCTCTTGATATTCCGCACTTGCAAGCTCCCAGTTTTTTTGTAATTCCGCAGCTTCCTTATTATCAACTTCCAGACCCGGCATATTAAGAGTTACATTGATTTTTGCATTTCCTGCTATTGGCCAATTGTCATTGAGCGCCCTTGTAAACCTATCTGATTGTTGTATCTGCTCCTTGTATTGCCTGATGATTTCGTCGTAATTCTCAGGATTTTTAAGCGCCCTAAGAAGCTTTCCCGGATGAGTCTTGTTATATATTTCCAAATACTTTTTTGAAAGATCTTTATATTCTGCCGAAGCCTTAATTCCATCCCACAGCCCATTATCATAAATGACTTGACCGCCAAATGCAGCCTGAGCTGTTCTGTCTGCCAATTCATCAAGAATATCATATCCTTCAAAGTTAAGCTCTTTTTGAAAATCAAATATTATCTTTTCATACGCACTGATTTCAAGAAGCAATGGCTCGCGCTCCTCTTGAGGTGCATCCTTTGATAAAGCATTAAACTTTTCATTTGCAATTGTCAGATCTTTTCGGCATTTTGCAATATACAAAGTGCCGACAAGAGCGGGCTCTTCATCTTGAATTTCTTTTATTCCCATAGGTACCGGATGCGAAGTGGCCTTATTCAAAAGTCTGACAGCTGCAGTCGTATTAAACCAATTGGGATGGTCTGCAACTGATGTGAGCTTAACAGCTTCCTTTACACACTTTGACCCATTGTCGATCAATTCATTTAAAGCACTTGGATTACCGTTTTCATAATCCTGTAAAGCCTTAATTGCCTTTTGCCTTCCGAAAGATACGGCTTTCATCATATTTGTACCGCGTTTTTCATCATTACCCGGAAAATCCCTGATAAACCATATCTTTTTCCAATTCTTTGCATTGCTGCTTCCGGGAGAGGATCCGTTTTCCATATTACATAGATTATCTTCGGACAGGATTGCGCCTAAAACCGCAAGCATGCAAAGATCCGTGGACATGCCCTTGGGGACTATGTATGAATCCTCAGGTTTGTCTGCAGAGCCTGCAACAAGTCCTTCCATATAACTCTTTGGAGCGAGCATGGATTTGAGCATCTGATCATAAAGTAATTCGTTTCTTTCCGGTGCCATTTTTAATACCTCACGATTTCTTTTATCAATATTTTTAGTCTTTAATGCATTATATTATATCAAAAAAGTGTTTCATTTTCGTTTCTATTTTATGTTATAATGTGTGAGTTAGTTTTAAATTATTTTACGAGGTTCCCCATGAAAACCGGTTTTGATTCCGAAAAATATCTTGATGAGCAATCGAGATACATCCTTCAAAGAATAGATTCCAAGGAGTGCGACAGGCTCTATCTGGAATTCGGAGGCAAGCTTGTTCAGGACAAGCATGCCATGAGAGTACTTCCCGGATTTGACGAAAATGCAAAGATTAAGCTCCTTGCAAAGATGAAGGATCAGGCGGAAATCATCATCTGCATTTACGCAGGAGATATTCTGACAAACAAAACCAGACAGGATTTTGGCATTACCTATGATCTTGAGGTTATGCGTCTTATAGATATGTTCCGTTCCTACGGACTGTATGTAAACTCAGTTGTTATTACCCGCTATGAGGATCAGCCTGCAGTAAATACTTTCATCACCAAGCTGGAGCACCGCGGAATCAAAACCTACAAGCACTATTTCACCAAGGGTTATCCGACAGACGTTGAAACGATCGTATCCGAAGAGGGCTACGGGGCAAATCCGTATATTAAGGTTACAAAGCCTTTGGTCGTTGTTAATGCACCCGGGCCGGGGTCCGGAAAGCTTGCAACCTGTCTTAACCAGCTCTACCACGAGGCTAAAAACGGAGTAAAGGCAAGATATGCAAAATTTGAGACCTTCCCGATCTGGAATCTTCCGCTAAAGCATCCCGTTAACATTGCTTACGAGGCCGCAACCGTAGACCTTAAGGATGTTAACATGATAGATAACTATCATCTTGAAAAATACGGCGTTGCAGCCGTTAACTATAACCGCGATCTTGAGATGTTCCCTGTTTTAAAGCGAATTATCGAAAAGATCACCGGCGAAGAATCGGAATACAATTCACCTACTGATATGGGTGTTAACCGTGTAGGCTTTTGCATTACTGATGATGCAGTTTGCTGCGAGGCCGCAAAGCAGGAAATCATAAGAAGGTATCTCTTTGCCGCAGTAGATTACAAAAAGGGTCTGATTAGAGAAGAATGCCTTAAGAGGGCAAAGCTTCTGATGGACGAGGTCGGGGTCACGCCGATGGATCGTCCGGTTGTGGGACCGGCTCTTAACTACAGAGAGCATAAAAAAACCATTAATCCGCCGCGCTATGAAAATACAATTGCAATGGCTATGGAGCTTCCGAACGGAAAGCTTGTTACAGGCAGAAGCTCAAGGCGCATGGTTGCGGGCGCAGCACTGATATTAAATGCCATTAAGATCTTAAGCGGATACGAGGATGACCATTTCCTTATTTCCGACGAGGTCTTGTATACGATGCAGCATCTTAAAACTGATATGCTTCATAAAAACACGGGAAGTCTTACTTTGGAGGAAGCCCTGACCTCGCTTGCGATTTCCGCTTCTTCGGATCCGAGCGCTGCACTGGCGCTGGAAAAGCTTTCTCATTTAAGAGGCTGCCGTGCACACTGTACTGCTATCCTTTCCGACCGCGATGCTCAGGTATTCCACGATCTCGGAATTGACGTCACCTGCGAAGCTGAATTCTCGTCCAACTCCCTGTATACCGGTTAACATGAAAATTGCCGGACTTCAAAAATTAACACTCCTGGATTATCCGGGAAGACTTGCCGCGACACTGTTTACACCGGGTTGCAATTTGCGCTGCCCGTTTTGCCACAACGCTCCTCTGGTTGAAGAAAACGGCGCTGCTGTTTTACCGGACGGAAGCAGCATAGAGTGCGAATACACACCATCTTCGGTTCTGGAATTTTTAGCAGAGCGAAAAGGGCGCCTGACCGGCGTTGCAATTACCGGCGGCGAACCGCTGATGCAAAGCGGGATCGAAGACTTTATCAGGGATATCAAGGGGCTCGGATTTGATGTTAAGCTTGATACAAACGGCAGCTTTCCGAAAAAGCTGGACTATCTGATTTCCGAAGGTCTGGTAGATTATGTGGCAATGGATCTTAAAAATTCATGGGAGAAATATCCGATTACGGTCGGGCTTGCAGCCGATGCCGTGCCTATTGATTTTACGGGAGGCGGCAGAAAATCCGCGCATTATCCTGTAATGGATAAGATAAAGACGTCATTTGAAATTCTTAAAGAAGGACGTGCTGATTATGAGTTTCGGACAACCGTGGTAAAAGAGCTGCACGAGCTTTCCGACATACAGTCCATGGCTTCGGAGATCATGATGGGCTTTGGAGAGGCTGAAAATATGAGCAGTTCTGTCGGAACAGAAAATGCAAAAACACAGCCGAAATACTTTCTTCAAAGCTTTGTGGATTCCGGGGCTCTGCTTTGCAGCGGCTGCTCCGCCCACTCCAGAGAAACCATGCTGGAATTTCTGAATGCCGCAAGGGCAATATGCCCCGCAACACAGTTAAGAGGAATAGACTGATACATTTATGTTTCCTGCCATTTTTTAAAGTATTCTCGTTTTATTCTATAGGCATTGAGCAGTTGTTCCAGCCTCATTTCGCTCATCTTTTCGCATTAAAGAGTATTCCATTTCTTTTCCGCCTCTTCGAATTTTCTCTTTCTGATATATCTGTTTACCCGCCATTCAGCAAGATCGTACAAGAATAAACTGCTGTCTTCATTAACACGCCCGAGCTGAATTTCTACAGGTTCGCCGTCGTAAATAAAATCAGCATAATATTTTTTATTCTTAGCCGTAATTCTTATTGGTTCTTCACATGAATCAATTTTGATTTCATTGACATTATTGCAAATTCCGTACAAAGCATCAATGGATAAGCCCAACGCATCAGCAAGGGCCTTAATAAACCCGACCCTGCAATTATTAATATCGACCTTCCCGTTGGAAAGATCGTTCAAAGTGCTGTATGCAATATCAATCCTCTTTGATAATGCATACACGCTAATTCCTTGATTTTTCAAGTATTCCTTAAGCATATCTGCATTATACCGCCTTATCGGTATGATTTCAAGTTGCAATTTTTGCCCCGAGTGCATTTCGCAACAAAAAAACTCCCAAAAGGGAGTTTTTGCAATTTTTACTCCGAGTGCAATCGGCAACTTTTACAATTTTTGCCCCGAGTGCATTTCGCAATTTAGAGCGGAAGTGCGCTGACGTCGGAGAGGGTTTCCAAAGCCATGACGTCGGCAAAGATTTTTTCACAGGTTTCTGATGGGAGGGGCTTGGCAGCCTTGCTCATGCAGGAGAGGAACTTTGCCTTAAACTGATCCGTGGACATTGGATTTTCGGGGTTTCCGAGCGTCTTTATTACCCAGCTGTCGTAGGATGTGCCGTCTGCCATTGTGATGGTGAGCTTTCCGCCTGTTTTGTATTCAACGTTTTTATCCCATTCGTCGTTTAATTCGTAGTCGACTTTTTGCGCAAGGGCAAGGATATCGGCTCTTTTAAGCTGGTCGTCATCAAAGCTTTCCAGGCCGACATTGCCGTCAAGAAGTGCAGCCGAAACCGTGTACGGAATTGAATATTTTGCGTTGATCGCATTTTGAGGTGCACGCTTTTGCTCCAGAGGCTCACAAACAGCTTTTGCAACCGTCGGGACCTCTGCGTGGATGGACTTGATATTTTCGATCTTAAGACTGTGCTCTGCCATAATATTTATTGCGGCATTTACACAGCCGTGATTTCCCATGCAGCACGGCCATGGCTTGAATATAAGCTTTGCGCATTCCCAGTCCGAGCCGAGGTCTTTAAGAACAATCTCTTCATCGTAATCATCATCAAAATATGCGTGGTAAAAACCAAGCTTACCTTCAAACGGGTCTTTGTAACCCTTGATCCCCTTTCCTGCGAGAATTGCGGACGACATTGCAGATTTAGCCGCAAAGGCTTCCCTGATTGATCTGATCGGTGTTTCTTTGTTTTGCGTAAGCTCGCTGCTGCAGGTGTATTGAGAAAGGTTGAGACTCCATGCATCAATAATCTGATCTGCATCAAGACCGAGAAGCTTGCATGCTGCAGCCGTTGCGCCAAAGGACGTGAATACCGGCGGCATATAAAATCCGTAAGGAACAAAACGGGATGAAACCGCTGCTCTTGCAAGGCGGCAGGCGGTTTCGGAGCCTACGCACATTGCAGTAAGAAAATCCTTTCCGGAAATGTTTTTGTTTTTTTGCGCCATGGCAAAGCATACCGCAAAGGTGGATGTATTAGGATGTATGGTGGCTGTTGCCGATGTATCGGCAAAATCCAAAGCCATGGTCATTGCAGCGTTTGCAAAGGCAGCCCAGATTGCAGGAAGCTTGATGTCAAAGCCGAGGATGCTTGCCTCCGGGCTTCCGCCTGCCGCAGCCTCGATCGCATATTCAACAAATTCTCTGCAGCCGTCGCCGTCTGCGCCGCCGCTGATAATTCCGATATTGTCCAGGACAGATTGCTTTTCAACTTCAAGAACACTTTCCGGAATGTCTTCGAATTTTATGCCGGCAACAAATTCAGCCAGCTTTCTTGTGATATCCATTTTCTATTCCTTCCAAATTTCAACCTCGGATCCGACAATCTTGTGAACGGATGGGTCGAGCTCCATAGCAGCGGTGATCTTCTTTTCGTATTCCACTATTTCGTTAAAACGCGGATCGTCAGAAGCACAAATATATGTCTGAGCGCCCTCGGGAAGGTACGACGGAAGATATGATACACGCACTACCTTCTTGTCTTTAATCTCGACCTTTGCAATCATGGTCAGATAAGAATCCATCGGAAAAGATCTTGTTGTTGTTTTGAAGGCATCGGAGATTGCCGTCATTTCCGTGTGAGACTTTGATGTCTTCATGTCCTGGCGCTTCATTTCCTGATCACGCTTAAAGTTCATAACCTCTTCCATGCAGAAGTTGCCGAGGCCGTAGAATACGACCTTGCCGTTGTAAACTTCGATCGGCTTAAGGATGTGCTGATGATGTCCGATAACAAGGTCTGCGCCTGCATCAACAGCAAAATGAGCATAATATCTCTCGTAATCCGTAATAACGGCTTCCTTGAAGTGGATGCCCCAGTGGAATGAGCAAATTACGATGTCTGCCTTGGTCTTTGCTTCCTTTACCTGAGATTGCATTCTCTTAAGATCGTCAGGATGCGGGAAGGTATAAATTCTGCAAGGTGTGCCCGGCTGATCGTGCTCAACAGGGACATAAGCGGTGATTCCTCTTGCAGGGTTTACGCCCGGGCGGGCTTCCTCTGCCCAGAAGCCCTGAGGAAGAATAGAGCCGTAGCCGAGAACCGCAACCTTTGTTCCTTCAACATTGATAACGGGATACTCTCTTGCCTTTTCTTCGTTTTCGCCTGCGCCTGTAAGATAGAGGCCTGCCTCTCTTATATTCTTAAGTGTATCTTCAAATGCCGTTCTTCCGTAGTCTACTGCATGATTGGATGCAAATGACAACACATCGAAGCCTGCAGCCTTGATTGCTTCAAGAACTCTCGGCTCTGAGGAGCATCCCATTCTTGTGCAGGATGAAAGCTCAAGCCTGTCGGAAAGAACTGATTCAAGCTGACCGAATACCAGGTCTCCTGCTGTAAGTGTCGGTCTTACTTTGTCGAAATAATGATGATATTCCTCTCCGTAGAGTCCGATATCTCCAACTGCATAAAATGTTAATTCATTTTTCATGACTACTCTCCTTTATACCGCTCAGAACGTGTGCAAGGCTTTTGCTCAGACGCGTTTTGCATAAGCTGCGTCTTTGAACACAGCGAGACTTCCGTTAAGAGCGAGCTGCTCTCCGCAGCAGGGCGCTCAGGAAGCAGAGCTGATTCTTGCACAGATGCCGAATCACTGCGAATCGTTTTTGCAGAAGCGGGTTTGCAAAAAACTAAATGCTTAGTGCAAAACGCTTATGCACGGCGACTGCTTGGCAGCAATCCTTGCTGCAAACAGTATAACTCTTTAGAATGTCACG
>JAZLHU010000010.1:0-2013 GCA_045616985.1 Anaerovoracaceae bacterium
GTTTACAATGTGCGAGAGCGCACGACGTATCGCTTGATGACCCCATCAAAAGAAGTTTGTCCATTGTTCGGTTCCTCCCTATTTATTACATAATCGTTCGGAATCTCTAAAGCCTAATAAATGTTAAGGAAACAGAGATTCCATTTTTTGCTTTCCTCACAAAAATATGCAAAATATTTTATAAAATTGCATAAAAAGTACTTGACATGCCCGCACTTTCGTGCGGGCGCCTTCGGCGCCCAGTTTAACAAGGTATATCCCGCACACCGAGTTAAAAAGGAGGCCGAAGACATGAAACCTATAAATATTGGTGGGCACACCTCATATAGGCATTCGCTGAGTGATGGTATCAACAAGTTTTATCCTTCCCCGGATGCCATCCCTCAATCTACACGGACGATCATCAAAAAATTCAGACGTCTTGATCTCTCCCGAGCAGATGTATTAATGCAGGATAAGTATTCCATATTTGGACCGAAGCCAAGACTTCCATCCTGTATGTTAAGATCATTGCTCTTATCCATAGCATTCAAATTTACTTCCATTCCGTCCTGGGTCAATGCCATGAGAGTTACTCCTCTCTATGCCATCCTCAGCGGTTTCCCTCCTGATGACACGCCAGGGGTCGGAACGTTTTATGACTTTATCGGTCGGCTTTGGGATTTCCCTTCAGATAATTTCAAAGACCACATCCAGCCTCTTCCTGCCAAGATGAAAAAACCTAAAGTGAAAGGTCAAAAAGCTGACCCTGTTGAAAAAGAATCTGTCGCAGATCTTGTTAAACGTCTTTCAGAAGTTACGTTTTCCATCGGTGAAGAGGCTTATGCTACCCTTTTCGCCCTCTTTAAAGAACTCTTTATTGACGAATCTGTTCGTCTCGGTGTTATTGACCCCTGCTCAATGAGAATTTCCGGTGACGGTACTCCCGTTGTTACTTCCCACCGCCTTCGCTCTCATCATGCCTGCGATTGTATTAAGAACGGTATCTACAACTGCACCTGCGACAGATACTTTTCTCAGCCTGACTGCAATGTCGCTTGGGATTCTTCCAGAGCTCTCTGGTATGTCGGCTATGATCTCTATGTCCTTACAGACTCTTCCAATGATCTGCCGCTCTTTCCTCTCCTTAATCCCGCTTCCAAACATGATTCCCATGCTTTCTGTGAAGCTTTCTTCAGATTTATAAGCTTTCTGCCTGATCTGAAGGTTTCTCAAATGCTTCTGGACTCTGCTCACGATGCGATGGCCATCTACAACCTGTGCAAAGACAACAGCATTACGCCGTTTATTGATATGAACCCGGGTAATTCGAAAAAAACGGCTGATTACCACGGCGTTACTATCGGCCCGGACGGTGTCCCCATTTGCCCTGTCGGTAAGAAAATGAAATTCAATGGTAATGATTTACAAAGACAATATGCTAAATACAAGTGCCCCTGCATGTCTCCCGTCAAAAACATTACCTGCTTGTGCGAAACTCCTTGCTCTTCTGCTAAATACGGCAGAACCTGCAGCATTCCTTTGGCAACCAATATCAGGCTCTATAATACGCCCGGCCGCGACAGTGCTGAATGGAAGTCTATCTACAACTCCCGTACCGCCTCTGAAAGATCCAACAAAAGAGAGAAAATAGACTATCTTCTTGAATCCGGGAACCATCGCTCATCAAAAATGTGGTACCTTCGTACTTATCTTATAATGATGCTGCAACATCTTGATTCTTGGCCTGACGAATAAAACTTAGCTCTATATATCTGAAATTCCTGCACACTCAGTGTGCTGTGTTGTCATGCCCTTTTTCGTGCTTTCTCATGTTATTGCTGCTTCGTGCTGCTTTGTGATGCTTTATTCATTTTTTGACGTCGGATTCCGAATGAACATTATATATAATAAGACTTAAGGTCATTATTACCGTGATTTTTCTAAGCTTAGATCAATCATTCAAGTCACTTTGATTTTTCTGAAAAGCATATAATAAGCTTTTCTAATCAAAGGACGTATCTTACCATAGCA
>JAZLHU010000011.1:0-7958 GCA_045616985.1 Anaerovoracaceae bacterium
AAATTCAAATTTTACTACAGAGTTGTTAAATTACAGGCATTCTGTCGTAATTGGTGCAGATTGCCACCGCATAAGGGTCAAGATGATTTAAGATTACGACAAATCGTTTGATATTGCTGCACTTTGTAGTAAAAGCGCCGGGATGAATGTGCTGAATTGTTGAGATAAAGCATTGCAGTTTGTGCCGGCAAAGAGCAAATAAGCTCCGGCTGCAAAAAACGGCAGCAAGGTCTTTGACCCGCAGGGCAAAGCCACAAGAGCAGAGGCTGCGGCAATGGTGCAGCGCTTCTGCGAAGCTCTGGAAAAGTAAAAAACGATATAAAAACAGCAGGGTGCTCATTGATGAACTGAGCACCCTGCTTTTTTAATCTTTGCAAAATGTCGTTTTTTCGCTTTTATACGATTGCTTTTTCGCAAAACTCATTGATAATTATAACATTGGATGTAATATTGAATAGAAACAATGTTATATTTGCGAGGTGCATTATCCAAAAGCTTATAAAGCAGATTAGAATATATTTGAATATGAGTCAAACAGAGTTTGCAGAACAACTTAATGTTCGGTATCAAAGGTGAAATTGAACCCATAAGTCGAGAACAATGTGATTTTGGCAAAGGTTTCTATATGGGAACCGATTCCGGTCAGACACTAACTTTGATTTGCGACTATGAGAAGTCTAAATTTTATATTGTATCTGTAAATCTCGATGAGCTTGCCAATATTGAAGTTCCGGCCGATATTGACTGGGCAATGCTTGTTGCATATAACAGAGGGAAAATGGAAAAAATAAACGGTACTTCCTTCAGCAAAAAGTACCGTGATATGCTATTAAATAAGGATTTGGTTATCGGAAGTATTGCGGATGACTCCTATTTTTCCTTTGCCCGTTCGTTTGTGATGAACACCATCTCGCTGAAACAACTCGGTAACGCCATGCGGCTCGGCAAGCTCGGGGAGCAGTTTGTACTGAAATCCGAAATATGTATCCGGCATTTCGGGAACGGAACTTGTCATCGAAATTATCGAAAAGTCCGGTGTTAATCTGCGTACTCTGCAACAGTATGAATTAAAAACCAAGGACATTAACAAGGCATCGGTGCAGAGCATCGTGGCACTTGCCAATGTCCCGGGGTGCAAAGTTGAAGATTTGATGGAATATTCAACGAAAGAAAGCGAATAAGCACACGATTTTGTGGTTTATCGGATGAATTATTCGATTCCGTTCTGGAGCTTACATCCCTTAATAAGGTGCTGTGCAAGAAGAGCTGTTGTGATGGGGCCTGTGCCGCCGCCGCAGCCCGGAGTTGCGGAAGTGATCATTGCGCAGGCATCAACACATTCTTCGAGGCAGTCGCCTGTACGGATCTTCTTGCCGTTTTCGTCAAGAACGAATTCCTTGTTTGCATCCTTCTTCTGTGCCATTGCGATATCAATAACGATAGCATCCGGTCTGAGCATATCAGGCTTTAAGAGCCCGTACACGCCGCAGCCTGTAATAACGATATCACTCTTTAATGTGTAATCCTTAACGGACTTTGTGAATACGTGGCAGAGGGAAACTGTTGCGAATTCATTTGTAAGCATAATTGAAAGGGGCTTACCGAATACGTTGGAATTGTTGATGATTGTAACATCCTTTCCCTTAACGTCGATCTTATAGTACTTAAGGAGCTCCATAACGCCCTCTGCTGTGCATGGGAAGAAGCCGTTGTTATCCATGATCATAAGCTTACCGAGGTTTGTCGGATTAAGAGCATCAGGATCCTTTTCAGGAGCAAGGATGTACTTTATCTTGTCTTCGTTGATCTGTGCAGGGAGCGGCTTAAAGATAAGGATGCCGTTGATTGACCTGTCAGCATTGGCTTCCTTGATCTTTGCAATGAATTCTTCTTCTGTTACGTCGAGAGAAAGTACAACAGACTTAACTTCGATTTTGCTCTTAGCCATTCTTGTGATAATGCTCTTTTCATAAGAAATGCTGCCGGGATCTTCGCCAACTCTGAAGATAGCAAGTGTAGGTGTAATTCCTTTTGCGATCAAGCTCTCAGCATCACTTAATACCTTTGCAAGCATAGCTTCGCTTACTTCTTTTCCGCTTAATAATGTAGCGCTCATTGTTATTCCTCCAATATTTGTAAATTCAAAATAGTATCTATATCAGTATAATACATTTTTTTCGGATATAAAAGTATGTCTTTTTTGCCAAAAATCAAATGCCGTATTTGTAGATAACCCTCTCAAGCTTATCGCCGAAGGGTTTTCCGAGTAAAAGGAGAAAAATTACATTTGAAACGGCGTAGGAAATAAGGTGAGGGGCGGAAGCAATGACCGATGTCAGGTAGAGCTGCCGGGAAAAATCGTTTGAAAACCATAAAACCGTCCAGATATCCATTACCAGCGAATAGAATATTCCGGCAAAAACGCCGAATATTGAAAGGGCAATTTTATTGTTTTTAAGAAGCTTTGATAAGCCTGCGGCCAATACGCCTAAAAGACCAAAAGCAAGCATCTGAATTGGTGTCCAGGGGCCCTGGCCAAAGTAGAAATTCGATATTAAAACGGATAAAGAGCCAACCATAAAGCCGCATTCGGCGCCAAGCCAAATGCCTGTAATAATAACGATTGCGCTTATTGGTTTGAATGCGGGAATTGCGGCAAAGATAAATCTTCCCACAACGCAAAGCGCCGTCATTACGGCAATAATAACAAGGCGTCTTGAACGTGATTTTTTATTTTCAAAATGCATGTAAAAGACTGCAAACATTATTACCGCTATTAAGATCGAATAGATGGTGTAGTTCATTATTTAATATGCTTTCTGCAGACGGTAATTGCATCATTAAGCGTGATGCAATTTTTGAAATATCCTCGTGTGATCCTGTTGATTGCCGTAGTGTAGAAGTTGTTTTCGGCAAAGAATTCTTTCGGTGTATTGACGGATGTCACTTCGCCTCTGAAAAACATTGCGCATCTGTCTGCTGCTCCGGCAGCAAATTCAACGTCATGTGTAACCATAATTATTGTCATTCCCTGATTTTTCAAGGCTTTCAAAACTTCGATTATTCCGCTTACGGCGTGGGCATCAATTCCTTTTGTGGGTTCATCAAGCAGCAGAAGCTTTGGCTTTGATGCCAGTATTTTTGCCAAAGCAACAAGCTGCTGTTCTCCGCCGGAAAGATCGTACGGATGCTTATCCATCAAATGCTCAAGGCTGTAGGGAAGGGTTGGCAGAATATTTTTTGCATCGGATAATTCTTCTTTTACCGTACTTTTTAAAAAGACGGTTTGTACATCCTGCGGAAGAAGGCTTAAGCATTCGTTATACAGACTCTGACCCTTGTATTCCTTGATATCCTTTCCGAATATTTTAATTTTTCCGTTGTAGGGTTTGCTGATTCCCGATGCAACGGAAAGTGTTGTTGTTTTACCGGAGCCGTTGCCGCCCAGGATGCAGAAGATTTCACCTTTGTAAACATCAAGCTTTGTCCCTTTTAAAACATCTTTAGCGTTTCTGGAATATCTAAACCAGATATCATCAAGTGAAAGTGCAAGCTCATCCTGATGTGTATAAGCTTCTGCAGCTTCCGCTTCGGTCTGGTTTGTAAAGTTATGTTCGATCCATTTTCTGCCCTCAAGTACGGTAAGAGGGCAGGCTTCCGCGGTTTCAAACTCGTTGTAAAGCTTTACGGAGGCGGGCATTGCTTCAAGCAGATCCGGACGGTGTTTAAGCTTTTCGCATACAGCCTTTGGCGAATCAAGATAAAGAAGCTTTCCGTTTTCCATAACCATAAGTTTGTTAGCCATCGGAACAACTTCTTCCAGTCTGTGTTCAACCAGGATAACGGTAAGGCCCATTTCGCGATTCAGCTTTTTGACCGTTTCAAGGAAATCGGATGCAGCGATCGGGTCGAGCTGTGAGGTCGGTTCATCAAGTATAAGTATAAGGGGCTGCATAACCATAATTGCAGCAAGGTTTAAGAGCTGCTTTTGACCGCCTGAAAGCTCATCAACACCTTTTTCAAACCAATCTTCTATGTCAAAGTAGGATGCCATTTCCGAAACTCTTCTTCTGATGGTATCCTGAGGGATGTTCATGTTTTCAAGTCCGAAGGCAAGCTCGTGCCAAACCTTGTCGGTTACAAGCTGCTGCTCCGGTCTTTGCATAACATAACCGATGCCGGATGCAGAAATCTTATCATCAAGCTTTTCAAGCGGAATTCCGCCGAAAAGAATCTCTCCGGACTTTTCGCCGTTTGGTGTGAGTTCCCGTTTTATCATTTTAAGAAGTGTGGACTTTCCGCAGCCGGTCGGACCGCAGATTGCAAAAAAATCTCCTTCGTTAACGGAAAAGGTGACATCCTTCAGAGCTTCTGTTTTTCCGAGAGCATATTTGAAATTTAAATTACGGACGTTAAGGATCTCCACTTAGCTTCCTCCTTTATTTGCAGGTAATCAGGGATCAAAGAAAGAATTGCAAAGCAAACATAAGATATATATTTGATTGCAGATGAAGGCTCACAAACGAGTGGGTACCAGGTATATGAAAGCTGCCCCGAAAACATCGGAACGCAGCTTGTTAAACCAAGTGTCAAGGAGGCTGCAAGCAGCATATAGTCTGCTTTTCTCCACGAAAAAATTGCAAAACGGGAACGCTTTCCGATGCCGTATCCTCTGGCTGTCATTGAGTCGGCGGTAATTACGCCATTTTCTAAAGCCCATGTAACCATTACCGATACAACTCTTATGCCGCCTCTTATTTTATCTATAGCGGTGTCATCTTTATACAGTCCCATTGCTTTCTGCGCTTTGTTTGTTTTTTCGATTTGCTTTTGAAAAAGGGGAATGTATCTTATCGTCATTGAAAGAATGAGCGCAAGCTTCGGCGACACGGATCCGAAGATGTAGAGCAGCTTATCGCTGGTCATGATTTTGGTGAAGCTTGCAAGCCAGAATAATGTGGCAGCAATGGCAGCGCCTGAGGAAAGCCCAAAGAGGGCGGATTCAAGAGTTATCGGATTGTTGTTTAAAAAGAAAAGAATATTTGCTCCGTTGTGGCTGAAAAGCGGGTTTACGATAAGTCCTGTTAGCGGAAGAAGCAGCATCCATGCACCTTTATAACTTTTTCTTCCGTTCTTTATGCAGTAGTACAAAATGCCCGACACCAGCGATATGCTTATCAAAACGGGGTTTTGAGAAAACATCGCCGGTATCAGAGCGCAAACGTAAAATACAAAGATTGCTATTGGATTGTATTCGGAAAAACTTTTCACTTAGTTTATTTTTCCCACTTCTGCCCCAAGGTCTTTACCAAGCTCCAGGCTGTAGATCCATTCTATATAGTCGTTATCTTTAAGGATATAATCACTGCAGCTTACTCCTGCAAAGTCTCCGTTGATTCTGAACATCCATCCTGACAGGTCGCCAAAGTCAAATTCATAGATATTTCCGATACCTCTTACATAGCCTGCCTGAATGTCGGTATGGATTTTGTAATCCTTTGCCGCCTGAATGATCTGGTCGTATGCACTTGAGCCTTCTTTTAAAATAATGGATGCAAAATCAATTATTATTCCGTCTTCAGGTATGTGATTCTTTTCTCCTGCAACGCAGTCGCAGCGAATTGAAAGAGTTGTTGTTATATATTTTTCGCTAAGCTCTATATTTCCGCCTTTGTAAAAGCTGTCTGTGCTTTCAGGCTTAATCAAAAATGCGGCAGCGCATAATACTATGCCGGCAGCGATAACGCCGATATATGATTTGATGCTGCGCTTTCCTCTGATGATAAGAAGCACAATTACTGTCAGGGTTAAAACTGCTGCTGCAATTATATATATAGTTTTAATGCCTGTGCTTTTTTGGGGAGAAGTTTCCTCAATTACATCGTCTGCAAGCTCGGGCTCCTTAAGTTCATCAAAGACATAGAAAAGATTTTTTCCGGTTTTCATGTTTTGATAAGAGATCAAAGAGTAAAGAACCTGTGCTGTGGAATTTTTGTTGGACGTTGCTCCGGTAGTGTGAGAAAAGCTTCCGTCGGAAAGCCTGAAAAGCTCAATTCCGTCAAGAAGGGTATGCCCGTTTTTTATGAAACGCGCATCGGTAAGTCCGTCAATGCCTAAGTTTGCAAGAGCCATTAAAACCTGTGCACCGCTTTCGGGATTTTTGTTTCCGAATGTGATATAGGTGCCATCATCGGATTGCCTTGCGGAAAGAAGATTTAAAGCATTTTCTATTACGTCTGCAAGTCTTTCATCATCCTTGTACGGGGCAAGAGCCTGAAGCACCATTGCCGTGGCATCGACATCAGCATTGATCCCTGCTGCAGCCCAGCCGCCGTCTTCAAATTGCAGCTCTGCAAGTTTATCAATAACAGAGTCAATATCATATTTTGTTGACGGTGCATTGTTGCTTAAAAGGTGGAGGGCATAAACCCAGCTCATAAGACCAAGCTCTCCGGCGGTTTCATCAACTATTGTGCCGGTAAAAGCATTTTGGCTGCCGAGACATAAAAGGATCAGGGCTGTACGCTGACGGGTGGTTATGTTGTCAATTTTACCGGAAGCAACATAGTTCAGTACGGATTGTCTGTACTTCTCGTAGTTTATTTTGTCAGTATAATTTCGCAGGGCAAAAATATACCAGTCTTCGTTGGATGCAGGGGATGATGCAAAAGCACCGGAAACAAGCTGCTGCAGGGATTTAGCCCCATTTGTCTCCATACGAAAATTCAGAATGTCTTTTATGTGTTCATCAATATCATTTGTTCCGGCAAAAGCGTTTGCAAACGATAAAAGTGCAATTATTAAACTTAAAACTGTTGAACAGAGCTTTTTCATCTATTTTACTTCTATCCTGCATACGGCTCCTGAAAGGGTGAATTCATCGGAAGCCGCGCTTATAACGTGGCTTCCTTTTGAAAGACCGCTGATTTTTACTGAACCGTCTGCTTCGGTCATGAATTCGGATTCCTTTCCGTCAATAAAAATTTTTGCTCCTGCGATCGGATTTTGAACAGGGTTCATATTTGTATCATAAGATGTGTATCCGCCAAGGCAGAGAGAAAATGTATTTTCCCGTACTTCCAGGTTGTTGTAATCAAACCATGCATAAACATCAGACCATGCTGACTGATCACGGTATACAAAGGCACATAAATAGTCGTCTTCCGCAACAGGGTCTGTCGGGCTCCATGCAATATTATTGTTCAGGTAATATCCATAGGACATGGATGTGTCGCCCCAAAGCCTGACCATGGACCTGCCGTAGTCGGAATCAATACACTCGAAGTCTGTATCCTTATTTGGTGCATGATCCTTATGCGCCTGAAGAAGTACCTCTTCAATTGTTATTGTTCCGTCTTTATCGTTATCAACAAGCTGCGTGTAAGCCGAGGCTAAAGCCACACCGTCGGCAGTTGTAATGGTAACATAAGCTCCCGGACCCTTTTGTGCCTGCGTTGTTTCTCCGCAAGCAGCAAGGCAAAAGAGCAGGGTGCATATTAAAACAACGGAGATAAATTTTTTCATGTGATAACCTCCAAAAAAATACCTGTGATCCCGGATCACAGGTAAATAATACAATACTTTGTAATTTCTCGGATTCGGCAAGAAATATAAACCATTACCACGTATTCTGACTTGTCCCGTCTTTGCAGGATGCACAGTGACCTTCTCGTGAGCTTCGAACTCTTTTCCGTTTTTTACATGCAAATTGCATGTGAAATGGCTTCAAATATTAAATTGACCTTATCAATATACCACTTAAACTTACTCTTTTCAAGCCCTCCGCCTACTTTGCAAAATATCTGTAAAGGAAGGTCACTACCTGAGCTCTTAAGCAGTCATCATCGGGAGAGAAGGTGTTATTGCCTGTTCCGCCCGTAATCTTGTTTTCGTATGCCCATGCCACCGCATTGCTGCAGTATGCATCCGCATTTACATCGGTAAAGATATGGGTATAG
>JAZLHU010000012.1:0-90472 GCA_045616985.1 Anaerovoracaceae bacterium
TACTTTCCTTTTTCAATGTTTTTTTAGGCTCAGTCTTCTTTACTTTAGAAGAGGCAGCTTTAACTGTTTTTGCAGTTTTGCTTGTCTTTGCTGACTTAACTGTCTTTTCTGCCTTTGAAGACTTTGCTTTTGTTTCTGCCTTTTTTGGAGCAGGTTTTTTAGAACTTTCTTTTTTTAATGTTTTTTTCGGCTCTGCTTTTTTAGTACTTTCCTTTTTCAATGTTTTTTTCGGCTCTGCTTTTTTAGTTTCAGTCTTCTTTGTCTTAACTGTAACTTCCTTCTTTGTACGCGGCATATTACTTTTCCCCCTTACGCTTAAGCTGCAATGCTTTATATTCTTCCATGAGTTTTTTTATTTCATCCTGATCGATTTCATCTTCCGGAAGAGAATCGGACATTTCAAGTGTATCTTCTATCTCTTTGATTCTTGTTTCCATACGCTTGCTTTCAAGCTTCTTTATGCAATCCTTAAATGCCTCTTTATCATTTCCCGCTGCAACAGATTGCAATATATCCTTGAGATATTCGTATTCCTTTTCATCAAGAGCATCCTTTATTCCGTCTATATCAAAATCAACACCTCTCAAATACTTTTTATCAAAGACCTCTTTCAAACGAAAGCCCTCATTTGTAACAAAGGCTTCCGGATATTTTCTGAAATCAGAATAATAATCTGCATGAAGAATTATCAATCTGATTATCATTTTTTCAAGCTTCAGATCTACAGCATCAATCTTAATGGCATGTTCCTTGCTTTCTTTTATTGACGGAGCAGAAGAAGCCGACGCCGATTTGCTCCCGTCAATTTCTTTACGAAGCGCTCCTTCGGAAATATGATATTGCGAAGCGATTTTCTGTGTATAGACCTCTGTTTCAACAGGGCTTAAAGACTTTAATACAGATGCCGCCTCTCTGAGAAATTTAATTCCCTGAGTATGATCTTTAATATCATACTTATTTCTTAAAAGGCTTATTTTATAATCGACATCAGGAACGGACTTTTCATTAATGAGTCTGATAAAAGCATCTTTTCCGTGTTTTTTAATAAATTCATCAGGATCCTTACCATCATCAACATGCAAAACCCTGACCTCAAGTCCGGCAGTTCTTAAAACATCTATACCCCTAAGCGCCGCATTTATTCCTGCCTGATCCGCATCGTAACAAAGAATAACTTTTTTGGTATATCGGGATAAAAGCTTTGCCTGATTTTCCGTTAAAGCTGTTCCCAGTGATGCGGCAACATTACAGACTCCATACTGATACAGGCTTACACAATCCATATATCCTTCAACAAGAATTGCATATCCTTCCTGCTGAATAAAGCTTCTTGTTTTATTTAATCCGTAAAGATTATCCTTCTTTTTAAAAACCGGACTTTCTGGAGAATTAAGATATTTAGGCTCACCTTCACCGACAATTCTTCCGCCAAAACCAATTACTTTTCCACGAGTATTGATTATCGGAAAAATAACTCTCGACCTGAATTTGTCATATATTTTTTCTCCTTTTGAAGATGCAAGTCCAAGCTCAATAAGCATTTCTTTTGTGATGCCTTGTTTTAAAAGGTAATCACAAAGATCTCCCCAGTCTTCAGTTGCCCAGCCTATGCCGAAAGCTTTAATAGTCTGGGCATCCATACCGCGCCTTGATACGTAACCATATCCTTTATTTGCCTCTTTACTGATTTTTGTAAAGAAATACTTTGCAGCAAGTCTGTTTGCTTCGTAATATGCATCACGTTTTTTTTCGTCAGTATAATAACCCTGCTCAATCGTTATTCCGTATTGAGCGGCAAGTCTGTCAACAGCCTCGGTAAATGTCAGGTTATAGTATTTTTCTATAAACTTAATTGCATCACCATGCTCTCCGCAGCCGAAGCAATGATACGTGCCTCTGTCTTCAGACACAATAAAAGACGGAGTCTTTTCCTTATGGAAAGGACAGCACCCCTTATAATTGGCTCCCGTTCGTTTAAGACTGACCAGGGGCCCTACAACATCAATAATGCTGCACCTGCTTTTCAATTCTTCAACAGCAGCTTTGTAATCAGGCATTTTCTATCCTAACTTCCAGCCAAGCGGAACAAATATTTCTTCATACAGCTTTATTGCATAACGATCTGTCATACCGGCTATATGATCTTTCACTACTTCATTCAATCCATCTGTGTCTATGCGTTCTTTTTCATCATCGTCAAGCTTATCCGGATTTTTAATAAAGTATTTATATAAACTTTCAATAAGCAGCTTTACCTTTTCTGTTTCGGCATTTTCTCTTACCTTAGGATGTCTGTAAAGATTATCAAAAAGCCATGATCTTAAATCTCCCATAAGCTTAAGAGCCTCATCGGACTGATAAATCTGCGGTTTATTTTCACTGTTATAAACAATATCATTAACAAAAAATTGAATTCTGTTACCGCTTGCAAAATCAGGATACTTCATAAATTCTTCAGGAATATCCTTATCTGAGATTATATCTGCACGCATAGCATCGTCAATATCATGATTAATATATGCGATCCGGTCGGAAAGCCGAACAACCTGACCTTCCAGTGTAAAAGGCATATCATTTCCGCTGTGATTGAGTATACCATCTCTGACTTCTCCGGTAAGATTTAAGGTTTTCCCTTTATAGTCTTTTTCAATTACGTCGATAACACGAAGGCTTTGAACATTATGTCTGAATCCGCCGGGATGAATGTCATTTAAAACAGTTTCTCCCATGTGTCCAAATGGCGTATGACCTAAATCATGCCCCATTGCAATTGCCTCTGTTAAATCCTCGTTTAAAGCCAATGCACGCGAAATCGTGCGTGCAATCTGAGAAACCTCAAGAGTATGTGTAAGCCTCGTTCTGAAATGATCACCTTCGGGAGCAATAAAAACCTGAGTTTTATGCATAAGTCTTCTTAAGGATTTTGAATGTACAATCCTGTCCCTGTCGCGCTGGTAACAGGTTCTGTACATATCAGGTTCTTCAAAAACAGCCCTGCCTTTGCTTTGGGCAGACTTTGAGGCATATTGTGACAGAAGCCTTTGTTCCTGTTCCTCTAAATTTTCCCTTAAAAGCATAAACACCTCCGGATCACTATTCTGATTATTATATACAGCAAAGAAGAAGGATTTCCTTTTCTCATAATTAAGAAATAATGAAAAACAGAGTGCGTGTTACAAGTGAGACCGTCTGCGGTAGCCGGTACTTAGCGATTGGCGAGCAGATGAAGAAAAACCTCAGTTTGAGTTTGCTCAATAACTGAGGTTTTTGAATTCGTATGCGAAGACAGAGCTTAGTACCGCTGCGTTAAGCCGCAGCCAGGCGAGAGCCGTGGTCGAACGGTAACACACACTCTGTTTTTAATTAAGAATTTGTAGAGCCGAAGCCTCCGACCCTCTGTCCATCCGCTTCATCGTCGGAAGTGATGCCGAATGGAACAAATATTGCCTGAACAAAGGCTTTTCCTGCCGAAACCTCTGCCGCCTTGTCAAAATGGCTGTCGCAGCTTAAGGAAATCATTATATGGCCTTCATTGTCGGCTCCGTAATAGTCGGAATCAATCACTCCGCAGGTATTATCAAGCTGAAGTCTGTGCTTTGTCCCAAGCCCGCTTTTTGGCAGTATCAGGAGGACCCAGCCTTCTTCAATGCTGACCCTAAGACCGGTTGGCACCTTCATCCATTCACCCTCAAAAAGCTTAATATCAACCGGAGAAAGAATATCATAGCCGGCAGAACCCGAAGTTGCCCTTACAGGAAGCCTGATCTTATCATAGGCTTCTTCAGCACCTTTATCAGTACCAAAGCATGCCTCATAATCAGCCTTGAACTGATCAAAGCTAACCTTTTCAAATTTTGCAATTCTGTTCATCTCTTTTACCAAATCAAATTACTTTTTAATTATTATACCATAAGGAATTAAATTTCAAGTATAACAAACTGCAGCGATTTTTTATTTCAACTATTCAATGCATCCATGCCGGTGCGCTTTTACTACAAAATGCAGCAATACCAAACGATTTGTAGTAATCTCAAAGCAGCTTGACCCTTTATGCGATTGCAAGCTGCACTAATTACGACAGAACACCTGTATTCTAATGGCTATTGTAGTAAAATCTGAATTTTCTTACTACAGGAATGTGTGTTTAAATACAGGCTGTAGTAAACATCAAAAATACTTGCTTTAAGCAGTCCGCCATATACACCGTTTTACTACAACATCAAGTTTATTAACGACTATTGTAGTAAAATCTTATAGTGCAGTCTGCACAACAGAAATTCAGATTTCTCTATTGCACGATCATCAATGCAAAGCACCTCAACATGTCAATGCTTAACATGAAAGGCATCAGAGCATTTTCATCATTTATCTCAACATAAACTCCATCCGGACAAGTCCGGATACGATGCTGCACATCCAAAATATCAAGATTCCATCCTGCAATTATTTTTTTGCGATTTGATACTAAACTTGTGCACATTGTACTATTATGCTTGCCTGCCCCTTTCGAAATTAAATATTATTGAATCAGTCTATATAAAGAATTCCGGCATTAAAAACGAAATAAGATATCCCAACACAAATGACGCAATGTTTGCCACTATAGCGTAAGGAATAATTTTTTTCTTAGTTGCTGTGTATTCGTCAATCTTTTTAAAGCCTGATGTATAGATTGCTGACTCTGCGATAAGAACAATGAGTTCAGCACCTGCATATCTTATTACATAAAAGAAAAATACCGGTTCATAACCAATCAGTAGAATATTCAGAAGTACTTGTGTAAGAATATTTACGACAAGAATTATCAAAATATGTTTCTTTGTCTTGAAACCGAAAGTAACAGCAGTAAGCAATTCAATTGCAATAGTCATTGCAATTCTGAATATCAATGCGGCAAGACGGCCGGCAAAACTATGTACCTCTGTAAGCTGCAATTCCCCATCAATGATTTTTGCATTATAAACACTTGCAAATGCATAACATTCCATCGGCTTACTGATATAATACTCGTCTGTTTCCTCAGAATAAATCAGCAGTTTAAAGTTATCAGGCCGCATATAGGTCCATCGAAGCTCGGCATCGCCGCTAAAGCTTTTAACAAAACCGATGAAGTAATATCCGTCATCATCGTTATACTCTTTAAAACGCATCCAATCCTCTTCAGAGCATGCTTGCCATTCATTAGATGATTCATAGGTCATTTCAGTACTCCAGGGACCCGCATAAGCTCTCAGACTTAAAAGCGTGGCCGCATAATCGCCCTCAATTCCCGAAATATTAATTATGGTTGAGGCTTTTGGACCCATATCAGCAAACGCCGTTGAAACACTGCAAAGCACAAAGCATAATGCAAGAGCAAAGGCAAGCAGCATATGTGAAGTTTTATTTGTCATGTTTATTATGATGGCCTCCATAAACTTTTTGATTATATTAGTCATGATTTCTCTACAGTTGTAGTATTAAATATATTCTACAAAAATAGAATAAAAAAGTAGAATATAAAAGTCAATAAAAAAGCAGGACTGTTGTCCTGCTTTTCAGATACTTTTGAAATTACTCTTCGTCTGCCTTGATGATAGGTGTATCTTCAAGACCCTTGCGGGTAAGGTTTACTCTGCCCTTTTCGTCGATTTCCCTGCACTTTACAGTAACTGTATCGCCGATGTTAAGAACATCTGTGACCTTTTCAACTCTTTCCTTGGAAATCTGAGAAATGTGGAGAAGTCCGTCTTTTCCCGGGAGACATTCAACAAATGCACCAAAGTCCATAAGTCTTACAACTTTTCCTGTGTATGTCTTGCCCGGCTCGATTTCTGCAATGATCATTTCGATTTCCTGCTTTGCAGCTTCAGCAGAATCAAGGTCAGGAGAAGCAATGAATACATTTCCGTCATCATCGATATCGACCTTTGCACCTGTCCTTGCGATGATACCGTTGATCGTTTCACCGCCCTTGCCGATAACCAGTCTGATCTTTTCAATTGGTACCTGCATGGAGATGATTCTCGGAGCCCATTTGGACATTTCTTCTCTTGGTGCCGGAATTTCCTCAAGCATCTGGCTCATAATGTACATACGGCCTTCCTTTGCCTGCTGAAGTGCCTGCCAGAGAATGTCTCTTGAAAGTCCGTGAACCTTGATATCCATCTGGATAGCAGTTACTCCGACCTCTGTTCCGGCAACCTTAAAGTCCATATCGCCGAGGAAGTCTTCCATACCCTGAATATCAGAAAGAATCCTGAATTCGGATGTGCCGTCTTCCTTTACTCTTTCAATAAGTCCCATTGCAATTCCGGAAACAGGCCTCTTGATCGGAACGCCTGCATCCATAAGAGCAAGTGTAGATCCGCATACGGAAGCCTGGGATGAAGAACCGTTGGAAGAAAGAACTTCGGAAACGACCCTGATCGCATACGGGAACTCTTCCTTTGACGGAAGTACAGGCAGAAGAGCTCTTTCAGCAAGGGCACCATGTCCTACTTCACGTCTTCCGGGGGATCTTGGACTCTTAGCTTCGCCTGTGCAGAATCCCGGGAAATTATACTGATGCATATATCTCTTTTCGGTTTCTTCATCAAGTCCTTCAAGAGTCTGAGCATCGGAAAGTGTACCTAATGTGCAAACAGAAAGAACCTGAGTCTGGCCTCTCTTAAAGAGTCCTGTTCCGTGTGTTCTCGGAAGTATTCCTGTTTCGCACCAAATTGGCCTGATTTCATCAAGCTTACGGTTGTCAGGTCTGATTCCTTCATCAAGGATCATTCCTCTCACCTGCTCCTTTGTGATGTTATAAAGAACGGAGTCTATATCCTTTTCGCCTTCAGGATAGATTTCGGCAAAGTGCTCTTTTGTTTCCTTTTCAACCTTATCCATATTATCAAGACGTTCCTGCTTATCAAATGTCATGATAGCTTCATGCATCTTAGATACCGCATATTCTCTGACAGCCGCATCAATTTCATCAGATGGTTTATAGAGCTCGATTTCCATCTTAGGCTTGCCGACTTCTGCAACGATTTCCTTGATGAAACGGCAAATCTTCTTGATTTCTTCGTGACCGAACATAATGGCATCAAGCATATCAGCTTCAGGGATTTCGTTTGCCCCTGCTTCTACCATCATAATAGCCTCTTCCGTACCTGCAACATACATTGAAAGATCAGAAGCAGCCCTTTGTTCAAGTGTCGGGTTGATAACAAACTGTCCGTCAACTCTTCCGATCTGAACCGATCCTGTCGGGCCATCCCATGGAATATCGGAAATTGCAATGGCAACGGAAGAACCGATCATTGCACAAATTTCAGGTGCACAATCAAGGTCAACGCTCATTACAACAGCCTGAACCTCTACAGCATTGTAGAATCCCTTTGGGAAAAGAGGTCTTAACGGTCTGTCCATAAGTCTGCACTTTAAGATTGCTTTTTCTGCAGGTCTTCCCTCTCTCTTGATAAAGCCTCCCGGAATTCTTCCCACTGCGTACTGCTTTTCTTCGTAGTCGCATGAAAGCGGGAAGAAATCGGCTCCTTCCTGAGCCTCCTTGGCACAGCAAACAGTTACGTTTACAACCGTATCACCGTACTTAACCATAACCTGACCATTGGTCTGCTCGGCAACCTTGCCGATTTCCAGTTCCATCAGTCTGCCGCCGATGGCAGTTCTGAATGTTCTGTAATCTGTAAATCTCATTTTAAAAACCTTTCCCGGGTCCGGCTTGACAATTAAATGCAGTTTTTAAATGCATTTAATTCTCAAGCGGGTACCCGTAACAAAAAACTTTAAGCGGGGCCAAAGGCCCCGCCATAAATAACAATTACTTTCTTAAGTTCAACTTAGCGATAAGTGTTCTGTATCTTTCGATATCCTTTTCCTTAAGATATGCAAGAAGGTTTCTTCTGTGACCAACCATCTTTAAAAGTCCACGTCTTGAGTGGTTGTCCTTTGCATGTGTCTTGAGGTGCTCGTTGAGCTCATTGATCCTGTAAGTAAGAATAGCAACCTGTACCTCAGGGGATCCTGTATCGTTAGGGCATGTTGCAAATTCCTTCATGATTTCTGCTTTCTTTTCTGTTGTAAGCATAAAAAAACTCTCCTTTTTTTAACATTCGCCTGAATCCGAGGCTGCCGCAGGAGTATCGGGCACCTAAGAAACAGGTAGATTTAACTGACCGGTATATTATACTGCCCAAAACAGTTATTGTAAAGTCTTTTTTACATCCAGATTATCCACAAAAGAACATAGCCTGTCGTAACAGCTGCAAGGGTAAAAGGTACGGAAAACTTCATAAAATCGCCGTTTTTTACCGTATACCCCTCTTTCCTGAGAATACCTATACCTGCGATATTTGCTGAAGCTCCGACCGGCGTAATGTTTCCGCCCAATGTTGCACCAACCAAAAGTCCGTAATACAGAAGCTTTGGGTCCATAGCAACGCCGGCTTCAATAAAATGAGAAGACAGCACTGCAACAACAGGCAGCATGGTGGCTACATAAGGAATATTATCAATAAAAGCTGAAATCGCTACCGACATCCATACAATTACGCTAAACGTAACAAATACAGCAGTTCTTGTAGTTCCGCCGCAAAGATTATAAATACCGTTTGCAAGCAAATCAATAATTCCGGCTTTTTTAATTCCGCCTATTACTATAAACAGACCCAGCAAAAGTCCTAAGGTATAATAATCAATTTCCGGCAGAGCTTTTTTGATAGGATTTATGCTTTTTTCTTTAATACATTGTCTTATCAATCCGATAACAAAAAAGAATATACAAATAATACCGTTTGTGGTTTCAGGCTTATAGAATTGACCCGGAGCAGCCGTATCTTTATACGGTATAAATGAAACGCCAATTAAAGAAGCAACGGTCAAAATAAGAAGCAGGGTCGGAACCTTATCCTCAACCTCGGTGCGGTCTGAAATATCGATCCTTCCGTTTTCTTTTCTGAACATCAAAAGAATAATAAGAGCAGATACAATAGCACCAAGCTCGGTTACAAAGAACATTCCCGCATGACCATCATCAACAAAGAAATCCGAAAAATCAAGGCCTGCAGCCTTTGCAAGAAGTATTGATGTTGTATCTCCGACCAAGGTTGCGGCGCCCTGCAGATTAGATGAAATCGGTATACAGATAAGTGTCGGAACCGGCGAAATCTCAAGCTTTCTGCAAATAGCAAGTGCAACGGGGGCAATCATAAGCACCGTTGCAACGTTATCAACAAAAGCCGAAATTATGCCCGCAAAAAGGCTCATAACAACGATCATTATTTTTACAGAAGAAACCTTTGAAATCAATATATCCGACATTCTTGAAGGCATATTGGAATCAATAAAGAGCTGTACGGTTCCCATGGTACCCGCAATCATCATAAGAACGTTCCAATCTATCTCACCGATTGCTTCTGAAAGGCTGTATGAAAAATCGGAGAAAATCCCTGAACCGAGAATAATAAATATTACTGCAGAAATCAATGCCGCATACGGACGGAATTTCTCTAATGCAAATATGCAAACATATGTAATACCAAAAAGTATCAGCGCAATAATTGTTGTAGTGTTCATTAATCCTCCTTATCTTCTGTTAAATTTATCGTGATAAATTCTTGCATTAACACAATCCTTATCAATTTGAAAAGCTAAAGCATCAATGCTTTCGAATTTCATCTCAGGTCTTAATAAATCGATAAACTCAACAATGACCCTTTTCCCGTAAATATCCCCTTTATAATCAAAAATATGCGTTTCCGCATTTTTTTCAAACTCACCGACAGTCGGTTTATTACCCACATTAGTAACAGAGTGATACTTCTTACCATCCAGAATAATATTTGTGACATATACACCATTCACAGGCAAAGCCATAGTCTGAGAGAGGCTTAAGTTTGCAGTAGGAAAACCCATAGTCCTTCCCAAATGCTGCCCATGCATTACGTAACCGCCGATCTTGTATGTTCTTCCGGTAAATTTCTGATATTTAAGCATATCGCCATTTTCCAAAAGAGCACGGATTGCGGTGCTCGAAACGGTTTCACCATCTATGGAAAATTCAGAAATAACCGTAACATCAAAACCGTACCTTTTGCCAAGCTCTTTCAGCATTGAAGGATTTCCCGCACCTTTATATCCAAAAGAATAATTAAAACCGCAGACAGCATGTTTGATATGCAAATTCTTAACAAGTATCCTTTCAACAAATTCTTCCGGTTCAAGCTTCATGACAAGCTTATCAAAACGGATATTAACCATATAGTCAACAGAAAGCCTTTCTGCAACAATAGACTTTTCATGAATATCCATAATGTTTTTAACAACGGTTTTACCTGCAATGGCATTTGAAGGATGATTTCTGAAAGTAAAAACAACAGACGACATTTCTTTATCTTCTGCTATCCTAACCGCTTCTTTAATTAACTCCTGATGACCTTTATGAAGACCGTCAAAATTCCCAAGTGCAATAACACTGTCCTGAATGAAGGCTGACGCATCTTCCAGCCAGGTAAATACTTTCATTTATTGATTAAACACCTTTACAGGTTTTATTATATTTTCTTCCCGTTTAGCTATCCCGGCAAGTTCATTGCCATTCATTACGGCAATCGCTGTTTCGTCCGGACCATTGTTTTTAACAGACAGTCCATTGGAAAACTTTTTAATTTCACTTTCAGAAAGCATCAGTTTTGGCATATCTCCAATAGCCCTGTCGATAGATTGAATATTTTGCAAAATCAAATCCATTCCTTTTTCTCTGATCTCCTCAAAATCAACTGCTTCGCTGATATCAAAGCCCGAGGTTGCGGTTCTTACCAAAGAACTCATAACCCCGCTGCAGCCGAGCTTTGTTCCGATTTCTCTGCAAATAGACCTGATATATGTGCCCCTGCTGCACGTAACAGCGAAAACTATCTCATTTCTGCATGGATAAAACCCGGAAAGACTTATATCGTAAATGATAACCTTTCTTGGTTTTACATCGACTTTTTCGCCGCTTCTTGCATAAGAATAAAGTCTTCTGCCGTTCACACTTACCGCTGAATACATCGGCGGAATCTGACTGATTTCACCCTTAAAAGACTTAAGAACAGATGAAACGTCTTCTATCTTAAACGGATTTAACGGAGACTCATCAGCCTTTATTTCGCCCCAAATATCATCGGTATCAGAACTGATACCAAGCCTTGCCGTGCAAACATAAGCTTTTGGAGTAAGCTCCATATATTCAATGAGTCTGGTTGCCTTACCGAAGCAAACAGGAAGAACTCCCGTGGCATTCGGATCCAAAGTACCTGTGTGCCCGATTTTCTTCTCTCCCGTAATGCCCTTTAATATAGCTATTACGTCATGAGATGTATAGCCCATCGGTTTATTTACAACTAATATTCCCGTCATAATAAAACGTAAATGCAAGATTATTCAAATCTTGCAAGTTCATTGATAATTTCTTTCTTTACCGTTTCAGTCGCTTCTTCAAGAGACATATTAAGTGTTGCTCCTGAGGCTTTTTCATGTCCGCCGCCGCCAAGTGCAATGGCAATGCGGTTTACATCTGCATATGATTTTGCTCTTAAACTGAGCTTGATGACATAAGGCTCTTTTTCTTTAAGAAAAGCAGCAATTTCAGTTCCTTCAACAATTCTTATACGGTCAATACAGGTATCAATTTGATCGTATGAAGCACCAACGCTTTGCATCTCCTCAAGTGAAATAGAAGAAACCACAGCCTTACCGCCTGCAAATAATTCCATATTATCGGCTGCAATACCTTCGGCTTTAATCTGAGACATCGGAAAGCTGTCAAAAATAGCATTGCAAAGCTTAACATGATCAAATCCGTAAGAGAATAAATCAGCTACAACTCTATGGACCTGTGCAGTGGTATTTGAATATTTAAATCGTCCTGTATCTGTAACAATTGCGACATAAAGGTCCTCTGCAATATGGGTATCGATCTGAACGCCAAGCTCGTTGATAAGCTCGTAAATAAGAAGTCCTGTTGCAGCCAATTCAGGATCAACAACGGAAAAATCTGCAAAACTGCCAGCCTGAATATGATGGTCTATACATATCTTCTTTTCTGCCGCATGATAAACATCGAGCCTTTTTTCAATTCTCTTTTCATCGCCGCAGTCAACGGCAATGGCAAGCTTTGCGTCGTAAGGCATTTTATCCACAAAGTACGGAAGCTCTTTATCATCGCCCTTATGATGATGCAATATATTAAGATATCCGGGTACTGCATCCTCCAAAAGAATAACGCAGCGCTTTCCCATAAACCTTAAAGCACGGCAAAGTGCAGAGGCGCTGCCCATTGCATCACCATCCATATTGGTATGTGTCATTACGACAATATCATCATAAGCCTTTATGCAGTTTACAATATCATTCCACTTATACATTACTTTAAACCATCAAGAATTTTATCCATTTTTGCACCATATTCAAAGGACTCATCAAGCTTAAAAACAAGTTCCGGTACATAACGAACCTTTACAGCTTTATCGATAACGCTTCTGATATATCCTGAGGAATGATTAAAGGCATCTATAATACCCTGTTTTTCCTCTGCTGTCATTTCAGCACCCGGAGTAAAAGAAAGCGAAGTAATATACAGAGTTGCATAACCTCCGTCACCGGATACGTCTACTCCGCTGATACCTATCATCCCTTTAAAGCGAGGATCCTTAAGGTCACCCTTAAGAAGCATCTCGCTTACAACTTTTCTGATTTCCTCACCCAGTCTTTGAGGTCTGTGATTCTTACTCATTAAGCTCTCTTAACCTCTTCCATCTTAAAGGCTTCGATAATGTCTCCGACCTTGATATCATTGTAGTTTTCAATTCCGATACCGCATTCATAGCCGCTTGCAACTTCCTTTGCATCGTCCTTAAATCTCTTAAGAGATCCGATAGCACCCTCGTGGATTACAATACCGTCACGAACAAGCCTTAATTGCGCTCCTCTTGCAACCTTACCTTCAAGAACGTAACCGCCGGCAATGATTCCGACATTCGGGACCTTAAATGTATCTCTTACTTCAATCTTACCGATTACGACCTCCTTGAATTCGGGAGCAAGCATACCTTTCATGGCAGCTTCAATATCTTCGATGATTTCATAAATGATTCTGTAAGATCTGATTTCAACACCTTCTCTTTCAGCCATAGCTTCAACAGCAGAGCTTGGACGAACATTAAATCCGATGATAATGGCATTTGACGTACCTGCAAGCATTACGTCGCCCTCAGTAACAGTACCTACACCGGTATGAATAATCTTTACTCTTACACTTTCATTATGAAGCTTTTCAAGAGACTGTTCCAATGCTCCTACAGAGCCCTGAACATCCGCCTTGATTATAATATTAAGATCTTTAACTTCGCCCTCCTGAAGCTGACTGAATAGCTTTTCAAGTGACATTGAAGAGTTCTTTGCCAGAACCTCCTGCCTTATCTTTTCTCTTCTCTTTTCGGTGATTTCTCTTGCGGTCTTTTCATCCTTAACCATATAGAATTCATCACCGGCTTCAGGAACCTCCGTAAGACCTGTAATCTCTACTGCAGTAGCCGGTCCGGCCTTTTTGATAACCTCGCCCTTTGCATTAGTCATAACACGCACTCTTCCGCTTGCTGTTCCTGCAACTACTGCAGCACCTGCCTGAAGAGTTCCGTTCATTACAAGAAGTGTGGCAACAGGACCTCTTGATTTATCAAGCCTTGCTTCAATAACAGTTCCTTGTGCAAGTCTGTCGGGATTAGCCTTAAGCTCCATCATGTCTGCCTGAAGAAGAATCATTTCAAGAAGCTGAGGAATTCCCATTCCGGTCTTAGCAGAGCAAGGTACGCAAATTACCTGTCCTCCCCAGTCTTCAACAAGAAGACCCTGATTAGCAAGATCCTTTTTAACAAGATCCGGATTCGCAGCAGGTTTATCCATCTTGTTCATTGCAACAATAATCGGAACACCTGCAGCCTTGGCGTGACTGATAGATTCAATCGTCTGGGGCATTACTGAGTCGTCCGCAGCAACAACAAGTACGGCAATATCCGTAATATGTGCACCTCTTGCACGCATAGCCGTGAATGCTTCGTGTCCGGGAGTATCGAGGAATACTATTCTCTTCCCGTTGTGAACAACCTCAGATGCACCGATATGCTGTGTAATACCACCTGCTTCACCTGCAGTTACATTTGTTGATCTGATAGCATCAAGGATAGAAGTCTTACCATGATCTACATGACCCATTACTGTTATTATCGGCGGTCTTGGCTGAAGCTCGGAAGCTCTGTCCTCATGGGTATCAATACCCTCTTCTTCCTCAATTTCCTCTGCCTTATTAACAGCAACCGTAATGCCAAGCTCCATGCCGAGAAGAACTGCTGTTTCTTCATCAAGATTCTGGTTGACGTTTGCCATGATTCCCATCTTCATAAGAGCCATGATAGCCTGAGAGGTAGAAACCTCAACCTGTTCGCAGAAACCGCCAACGGTGATAGGAACATTGATTACATATCCGCCTGTTGCAATTGCCTCTTCAACCTCCTGGCTTACTACAGGTTCTTCTTCAACTCTGGTTTCCTTATACTTTGAGTGCTTCTTTTTAATATTTCTGGAAAGATCAGTCGGCATATCATCAAACATGCTCTTATTTCTCTTTCCTTCTTTGTCTTTGTCTTTGTTTTTGTTATTCTTCTTTCCTCTGTTATCACCATTCTGGCTTGCGGTGAAGGCAACGACCTTTTCGCCTTTGGCATCGGTCTTCGGAACATTTTTCTTTCTCGGAGCGCTTTCTTCTTTGTTGTTTTCGCCCTTCTTTCCGACATATTCCTTTGGCTTTCTGTCAGTTTTTTTATTTTTGATATCTCTCTTTTTAGCATCCTGTTTCTTTTCTTTCGAAGCAGGCTTTGGTTCATCAGCAGCTCTGCTGATGATCTTTACTCCGACGGAAGGTACATAATCAATCTTAGTCTCTTCTGCTTTCGGAGTTTCTTTTGTATTTTCATCGGAAGCTTCTCTGATCGCTTCAGCAGGAACCTTTGGTTCTTCACTCGTTGCTTCAACAGCTTTTTCTTCTGAAGCCATAGGGGCTTCTGCTGTCTTTTCAGCAGGGGTATCTTTAACTTTTGTTTCTTTTACCGCCTCACTTACGGCAGACTCTTCAAGCTTTTTCTTTCTTGTTCGCTTTGGTTTTTCATCCTCAGACTTGACCTTTGCAATTTCTTCCTCCGTTTGAGGAGTTACGGCCTTTTTCTGAGGAACTGCACTCTTAGGCATTGCAACACCAACAGCCTTAGCTTTTGGCATCGGTGTTCCTACAGGGGCCTTTGCTTTTGTCACAGGCGCGCCGGCCGGAGCAGCCTTTTCTGTTTTAACGGCTGTCTTTTTTGCGGGATCCTTTTCTGCAGCAGCCTTTTTGGTTGTGCCTGCGGTCTTTTTGCTTGCGGCAGCCTTCTTTTTCTTCTGTGCTTCAATTATGGCAAGATCAACGGCTTTGATCTGCACCTTGGATGCGCCGGCTTCTTTTTGAGCATCATCCTTTTTGGGTGCAGCCTTTACTATTTTTGTTTCATTACTTGGCATCTGAATACCTCCTGATTTTCTCGATTTCATCCTTGGTGATGAACGTTTTAAACGCTCTGGAAAATGCATTTTTCTTTATTGCGGTTTCAATGCATTTTTCTTTTTTGCAAATATAGCATCCACGCCCATCTGCTTTTCTTTCCTGATCAATTTGAAGTCCATTCCCCTGTAATGTAATTCTTATTAATTGCGATTGAGGATACGAGCTCATGCATGCAATGCATCTTCTCATTGGAACTTTTTTTATCGTTTCCGGCATTTATGCCTCCAGATTATTCAGAATAATTTCAAGAATTTCAGCTTTAAGTGCTTTGGGATTTACTTCAATTCCCTTTTCGGCTGCAAATGAAATCAATTCATTCTTCTTCATCCCGGAAAGATCTTTATCATCTGCGGCACCTTCAAAAACAGTTTCCTGATATTCCTCTGTTTCAGACCTTTCCATTTCTTCATACTTTGAATGACTCTTAATATCGATCTTCCAACCGCAAAGTCTTGCAGCAAGTCTTACATTCTGTCCTTCTTTTCCGATTGCCAGCGAAAGCTGATAATCGGGAACAACAACAAGGGCAGACTTTTCGGTTTCATCGATCAGAACCATTTCTACTTTTGATGGAGAAAGCGCAGAAGAAATCATCTTGCCCGGCTCATCGGACCAGTTGATAATATCGATCTTTTCTCCGCCAAGCTCGTCTACAACAGCCTGTACCCGTTGTCCTCTGGGCCCTACGCAGGAACCGACAGGATCAACATTTTCATCGTATGTGCATACGGCGATCTTTGTTCTGGATCCTGCCTCCCTTGATACGCTCTTGATTTCAACGATGCCTTCCTGAATTTCCGGAACCTCAAGCTCAAAGAGCTTCTTAACAAGTCCGGGGTGGGTACGGGAAAGAAATACCTGAGGCCCCTTAGTGGAACGCTTCACATCCATAACAAACACCTTGATTCTGTCATTTACATTATATTTTTCACCGGGCATCTGTTCGCCCTGTGAAAGAATCCCTTCAGCTCTTCCCATATTAACGAATACTGTATTATTTGATACTCGCTGAACGATTCCTGTAACAACTTCACCCTGACGGGAAATATAGTCGTCATAAATCATTCCGCGTTCTGTTTCTCTGATGCGCTGAACAACGACCTGTTTAGCTGTCTGTGCAGCAATTCTTCCGAAATCTCTGGGCGTTACTTTATATTCGATAACATCTCCGATTTCATATTCCGGGTCAATCTCCTGAGCTTCTTCCAAAGAGCACTGTGAAAATTCATCTTCGACATCTTCAACAATATCTCTTCTCATGAATACATCAATGTCACCTGATGATCTGTCAATGCTTACTCTGACATTCTGAGATGTTCCGTAATTCTTTTTGTATGCAGAAACCAGTGCAGATTCAATAGCTTCAATCAGCATGTCTTTCGACATATGTTTTTCTCTTTCAAGATCTTCAACGGCTTCAATAAAATCCTTGTTCATTTTTTCCTCCTAAAATACTACCGCAAGATTAATTTTTGCCACAAACTCAAGCGGCAGTGAGATTTCAATACCTTTATCGTCTTTAATAAATACAGTATTATCCTTTTTATCAATAAGCTCTCCGCTAAGGTTTTTCCTTCCGTCAAGAGCTTTATATAAACTGATTTCAACCAGACTGCCCTTAAATCGTTCATAATCCTTATCCGAGATTAAAGGCCTGTCCATCCCGGGACTGCTTACCTCAAGGTAATAGTTCTGCTTTATAGGATCAGTTTCATCAAGCCTGGTGCTTAAGAACCGGCTGACAAGTTCGCAGTCATCCGAGCTTACATATTCATATTTTCCGTCAACGAGTTTGTCCACATATACCCGCAGGTACCATGTATCCCCCTCTTTGACAAATTCACTTCGGTGAAGCTCAAATCCGTTTTCAGGACCGAACTCATCCATCCATTCCGAGATTAAATCTCCGATTTTTTTCTTTGCCATATTCAATTTTCTCCGCAGATAAAACAGAAAAGTGAGCCACTCGGCTCACTTAACTATAACGTACGTACATATTATATATTAGAAATAACAAAAATCAAGCATTAAATTCATTTTTAAGACGATTCATAGCCTTGTTCATGGAAATTAAAGCATAAATATCAACAATAATATCACTTATGAGATTGCTCAGAATAAGTCCGTAGATCCCAAAGAAATGATTCAATAGGTACATAACGGGAACAAACAGAATAACATTTCTTAAAATTGAAATCCTTGTAGACTGTTTTTTCATTCCGATAGCCTGGAAAACCGTGCGGCAGTTATTGTTTGGAGACATTGTAAACGGTAAGGCAGAATAGATCCTTACAAAGAGAATACCGTAAATAACAGTAGCTTCATCCTTAATAAACAAGAGTGTAAACTGTCTGGAGAACGGTATAAGAACAAGCATTGAAGCAACACCTATCATCATACCGTAGAAAAGCGACCTTTTTCTTACGCTGTTAAGTCTCTCAAAGTTCTTTTGACCGTAGCTGTAAGAAATAAGAGGAATAACCCCCTGATAAAGACCTATCATAAACTGACCGCTTACATGTTCGAGCTTTCTGGAAATTCCGACAGCGGCAATAGCAGCATCGCTGTACGTTTTCGTAAGATTCATAAACATTGTATTTGTAATGCCGGCAACGATTTGATGGAGCCATGCCGGAAATCCCATTGAAAGGATCTCCTTTGCCAGCATCAGAGAAAACTTGTATTCCTTTAAGCTTGTAAATAAATCGGATTCTTTTTGTTTTTTAAGTGTTATCACAACAAAGATTACAAGAGAAACAGTAGCAGAAAGCATGGTGGCTATTGCAGCCCCCTTAACCCCCAAATCGAAAACGAAAATAAAAATAGGATGAAGGATAATATTCAAAATATTGCCGATTGAAAGACCGAGCATCTCGTACTTGGAATAGCCCCTGCCTCTAAGGCAGGCGCCTATGGTATTACCGACCGTAAAGGGAATGGCATTTATTCCTATTACCCAGAAGAGATACTGTTTGGTATACTCAATACAGCTTTCGGTTGAACCGGCGAGCCAGGAAATCGGCTCAAGAAAAATTGTCATTATAAGCGTAATAATTGCACCGACAATAAATGCCAATATCGGTGCTGTTACATAAACATCCTTTGCGCGCTTCAGATTACCGGATCCTAAAGATGTGGAAATTACAGCGCATGAACCGATAACAAATAAACTGGAGAAAGCAGTAAGCAGAATCATTATGGTGGCAGATAATGTCAAAGCAGCAACCATGGATGAATTATTCAGCTTTCCTACAAAAAATGTATCTGCAAGGTTATAGATTACATTTACAAGCTGATTCATAATAGTTGGTACAGCCAATGTAATAATCGCCTTATCAACTGACATTGATTCAAATATTTCGGTTCTTGATACTTCTTTTTTAGCCATAGCATTCACCTCTGTTTAATCAATAGATTAATCTGTGAAAGTAATTCATCTTTTATTCTGCTTTCAGGAACTTTTTTAACGATTTCTCCTTTTGAAATAATCAAACCCTCGCCCTTGCCGCAGGCAACGCCAATGTCGGCAGATTTTGCCTCTCCCGGTCCGTTAACCGCGCAGCCCATAACGGCGACCCTTAGGCTTTTATTTTCAGCTTCGAGCATTTTTGAAACACTCATCAGCTCTTTTTCAATTTCCGCAGCAATCTTCGGAAGATCGACCTTTGTTCTGCCACAGGTCGGACAAGACACAAAATCTATTCCGCCCTTTCTTATACCGATGGCCTTAAGAAGCTTCTTTGCAAGAAGCACCTCTCTTACAGGATCTCCGGTAAGAGATATTCGGATCGTATCTCCTATTCCGTCCAGAAGAAGCGCTCCGATGGCGCTGCACGACTTTATTTCAGCCATCTCTCCTATGCCTGCCTCGGTAAGCCCGATATGAAGCGGGTTGTTTATTCTGTCTGCAATAAGCTTATGTGCCTTATGATTCATTTGTACATCGGATGATTTAAGGCTTACAGCTATATCGTAAAAGCCAAAGCCTTCGGCATACTTTACGGCATTATATGCACTTTCCGCAAGGCCTTCGGCAGTCACTCCGCCGTATTCTGCAATTATTTCCTTTTCCAAAGATCCGGAGTTTACACCTATTCTGATCGGGATACCGCATTCCTTTGCTTTATCCAAAACCATACGGACCTTTTCTTCGGAACCGATGTTTCCCGGATTGATCCTTACCTTATCGGCACCGTTATCCATCGCAGCCAAGGCACATTTATAATCAAAATGTATATCGGCAACCATAGGAAGAAGGCTCTTCCTTTTAATTTGCCCAAATGCCTTTGCCGCATCCAAATCGGGAACCGTAAGCCTTACAATATCGCAGCCTGCTTCTGCCAATTCATCAATTTGTCTTATACTTGCCTCAACGTCCTTTGTGTCAGTATTGGTCATAGACTGAATTGAGACGGGAGCACCGCCGCCCACAAGGACATTACCGACTTTTATTTGTCTTGAAATTCTCATCTTAACAAAGCAATTGAATCTTTAAATATCAGAAGTATCATCAATATAATTAAAATAGCCATGCCTGCAGAATTAATGATAAGCACAAGCTTGCGCGGTATCCTGTCACCGCTGAGCTTAACAAGCAGAGTCATCAAAACTCTTCCGCCGTCCAGTGCAGGAAACGGCAATAAATTCATATATCCCAAGTTTGCAGTAATAAGAGCAAATATATAAATTACGTTAATAAACCCATATTGGTAAGACTCAGACATTACAGATACGATTCCGACAACACCGCTGACATCAGCAGTGCTTGACGTACCGTTAAACAGGCCTTTAATAAAATCAACAATTGCAGCAAATACAATTCCCGTTTCCTTTACGCCGTCATTAAAAGATTCTTTTAACGGATGAGCAAGCTTTGAAACTATACCGATAGACTTGTTTCCGTAATCATTGATATATGTACCACAGCTAAAATCAAGAACTTCTTTTCCGCGCTGGACTTTAATATCGACAGTATCTCCGTTTGAGCCTGCAATAGACTGTTGGGCTTCAGCAAAGCTTCCTATAACTGCGCCATCAACCTCAATAATTTTATCCTCTGCCATTATTCCGGCCTCGGAGGCAGGATAGCCCTCCGGTACTGATGCCAAAGTTGTGGATGGGTAACCTATATAACAAAAAACACCCGTAAATACCAATATTGCCAAAATGATATTAACAAAGGGTCCGGCAAGCATAACGACGATCTTTGCCCACCATGGCTGATTGACAAAGCTTCTCGGATTTTCGCTTTCTTCCTCCTCCCCCTCAAAAGCACAAAAGCCCCCAATAGGTATTGCTCTGAGAGCGTATTCCGTTTCTCCCTTTTTACGTGACCATATCTTTGGACCCATGCCGATTGAAAACTCATTTATCTGCATATTTAATATCTTTCCTGCAGTAAAATGTCCAAATTCATGGCTCCCTACAAGAATTAAAAAACATATTATCGATATAAGAATCCCAATAAGCGTGTTCAAGATTTATTCCCTTTCATCTCTTCCACGATACGCCTCGAAAACTGTCTGGCATTATCATCTACGGCTAAAATACCAACAGGGCTTTCAATCCAAACTCTTCTGTGCTGTGCGCAAGCCTTGTTGATAACCTCAGGAATTTGCGTAAATTTAATTTCGCCATTTAAGAATGCCTCAACGGCAATTTCATTGGCAGCATTAAGAACAACTCTGTAAGAAAGACCATGCTCCATAGCTTTATATGCAAGTCCAAGGCATTCAAATGTTCCTCTGTCGGGCTTTTCAAAATGCATACTTCCAAGCTCAAAAAGATCAAGACTTTCACCTGCATCCGGAAGTCTTTCAGGATACGAAAGCGCATATGCAATCGGAATTTTCATATCAGCTTTTCCGATTTGTGCCAGAATTGAACCGTCTTCAAATTCAATAGCCGAATGTATTGCACTTTCAGGATGAATAACAACCTGTATCTGATGTGCATTTATTCCAAACAGGGTCGAAGCCTCAATAACCTCCAATCCTTTATTCATCAAAGTTGCAGAGTCAACGGTAATCTTCTTTCCCATAGACCAGTTTGGATGTGCAAGTGCCTGCTTAAGCGTAACATTCTCAAGCTGGGCTTTTGTATAAGCTCTGAAAGGTCCTCCGGAACATGTAAGAAGAATTCTCTTGATATTGTTTGGGCCTGCGGCCTGAAGGCACTGAAATATTGCAGAATGTTCAGAATCAATCGGCAGTATCCTGGCGTTATTATCCTTTGCAAGCTTCATAACAACCTCGCCGCCGGATACCAGAGTTTCTTTATTGGCTAAAGCAACATCTTTTCCAGCCGATAATGCATAGACCGTAGGTTTAAAACCCACCATGCCCATCAGAGCATTTACAACCAAATCACAGTCAGTCTCAGATGCTGCATCTATAAGTCCTGCATTTCCGGATTCAAATTTAATATCGGGGTAAACCAAAGCTAACGCTTTTGCATCCGATTCCTCGGCAACAGAAACAAAACCGGGTTTAAACTCATCAATTTGTGTTTTAAGCAAATCGGTATTATGTCCGCAGGCAAGAGCAACTACAGAAAATCTGTCTTTATTTCTTCGTACAACTTCCAGAGCCTGTGTACCTATTGAACCGGTAGAACCCAAAATAGCCAGCTTTTTCATACTTCACCTATGGTCTTAAGAAAATAATAGTATAGTAATATATAAATGGTGCCGTAAACAATACACTGTCAAATCTGTCCAAAACTCCGCCATGTCCCGGGATAAGATTTGAATAATCCTTGATTCCCATCTTGCGTTTAAATGCCGAAGCGGAAAGATCTCCGACCTGCGCAAAAATTGCACCAACAAATCCCATAGCAATAAAATGAATCATTTTTCCCGGAAAAACAAAATAACCGAAAACAGAACTGAACACCACGCTCCCGAAGACTCCGCCGATTGCGCCCTCAACAGTTTTTTTGGGAGATAAAGACGGACAAAGCTTATGTTTACCAAACAAATAGCCTGTAAAATATGCACAGATGTCTGTTGCAAATGCGGTAATAAATATCATAAATACCATATTTCTGTATTCATCGATCTGATCCACAAGAACAATATGCGAAATCATAAAGGGAATGTAAAAGATACCCAAGGAAGTAATAGGGCCGTCAAGAATATTATGATCTTTTAAAAATACCGAAGAACATACCCCCGATACGCATACACAGAAAACCCAAAGTAAAATCAAATGTGCATATGCCTCTTCATTGCCATGTAAAAGCTCTCCCCAAATGATGATTGCATAAAGAGCGATCGTGGCAACGATGCCGAGAACCAGTGACGGCTTTACTCCTGTCTTTTTGTATCCGTTATAAAACTCCCAAAGGGCTATTCCGGATATTATAATCATAAACAGCAAAAGCGGAATATTCCCCCAAAAGAGAAATACCAAAAAAGGCATCATTATGATTCCGGAAATTATTCTCTGTTTCATTTTACTCCGCCAAACCTTCTGTCTCTTTGCTGATACTCCGCAATGCAATCCTCGTAAATTTTCGGCGAAAAATCAGGCCAATATACAGGAGTCACAACCAATTCGGAATAAGCACTCTGCCAGGTAAGAAAATTTGAAAGACGCATTTCTCCGCTCGTTCTTATAATAAGCTCCGGATCGGGAATATCTTTCGTAAACAAATATTTTGAAAACTCCTCTTCAGTAAGTCTGTTCATGTCGATATGGGATTCTGAAATCTTTTTTACAGCTCTTAAGATTTCGTCGCGTCCACCGTAGTTTAATGCAATTGAAAATACCAAACCATCATTATTTTGTGTGGTATTCAACGCAAATTCAACAGCCTGAACGGAATCTTTCGGTAACACCGAATAATCTCCGAGAATATTCACGTGAACATTGTTTTCGTTCAGTTCTCTGATCTCAGAATTAACATACTTGATCAGAAGCCTGAAAATGCCGAAAACTTCATCCTTCGGGCGCTTCCAGTTCTCTGTTGAAAAAGCATAAACAGTCAGGTACTTAATTCCCAGTCTCTGGGAGTGCCTGACTATTTCTCTGAGGGCCTCCATACCGGCATTATGCCCGAAAAGTCTGGCTTGCCCACGCTGCTTTGCCCAGCGGCCATTGCCGTCCATAATGATGGCAACGTGCTGAGGTATTTTTTTTTCATCAAGAGCCCTGATCACTACAGCTCCATAAGCTCTTTTTCTTTTTCCGTTAAGATGCCGTCAATGTCCTTCATGCATTTATCCGTCATCTTTTGGATTTCATCAAGATCATTCTTTACATCATCTTCTGTAAGAAGACCGGCTTTTTCATCCTTTTTGATCTGATCGTTTGCATCTCTTCTTAAGTTACGGACTGCAACTTTAGATTCCTCCCCCATCTTTTTAATGGATTTTGCAAGCTCCTTACGCCTTTCTTCTGTAAGTGGCGGAATAACGAGTCTGATGTTTTTCCCGTCGTTGCTCGGATTGATGCCGATATCGGAAACCTGAATAGCCTTTTCAATTGTCTTTAAAGTAGATGGGTCAAAAGGCGCAATAAGAATTGACCTTGGGTCAGGTATCTGAATATTTGCCATATTCTTGAGCGGCGTAGGCGTTCCGTAATAATCGATTACAATCTGATCTAAAAGCGCCGGATTTGCGCGGCCTGCCCTTACCGTATTAAGATCCTGCTTAAGCACGCTAAGAGTTTTCTCCATTTTTTCCTTGTAAACTTCCTGAGCTCCCATAATATCCTCCTAATAAACTACGGTTCCTATCTTTTCGCCTCTGCATGCCTTAAGAATCGCATCTTTTTCGGCAAGGCCAAACAAATGAATTTTCATATTATTATCTCTGCAAAGTGATGCTGCAGTGGAATCCATTACCTTTAAATCTCTTTCAAGCACTTCCGTATGTGAAATCTTATCAAACTTCTTTGCATTCCTGTTTATAAGCGGGTCGCTGTCGTATACACCATCGATATTTTTCGCAAGAAGAATTACATCAGCCTTGATTTCAACAGCTCTTAATGCAGCGCCTGTATCTGTGCTGAAAAACGGAGAACCTGTTCCGCCTGAGAAAATGCATACAACGCCCCTGTCTAAAAGGGTTCTTGCTCTGTTTATAGAATACGGTTCAGCAACACTTGGCATTGAAACCGCTGTAAGAAGCCTTGCATCGACCTTTGCATTATTTAACGCATCCTTTAAGGCAAGGCCGTTCATACAGGTTGCAAGCATACCGATTTGATCAGCAAGAGCTCTGTCCATATCTCCTGATGTTCTGCCTCTCCAAAAGTTTCCGCCTCCGACAACGATTCCTACCTGAACACCCATCTTAAGAAGTTGTTTTACTTCTGCCGCAACCTTTTTTAAGTTTTCGGGGCATAAACCCTGTCCGTCCTTTGAAAGCGCTTCTCCGCTTACTTTCAAAAGAACTCTTTTATACTTGACCTCGGATGCAGCTTCATTTTTCTTTTTACAAGCCATATTTCCTCCTGCGAAACAACACCTTTAACCCATATATTATAGCATAAATCAGCCGTTTTTTTGTGTTTTTTCCCCGGAAAGCACTACTATTTCGCATTCCAGCGCCCATGTATCAACGGCAACATTAAAGAACTGCATAATTGCATATACTGCGATCATTAAAGACAAAGCCTCTGACGGAAGCGCAAGCTGCGAAAAGAGCATAGTTAAAGCTCCGACAGTTGCACCCGGGATGTTCGGAACGCCGAGTACGAGAATAAGAGAGAGCAGCACAGCGGTTATCACCCAAACGATCGATAAGGTAAGACCATATGCCTTTGCCATAAACAGCGAGGCAAAAACAAAACTTAATATTGTTGACGGCTTAAACAAAATGCTTCCGACATTAAGAGCAACAGGGGTTATCTCCTCGTCAGCCTTTAATTCCATCAAATTATCATAAATTGTTGAAAAGGCGGCACCGAAGTTAGCAGATGACAGGCAAATAATAAATGACGGCATTAAAGCATGGAAAAGCTCAAAGAAGGATATCCCCTGCTTTTTTGCAGCCCTTATACCGGCCACAGCAAAAATGGCAAGCTGTGCAATTACAACGCAGATAACCATTTTCCCTGCCTGCAAAAGCGAAGCAAAATCACTTGCGGCAATAATGGTAAAAAGCTTCAGACCCGCATAGATTGCAATAAACTTATTTAAAAAGTTATTGGTCAAAATCGCAACGGTATTGGCCTCATCAAAAAATCTCACCATTACATCGGCCTTTTGCCCCATAGCCAGAAGCGAGAAGCCGAACATACAGCCAATGAGCATAATATGGACAGAATTAAAGTTTAAGAATGCCCCGACAAGATTACCGGGAAGGAAACCTATTATAATGTCATAAACCGTGGACATAGCAAGCTCAAGAGAGCTTCCCGCAAGATGTATGTCAAACAAAGGCAGTACGGGAATGCTGATTATCAGCATACTGAAAATAATAATTATAAAAAATCTTCTCAGCATCGATCCGCCCATATTGCTTAATATGTTGATATCTCCGATTTTTACAATACTGAGCACCAAAGCACAGAATATCAGAATAACCGCCATAACGCCAAACATTCCGGCGTAGGCATTGGCTAACGGGTCAACATAATTGTTACAAAAAGCAATCAGGCTGTCATCCGGAAGAAACAATCTGAGAAGCAGAGCCAATACTCCGAATAATCCGACTGAAGCCAGTATTCTGACATTGAAGTTTTTCTGTTTGCTGCTCCTGATCGTAAATACAATTTCATTTTCAAGATTACGATACTTCCATGACGGAAGCGTATCTTCAAAAGTCGATGTTATCGACTGGATCATAAATGCCATTGGATTTTCTTCCAATGAAAACGGGTCGAAGCTTGCAGAACGTATCCTTATCGTAAAACGAGTTTGCGCCAGGACATTGATTGTTCTGCAATATATTTCAACATCAGAACCAAATCTGCTCTGGTACTTCAGAAGTGCTTCTTCAAGCAAAAGCTTGCCCCTGAGAGTTTCTTTAGTGGACTTTTTGTTTTCCTCGTATAAGCGTTCGATCTTATCGGACAGCATATCGATTGTTTCATTAGTAAGTTTGTAAATTTCCATAGCAGCTTAATTTATTCAAAAAAACTATTTTAAATTCTCCGGATTCAAACAGAATAATTCGGGTACGACAAATCTTCCGTCTTTTCTGACAAGAACATCGTCAAACCAGATTTCACCGCCGCCCCACTCCGGACGCTGGATCATAACAAGATCCCAATGAACCGCACTGTGATTTCCGTTAGGACAATCTTCATAGCAGGCACCCGGCGTAAGATGAAACGAACCATCAATTTTTTCATCAAACAAAGTATCCTTCATAGGGCTGCTTACATACGGATTTACACCAATGGCAAATTCTCCGAAATATCTTGCACCCTCATCAGTATCAAGCAGTTTATTGATCTTTTCATTATCATTGGCTGTTGCCTTGACAATCTTTCCGTTTTCAATTTCAAAACGAATATTTTCATATGTAAAGCCCATCTCAAGAGATTGGGTATTATATGAAATATACCCATTCATGGACTCTCTTACAGGGGCTGTATAAACCTCTCCGTCAGGAATATTGCATGTTCCGGCGCATTTAATTGCCGGAATATCTTTAATTGAAAATGTAAGGTCTGTTCCCGGGCCAAGCAATCTTACCTTATCCGTTCTGTTCATCAGTTCAACAAGCGGCGTCATGGCATCGTTCATTTTTTGATAATCCAGTGTACAAACATCAAAATAGAAATCCTCAAATGCCTCGATACTTTGATTTGCATTTTGTGCCATCGCATTATTAGGATACCTTAAAACGACCCATCTTGTATGATCGACCCTATATCTTAATGTGGGATCTGATGCTCTGCTCCAAAGCACCATTTTGTCATCGGGAACATCTGAAAGCTCCGCGGTGTTTTCGTTTCCTCTGATGGCAATGTAAGCGTCCATATCCATCATCTGAGCAAGCGTATGCTTATTCTGAAGTTCAAGCTGCTCTTCGCATGCGCCAAGCATCAAGGCCCTGTTAATCGAGCTGTCTCTGTATGTAACATAAGGATATGCTCCGACAGCATAGGTTTCTTTGATGATCTCTTTTATAAGAGGTCTTACCTCCATACCTTCAAAATCAATAAGTACCTTTTCGCCCTTCTGAAGCTTAACAGAGAAGTTTACCAAAAGCTTTGCCAGTTTGCTGATTCGTAAATCCATAATCTATCACCTCTGATTTATTTTAAATTTTCAATATACTTTCCCGCATTAACCCCTGCAATTGCGCCATCTGAAACAGCGGTAACAACCTGCCTTAATGATTTTATTCTGCAATCACCGGCTGCAAATACACCCGGAAGCTCTGTCTCCATCTCTTCATTGGTTCTTATATAACCATTTTCAAGCCCTAACTGTTCTTCAAAAAGCTCGGTCGATGGCTTAAATCCGACAAAAACAAATACACCGAATTGATCTCCGTCGATTTTTGAAGCTTCGTGTGTCTTTACATTTTCAAGAACCATAGCCGTTAAATGATCTTCGCCTTCAAATTCTTTAACAACACTATCCCAGATGAATTTGATTTTGGGGTTATTAAAGGCCTTTTCCTGAATTGATTTAGCAGCCCGAAGCTCGGATCTTCGGTGAACAATATTTACACTTGAAGCGAAATTAGTAAGATATATTGCCTCTTCAACAGCAGCATCTCCTCCTCCCACAACAAAAACAGGGAGTCCCTCAAAAAAAGCACCGTCGCAGGTTGCGCAGTATGAAATGCCTCTGCCGACTAATTTTTCCTCACCCTTGCAGCCGATCTTTGCGGGATTTGCTCCTGTAGCTATTATTACGGTTTTTGAATAAAAATCAGTACCAAAAGTAAACACTCCTTTAGGCTGAGATGTCAGATCGACAGAAATAACCTGATCATTAATAAATTCAGCACCGAATTTTTTAGCCTGAAGCTCCATTCTTGATACAAGGCTCATACCTGATTCAACAGCTTCGCAGCCCGGATAATTCTCTATCTCGGCAGTTGAAGAAATCTGACCTCCGGATGTTCCCTGCTCTATTACAAGGGTTTTAAGCTTTGCTCTGCCCGCATAAATTGCAGCAGCAAGCCCTGCCGGGCCCGAACCGATAATTATTACATCATAAGGCTGCTTCATGGTGTTTTACCTCTTTTAAAGCATTATTTAATAATAGTATTCGATCACGAACACGCTGGATTCCGTGCCGTACAGTTTAAATGTTCTTCCGTATACCAATGCATCCTCAAGACTTGTCCACTGATTTGTATCAGTATTAATGCAGGAAACTTCAGAATTGATGCCGTATGTTGCTCTGCTTGTATAAACCAATTTGGAATCAACGAAAGCATCCTTTTCAACGCTCCCGAACGAACTGAGCTTCCTTGCGTTTGTAAGAAGCTTTCCGTTATTGCTTACAACAACATACCCTCTGAAGCCTTCCTCATGAAGGCTTGTTTCCATAGAAAGTCCCTGAGGATATTTTGTGCCTCTTATGTTCATATAATATTCTTTTGAATCAAATTCGTCATAGGACGGTTCAGCAGAAACTTCGGCAATACCTGCGATCAGGTTTCCGCCATAAGCATCGTATGCAGCAATTATATCGATCTCGCCGTTTGCGTTTTCTCTTGCATAAATAATGCTGTTTACTCCTAAATTATCAAGTCCGACCTGCTCGCCGTTTAAAAATACCAAAGGATTTGCTGCGATTTTTTTGCTGCCGAGCTTATTTTGTTCAAGCCTTAATGTTCCGCCTGCATTTTCTTTAAACTCAGCAAATTTAACACCATTGGAATTTGCCGATGAAATCCTGACTGTCTTTCCATTAAGTCGCTCGTTATTTACAGGGATATTCAAATCCATAACGGTATTTCCGCAAATCAAATCTGCGTTACCCATGTTATCAACAACAAATACGCCGTTATTCTGAGCGCCGGAATAGCTTCCGCTGCCAACAGCCGCAATATCCCCGTTTGCCGTAAGATAAAGACTGACGGATTGACCGGGCTTATACTTTGAAATGCTTGCCATTGCACTCGGAAGAACATCAAAGCTTATGCCCTCACTTCCGCTTCCTAAAGCAACGATCGTGCTTGGCGAGCTTGGCGAGCCTTCACAACTCTGATAATAAACAACGATCTTTGTGTCGCATACCGTCATCTTATTATCCGAAACGTTGTACGTAACGATATCATTCTTCTTAAGCTTGTCCGCCGTAATCTTACAGCCGTTCTTGTAAATTGAATAATCCGTCCTTCCTGCAAGCGCAGTAAGAGCCGAAGCGTCTCCGGAGCTGCCTATAACAACTGCGGTTTCGTGCAAGCTGTTTACGGCACCGACAGGAATAAATCCTGCAGCCTTACCGGATCTGTAAAGAACATATCCGGCCTTACCGACAAGTGAAGAATTTTCAAGAGGCCGCAATGTCGGAACCGATCCAAGTTCACTGACAATAATTTTATTGTTGGCAGCATCAACCGATTTCAAAACAACCTTACCTGAAACAGAGAATGCTGATTTATCAGACTTTCCGGCAGCCATCATTGAGTTTACAAACAGCTTTGCCGCTTCTCCCCGCTTAATATTACCGCTTACGGAGGAATATGAAATATTGTCAAGCACTCCGATGGATTTTGCAACATTTTCCTGCCCGTAAGGCCATACACCGCCGATCTCATCGTCGGTGTATCCGATAAGTCTTAAAAGGATCGTAACCGCCTCAGCAAGCGAAATGTCCTTATCGGGAGCAAAGCTGCCGCTTGGAAGTCCATAAATGATTCCCATCTTTGCTGCAGTATTTATATACTTAAAGCCCCAGTGAGATGAAGTTACATCGGGGAATATGGTAATGTTGGAATACTTTGATAAATCAAGCTCAGAGCTCATGGCAAGAATAGCCATTTTTGTAAACTCAGCTCTGGTTAAAGTTTTTTCGGGAAGAAATTTTCCCTCTCCCGTTCCTTGAATAGCACCCATCATACGAAGCACCTCAACCGCATTCTCAACGCTCGGGTCTGTAATGTCATCAAAGGCCGAAGCTGCATATGTTGGGGTTACAAGTGCAACAGCAAAGGATAAAACCAATAAACATATAATTAAACGATTTTTCATTAAACACTCCTATTCTGCTCTTAAAGCTTCAACAGGCTGAAGTCTGGACGCTCTTATTGCGGGATAACTTCCGAAAAGAAGTCCTAAAAATACAGAGAATGCAAAGGTCGCAAAGGTTACCCAGATAGGCGGATAAATTGACATTTGCAAAATCAGTTTTCCCAAAATTCTGCTTGCGGCATAACCGATAATTATTCCGATTACTCCGCCTATTCCGCAAAGCATTCCCGCTTCGGTCAGAAACTGCATAATAATTCCGGATTTTCTGGCACCGATCGCTCTTCTGATACCTATTTCTCTTGTTCTTTCGGTAACGGTTACAAGCATGATATTCATTATGCCTATACCACCTACAAGAAGAGAAATAGCAGCTATACCGCCGGCAATAAGACCGATCGAAGAAATATATTCGTTTTCATTTTCAGCCCAGGAGCTTTCGGAGTAAACATTGTAGTTTCCGACCATTGGATCAACAGCACCTTTAAGGTATCCGCTGATATAAGACATTGTTTCTTTCAAAGTAGAAGAATCCTTTCCCTTAACTATGTATTCCGAAATCTGCTGTCCGCCCAATACTCTTGTCGCAGTATATGGGATCATAATGAAATTATCCATATTGCTGTTCATCGAGCCTTTGTTTTCACCGCTTTGGCGGGATGCATAAACGCCTATCACCTCAAAGTTATTTCCGTTAAGCTGCATTGTTTTCCCTATAGGGTTAACACTGCCGAAAAAGCTTTTAACGGCATCGGCGCCAAGAACGCAAACCTGATTGTATTTTTCAATATCCAGATAAGCCAGATCTCTTCCCTTTGCAATAACCAGGTTATTGCATGCGGCATATTGATCGCCTCCGTAATACAGACTTGGCGGAGCACTGATAAGATTCCAGTCGTCATCATATTTGTACTCCATGTTTGCACTGGACTTGGTTCCGTACACAATTGTAGCATTTGCATATCCATTCGGAGTGATCCCGATAACATAATCGGGAATTGATTTGCAATAATTGTACAGTCCGGAATAATAATCCTTTGTAATCGGATTTCCTTCATCATCGTACATCCAGCTGTATACTCCGACAGTAATTCTGTTGCTCCCCATGGCAGAATACATTTCTTTTGTGTATGCCTTCATTCCTTCCATGATGGAAACTATGGTCATTACAGCGGCAATGCCGATAAATATAGACAGGATAGTAAGTATAGAACGACCCTTTTTACCTTTTATAGAGCGCCAGGCGAATTTAACGGTTTGAATAAAATCCATTACCAATCCACCTCCCTCTTTGCATCTTCAATTATCTTACCGTCCTTAATTCTTACAATACGCTTTGCTGTTTCGGCAATTGAATTATCGTGAGTAATAAGAATAATTGTTGTACCGGATCTGTTAAGCTGCTGAAGAAAAACAAGAATATCCTTTCCCGTTTTTGAATCCAGCGCCCCGGTAGGCTCATCAGCCATTACTATATTCGGATTTGTTGCAATAGCTCTGGCAATTGCAACACGCTGCTGCTGTCCTCCGGACATCTGACTTGGTTTATGATTTTCTCTTCCCTCAAGTCCCATCTTTTTTAAGGCTTCCAACGCCATCTCTTTTCGCTTTGATGGTCCTATTCCCTGATAAATCAAGGGCAGCTCCACATTTTCCAAAACAGTAAGAGACTGAACAAGATTATACTGCTGGAAGATAAATCCTATTTCTTTATTACGTATTCTTGAAAGCTCGGCATCTGAAAGGTCTTTAACATTCACACCGTTCAGGTGATACTCACCTCTGGTCGGAATATCAAGACACCCAAGAACATTCATCATTGTCGATTTTCCGCTCCCGGATTGACCGACAATTGCAACAAACTCGCCCTTGTCAATTTCCAAGGAGACACCATCAAGGGCTCTGACCTCACTTTCAAGACCTTCTGCATATATTTTATACACAGAGTCTATTTGAATAAGCTTAGCCATTTTTTAACCCCAATACTGATCGGAAATAAATTGTGTAAATACCTCATCACCTTCGTTTACGCCGGACTTAATTTCAACATTTGAATTGTCGCTGATTCCGAGTTCGACCAAAACAGGCGTAAATCCGTCAGGTATTTCTTCGTCCTGATACATAAGCGTAACTGCGAGTGACGGATCGGCATCTCTTACATAAAGAATGCTTGCCTCAGATCCGTCCTCAAGAACTGTATTTCTTACAGCCTGAAGCGGAACGATAAGACAATTATCGCTCTGACTTGCCGTTATCTGATAATTTATATAACTGTTGACCTGGATTCTGCCGTCGTAGTTATCTGCAATAATCGTAATAGGATAGGTTGCAACTCCGTTATTGATGGTTGAAGACCAGCTAACGCTGTCAACCATTCCAAATGCCGGCTGTCCCCACTGATCGAGCTGAACATTCATACCCGGCTTAACAAAGCTGATGTTTCTTTCATCCACCGTTCCGCCGATTTCTATCTGCGTTGTATCGGATACGGTACAAAGAACTGAATTTTCAGCAACTTCTGCACCCGGATACAAAGCAAGACCTATAACCCTGCCGTCAATAGGAGCAAATGCCGTACAATTATCAAAGTTCTCCCTGGCTTTATCCAAAGATTTTTTTGCCTCTTCTATTTGCTTTTGAAGGTTAAAAATTTCATTATCCGAACTGTCAGCATTAATCGTAACCAAAACCTGTCCTTCATTTACTTCAAGATAATCAAGGAGCTTTGAAGAAATAACGGTGCCGTTTACAGAGGAAGTCAGATCGCTTATTCTGTTGTATTCAAGTGCGGAATTTTCGTACGGAAAAACTCTTTCGCCGTTAAAATCAACGCTGGCAGAAGCGATCATGCCGGCAGTAAGTACACCTTCGTTTTGAAGGGAAACTTCAATTGAGAAAAGTTTAGATCCTTCCTTGGTAATTCTGCTGACCATGTTTACTGCTTCTACCCTGCCGGCAACAACAGACATCAATGAAGGAATTGAAACATCAACGCTCTGGCCAACGTAAAAGGCATCTTTATATGCATAGCTGTAGTATGCGGTAAGCCTCATGGTCCTGTCATCAATGAGTGTAGCAAGCTTGCTGCCCTTAATTACTTCATCACCGGGGTTAAGATTTACAACATCAATGATTTTCCCGGAATACTTCGGCTTTAGATTAAGTCCGTCCATATCCCTGTATAATGCTGCCAATTGTTTTTGATAGCCCTCGTAATTGCTTTCAGCATTCTCAAGCATGCTTTTGGCACCGGGAGAATTGATAGTAAACAAAGGGTCCCCTGTCATTACTTCCTGTCCTTCGCTTACAAATACCTCTTCAACCGTACCGGATGTTGCAAGTGTAAGAGTTTTGGTGTTCTTTGTTTTAGTAATACCGCTTCCCTCAACTATAGAAGTAATGGAACCGTACGAAACAAAGCTTGTCATGATGTCTTTTCCTCCGCCGCCTTTTTTCAGGAACTTCGGAAGAAAAACAATAAGCAGTGCAATTACCAGAACAATTGCAGCAATAATAATGATTTTCTTTTTGTCTACGGGTTTTACCATCCCAATGAAACCTCCTTTTAATCTATACTATTATATAATACCACAATATATAGACGATGTAACCCCCTGCTGATTACAAAATGTAGCTTTTTTTGTCGATTTCGCTCCGGATGCAAACTGTATTTCGGCAATAAAAACCCCCTTTCATCAGAGTTTTATCTAACGAAAGGGGTTCACATCGATCGGATGGTTTTATACGTTCATCTGCTTCGCAACCTCTTCAGCAAAGTTTTCTTCCTTCTTTTCGATTCCTTCGCCTACCTCGAAACGAACAACCTTAACAAGTGAAAGCTCCTTATTTACGGAAGCAAGGTACTGGGAAACTGTCTGCTTGCCATCTTCTGCTCTTACATATGTCTGGTCGAGAAGACAGATTTCCTTGAGCTGCTTGGCAATACGACCTTCGATCATCCCTGCAAAAATCTTGTTGTCAACGATAGCATCTCTTGCAGCAAGCGAAAGCTGAGCAAGCTTTGCCTTAGCATCTTCTGAAAGGAAGTTCGGAAGGAAGTTGAAGTTGAACTTGCTGTCCGCTTTCTTTTCCTCAAGAACAGCAACGTCCTCAGCGCCCCAGACACCTGCAACCGCCTTGTTTAAAAGGTCGTTGAGCATTGGCTTAGGAAGAGAGAACGGGTCGTTCAACGAGCTTTCAACTGTGATAGCTCTCATCTTTTCAAGCTCTTCAGCAGAAATTTCATTTCTGTTTACATACTGCGGATTCATTGCGGCAACCTGCATTGCTACATTTACAAGAGCTGCCTTTGCAGCATCGGATGTATCTCCGCTCCCTGCAACTACAACGCCGATTCTTCCGCCGCCATGGATATATGTTGCAAGAAGCTCTCCGGATACCTTTTCAATTCTTCTGATAGAAAGATTTTCTCCGATCTTGGCAATCCTTGCCGTAAGTGCATCATTAACTGTTGCGCCTTCAAAGCTGAGTGCCTTGAATGCTTCCATATCACTGCTTTCTGCCGTAAGGGCAAGCTCAGCCATATCTTCAACAAAAGCTACAAACTCAGGATTCTTGGAAACGAAATCTGTTTCAGAGTTGACTTCTACTAATGCAGCAGTCTTCTGATCTTCGGATAAAGCAATTCTGACAAGTCCTTCGGCTGCGATTCTGCCGGCCTTCTTTGCTGCCTTTGCAAATCCTTTTTCTTTGAGGTAATCCATGGCCTTAGCCATATCGCCGTCGCATTCTACAAGAGCCTTCTTGCAGTCCATCATTCCGGCACCGGATTGTTCACGAAGTTCCTTAACCTGCTGTGCTGTAATGTTAGCCATTGTATTCTCCTTTACTCTTCTACTGCTTCCTCAGCTTCTGCTGCAGGAGCTTCTTCTGCTGCAGGAGCCATAGATTCGCCCTGCTTACCTTCAATAACAGCATCTGCCATCTTGCCTGCAATGAGTTTTACTGCTCTGATAGCATCGTCGTTTGCCGGAATCACATAATCACAATCATCAGGATCGCAGTTTGTATCACACATACCAACTACAGGGATTCCAAGGACCTGAGCTTCCTTAACAGCGATCTTTTCCTTTTTTGGATCTACAACAAAGAGTGCACCGGGCATTCCCTTCATTGTCTTGATTCCGCCAAGATACTTTTCAAGCTTTTCCGCTTCCTGTGTAAGCTTGATAACTTCCTTCTTTGTGAGCTTTTCAAATGTGCCGTCTTCAGCCATCCTGTTGATCTCATAAAGTCTCTTGATTCTGGAGGAAATGGTCTTGTAGTTTGTGAGCATACCACCGAGCCATCTCTCGTTTACAAAGTACATTCCGCATCTTTCGGCTTCGTCCTTTACTGCTGCCTGAGCCTGCTTCTTTGTTCCTACAAAGAGAACATTCCTGCCTGCTGCAGATACGCTCTTTACGAAGTCGTAAGCCTCTTCGACCTTAGCAACTGTCTTGGAAAGATCGATGATGTAGATTCCGTTTCTCTCTGCAAAAATGTAAGGAGCCATCTTAGGGTTCCATCTTCTTGTCTGATGTCCGAAGTGAACACCTGCTTCGAGAAGCTGTTTCATTGAAATAACTGCCATTTAATTTACCTCCCGGTTAAACTTCCATTTTTCAGCCCAAAGCACTTAAACCATTAAGGCACCGCGTGCTGCCGAAAAATGTGCAAAATAAAACATCGTCACGCATTAGTGCGCAACGATAGAATATTACTTCAAAACACTTCGAATTGCAATAGTTTTTCGAAAATTTATTTAATTATTTTTCTTATTATATACGAAGCCATTTCAAGACCCGCAACAGCCGGCATATACGAAATGCTCGGAACAGGATCCCCGCTCTCGATTTTGTTTTTTGCAGTCTCTTTTGAATACAAAACAGGAATGTCTTTTATCTCCTTTTCCCTGAGTTTTTTTCTGATTGCTCTTGCTAAGGGATCTCCTTCGGTCTTTTCAACAGGTGCGATCTCAAATTCAAAAGGATTAAGCTTATTTCCGGTCCCCATAGAGGATATTATCGGAATATTATTTTTGTAAACAGTCTCTATTAATGCCAGCTTTGCAGGCACATCATCTATTGCATCGGCAACAAAATCCCAGCATTTTAAACACTTACCGCAATCCACGCATTTCTTGTATCCGTCAGGACAAGCAGTAATTAAATCTAATTCATTGAGATTTTGAGGGTTGATTTTAAAAGGAAAAAGTTTAATATTGCATTCAGGGTTTATTTTCAAAAGCCTTTCCTTTGCAATCTCGACTTTATTCTTTCCTATTACATCTGTTGTAGCAAAAATCTGACGATTAAGATTTGACGGGTCAACCGTATCAAAATCGCAAAGACCAAGAGTGCCGACACCTGCTCTTACCAAGGCCTCTGCAATATATCCGCCGACTCCGCCAAGTCCGACTACCAAAACTCTGGCATCTTTTAAGTTTTCCATAGCTTCGGCTCCAATGAGCCTTTGCGTTCTGTCGTAAATTTCTTTCATCAACCGAAATTTATATATCAAAAATCATATTTTCTATGTATAAATCCGAGAATTCCTTTGTGGCAGCAAGATTTATACATTCACAATTGTCAAGCTTAAGCTCGTCAGCAGCATTTTTATCCAGCAAAGTAAGAATTGCACCTGACAAGGCTGCATTCCCTATGACAACAGCATTGTCAATAATTTCCTTAGGTATCAAGCCTATTGTCTCTGCCGTTTCCAAATTCAGATACGCACCAAAGCCTCCGGCAACGTAAAATTTATTGATATCCCCGGGCTTTACATCGTTTATCGACATCAAGGTTAATATCCCGGCGCAAATAGCGCTCTTTGCAAGCTGAATCTGTCTGATGTCCTGCTTTGAAACATAAATGGAGTCGGTAACATAATAATCCTCATCCAGGCGACCTGTCTCGTTGATATGACCTGTCTTAAGCAGTGCGGCAACAGCATCAATAATGGCACTTCCGCACATGTGTGTCGGAGCAGCATCACCTATTACAGAATATTTGATTTCTCCGTTTTCAACCCAAAAATGATCAATGGCGCCATCCGTTGCCGGTCCGCCGCATTCGATCCCCGTTCCCTCGAAGGCCGGTCCGCAGGCTGTTGCACAGCAGGTCAGCTTTCCTTCCTTATACAGTGCAAGTTCACCGTTTGTTCCAAGATCGATCAGCATATTAACGCCTTCCTGGTTAACCATATCACTTGCAAGTATGGCAGTATATATATCAGCACCTACATAGGCACCGAAGCAGGGCGGGAAATACACGCCGTTTTCAACAAAACCGAACCTGCAATCTGCTGTATAAGGCACTTGTGTAAGACTGAGCGGAATTCTTCCGGTATACAAATAAAGCATTGTTGTATTGCCGGTAATAACCCAGGACTTAATATCCGATTCATTGATTTCACAGAGTTTAAGAGCTTTTTCAAAAAGAACTCTTATTGTTCCCTGTATCAAATCCTGTTGAAGCTTTGACTTTCCTTTAATTGCAGCCTGAATTCTGTTAATTACATCGGCCGCGATGGCTCTTTGAGGATTTTCAATTGAAACTGCAGGAAGAATTTCTCCCGTATTAAGATTGATTATTCTAAGAACAAGCGTTGTTGTACCGATATCAACGGCAACACCGTATCCGTCCGAAACAGGATTAAATTCGTATTCAGGCATAGCACCTTCTGTTCTGATTTTACTTACGATTTTACTTCTCGGAATAAAAAGTTCGGCATCCCCTTCAACATATCCCTGACATGTTAAAATCTTGGTTTCTTTGTCCTCTTCGCCGTCTTTATATAAAAAAGCAGCGCACTTACCGCATTTTCCGGTACCGCCGCATGGTTTCTTTGGCATTAAATTATTTGCTGTAAGAATATCCTCCAGCCTGACTTTTCCCTCAAAGGAGATCTCCGTTACATCCCGATTATTGTGTACTGTTAAAAGACTCATTTCTTTCCACCAATTTTGTAATAACTTTATCTTGTTTAATTCTGTATTTTGTTCTTGAATTTGTTACATCCCTGCACAAGTTCAATGTTTCCTGTAATTTTCCTATACAGGAATTTACGAAATCAATAAGTTCCGAATCATTGGAGTCAATATACAAAACAAATGCATCGTCCGTTATTTCCATATGCTCAATTGCATAATGCTTTCTCCATTCAATATTGTCTTGATGCTTATTGTAGTCAAATCCGATATTGCGATCTCTTGCAATATCAAGTTCATCTGCAAGTCTGATCAAAGAAGACAGATAGGGCAGACAAATCGGATTGCCGTTAGCAACTTTAAAATCTGCGGGGTACTCCGTTTCATCATACAAATCAGTTTTTCTGTGACCTCTTGAGACCTGAATAATAGCATCAATGTGTGCCTCTGAGGGTATCTCAAACAAAGATGCATATTTTCTTATAAAGCCGGCAGAAAATTCGTGATGGAAGTTTCTGATGGTCTCTTTGATATCAAGATTCGGATGGGCTTTTCTATACTCAGGGCTTACGATTTTGTTTCTGAGATTTTCATAATCCTTTTCAGAAACTCCCATACCCGTATCATGAAGATAACAGCTCATCAAAAGAACATAGAGTTCATCGTCATTGAACATTTCTATTTGCTCGCCAATCAATTTGTTGCAGAAATCTATAACCTGAATTGAATGAAGTGATGAATGATCCGTATACTCCGGAAAATAAGCGGTATACTTATCAAGAATACTGTGCATAACAAAGGCAGTACTCTTGACAAGTTCATGATAATTCGGATTTGATTTTGCAAGCGCACGCTCGCATAAAAAATCAGTATTATCCATTAAAGGAATTCCTTTTATTCTTCGTCTCTCTTATAAGAAATTAAGTCCCCTGCAACCTCTGCTGTTGCAATTGAAATCGGCTTATCGTTTTCAGTAATTGTAAGCTGCGGTTTTCCGTCGATAAGATCTCTTGCTCTTTTAGCTGTCATAACAGCAAGAGTATATCTGGAATCAACCTTTGTCTTAAGCACATCAATGGCCGGATAAAGCATCATAGTAATAATTCCTCCTCATACTTCTTTATTATTTTGTCTGCGGACTCCCTGTTTATAACGGAAAATTCGCCTCTCATTATTTTTTTTGCATTTTCAACGGCTTCATCAAGATCTTCGTTGATTATGTAATAATCGTAATCAATTATTTTATGAATCTCGCTCATTACGGATTTTGTTCTGAGCTTGATCTGTTCTTCAGAATCCGTGCCGCGGGTTCTGAGCCTGTCGGCAAGAACGGAAAGTGAAGGCGGCAGCACGAAAACCAACACCGCATCAGGATATGCCTTTTTAACCTTCATGGCACCCTGCATCTCAATTTCAAGTATTACATCTCTTCCCTTTTCCAGCTTCTCAAGAACAGGCTTTTTGGGAGTACCGTAGCGATTGTTATAAATTTCCGCCCATTCCAAAAGTCCGCCCTCATCTATAGTTTTTTGAAACTCTTCGTGACTGACAAAATAGTAATTTACGCCATCTGCTTCTTGTCCGCGAAGGGCTCTGGTCGTCATGGAAATGCTCAGATCTGCAACATCGTCTTTAACAAGTCTGTCGCATATGGTTCCCTTTCCTGCACCCGACGGTCCGGAAAAAACATATAATCGCCCCTGACTCAAGATATACACTCTCCTTTTTAACTACACAGACTATTATATTGCCCTCGGCATATATTAAAAGAGTTTTGTGAAGATTTCTTCACGAAACTCCTTTGTCTTATATTCATTGTTCGTATTATTCCGAACTTTATTCCGGATTATGAGGATCAATCCACACAGTTCCGTTGTTTGTGAATATTACCATTCCGGGCTTTGCACCGGAAGGCTTTTTTACATATCTTAAGAGAACATAATCGACCGGCACATTTTCGGATTCTCTGCCCTGAGAAAACCATGCGGCAATAGAAGCGGCTTCATACATATCCTCAGGACTCGGATCTATGCCGTTACAAACAAGAACGGCATGACTGCCGTGAATATCCTTTGTATGGAACCACCAGTCGGTTTTCTTTCCCATTTTAAAGGTTATATAATCGTTCTCGCTATTATTACGTCCGACCAAAAGCTCAAGGCCGGATTTTAACACAAAGCGTCTTGGTTGCGGTTTAATCTTTTTTTTGCGTTCTTTTACAGTTCTTATTCTTACATAACCCTGATCGGCAAGCTCGGCTCTGATTAAATCCAGTTCTTCGTACGTTTTGCAGCCCGGAATCAAAGCCATAACGGATTCAAGGTACGCAATATCCTTTTCACAGGACTCAAGCTGAGGCAGCTTTTCCTTCCGGGAGCCTTTAAGCTTATTATATTTTTTAAAATAACTTTGTGCATTTTTGGCCGGAGAAAGCTTCTCATCTAAAGCGATCTCAACCTCCGCGCCATCATAAAAGCTTATCACTTTTACCTTTTTGTCTCCGGGCCTGATAAGATGCAGGTTTGCATTCAAAAGCTCGCCCTTGATCCTGTAAATATCCGATTCTTCAGCTTTTTTTATCTCATCCAGAAGGCGCTGCTTTTTTAAAAGCTGCTTATCAATAAGGTTTTTAACCGTACGCTGCAGGTTATCAGCCTTTTGCATTACCCTGTTGCTGTCTTTTCGTCTTGAATAATAGTAATCCAGAGCATCCGCAATGGTTTCAAAACGAATTTCCTTATAGGTATCCTTGTATTGCAAAAGATTTATTATGTGAACATCCTTTGGTTTTCCAACTTCATCGACATAAACCCTTGGAAGACATTCTTCTGAATCAGCACCGAGATTTACAGCCTCCTTTGCGGAAGGACCAAGCCCCGATGTATTCTCCAAATTGGAAACCGGCGGATATTGATATATCAGACCGGGCAGAATCTGTCTGACTCTGTTAACATCTATGGAAATACGTTTGATTGAGTCGATTATCTTTCCGTTTTCCGCATCAGTAAGGATTATATTACTGTGCTTTCCCATGGTTTCGCAAATAAGCTTTTTATTTACTGAATACCCCATTTCATTTACGGTTTCAATTTCAAGCTCAATCAAGCGCTCTGAATTAAGCTGAGAAACAGATACGATCCTTCCGCCCTGAATATGCTTTCTCAGAAGCATACAAAAAGCAGGAGCTTCTGCCGGATTATCGTAGGCAAGCTCCGTAAAATGCACCCGGGAGCCCGAAGAGGATACATCTATCAGCAGTTTCTTTCTGGAGTTTTCCGTTCTGCACTGCAAGATAACCATGTCAGGTTCGGGCTGCATGACCCTTTCAATTTTTGCGCCGGCAAGAACTGCTATTTCTCTGCAAACAGCCTTGCACAGCAAACCGTCATAAGCCATTATTCAATATTTTGAACCTGTTCTCTTATCTTTTCTATTTCAGCCTTAAGAATAAGCACCTTATCCGTAATTTTAATATCATTAGCCTTAGAGCCGATTGTATTAGCCTCTCTGTTCATTTCCTGAAGCAAAAAATCGAGCTTCTTACCGGCCGCCTCTGTTCCGCTGCAAATAGACTTAAGCTGAGCGCAGTGGCTTTTCAGACGAACGATTTCTTCGGTAATATTCGATTTATCGGCAAACACAGCCGCCTCAAGCATAATGCGGTCCTCCGGAATAACAGCATCGTTACCCAAAAGCTCGGAGATCCTTTCTTTCATCTTAACAGCATATTGCCTTGCAACCTCAGGAGCATATTCCTCAACACCGCAAACGGTATTTAAAATCAATTCTCCACGTTGCATAATATCTTCTGCAAGCTTTTTGCCCTCAACAATCTTCATTGAATCATATTTTTCAAGGGCACCTGAAACTGCAGCAGAAAGACACTGCAGGATTTCATCTTCATCCTCCTCCGCAGGAGTATTCTTAAGCACCTCGGGCATGGATGCAAGCATCTGAAGACTTACATCTCCCGAAAGCTTCGGAAATTCATTCTTTAAGGATATCAGGCTTTCGTAATACACCCTTGCGGCATCAAGATTAAGCCTAATATCCGTTGATTCAACAGAAAGCTCCTCAACCGTAATTGAAATATCGATCTTTCCTCTCGGAGCAGCCGCCTTTACCATTGCTTTTATCTTTTCCTCGGCAAACTGATAGCGTCTTGGCATCTTAACGCTGATTTCACAATACCTGTGATTAACTGATTTAATTTCTGCAGTTATACTTCTTTTTTCATCGGTATATCCACCGCGGCCGAAGCCTGTCATTGATTTGATCATATCTTAAGCCTTTCAATTACACTCATATATTCATCAGGAGCCTCTTTGGAAAACTCCATATATTGACCTGTCAGCGGATGCACAAAACCAAGCACACCGGCATGAAGCATTTGCCCGTTTAATTTAAACGGATGCTTCTGAGGACCATACACGCTGTCCCCTAAAATAGGATGATGGAGTGATGCAAGGTGTACCCTTATCTGATGAGTACGACCCGTCTCCAGTCTGCACTCAATTTCATCATAACCTTTAAATTGATTGATAACCTTAAAATGTGTTACTGCTCGTTTTCCGTCCGGAACAATCGCCATTCTGAGCCTGTTTTTAGGATCCCTTCCTAAAGGAGCATCCACTGTCATTTCATACTCTTTAAAATTGTAGTAAGAAACCGCACGGTAAAGCCTTGTAATGGAATGCTCTGCAAACTGCGAGGCAAGTCCCCTGTGAGCCTCATCATTTTTTGCTGCAACCAAAAGGCCCGATGTATCCTTATCGATTCTGTGAACGATACCCGGTCTTTCAACGCCGTTTATCTCGGAGAGCTTACCGCAATGAGCAAGAAGCCCGTTCACCAAAGTTCCGCTTAAATTTCCGGCAGCGGGATGAACCACCATTCCCTTTGGTTTATTGACAACAATCAAAGCATCATCCTCGTAAACAATATCCAAAGGAACATCTTGCGGAATTGCCTCACATGGAGCAGCAGGCGGAATATTAAGATCTATTTCACATTCAGCTTTTAATTTTTCCTTTTTGGAAGTACATACTTTTCCGTCAACAAAAACATTGCCATTCTCGATAAGCCTTTGGATATAGCTTCTGGAATAGTCCTCCATAAGTAAAGAAAGCACGCTGTCGATTCTTTCGCCTGCGTGCTCTTCTGCTATTTTGATTTTAAAATTGTCAGTATCAGCAGAAAACATCCTACCGTAACACCTATATCTGCGATATTAAAGACCGGAATAATATGTACGTCTATAAAATCTGTAACATATCCGACACTTGCCCTGCCTATAAGATTACCGATTCCGCCGCCGACAATCATACCGAGTGAAAGCCTTTCAAGAAGATCAAGCTTTTTTCTGTTAACAGCAGCATAAGCAATAATCGCAAGCATAACAGCACCGGTAACAACTACCAAAAGCGTTTGCTTACCGGACAGGATATTCCATGCGGCGCCGTCATTACGAACATAGGTCAAATCCAGAACGCTTTTTATCAACGGAATGTTTTGACCCGGTTCCATAGACGAATCCACAAGGCACTTGCTCAATTGGTCAAGTGCAAGAACAATAACTAACGCAATAGCAAACATTATTCACCAATGCTTTCGCGTATGCTGACAATGGTTTTTGTCAAATCATCCTGAAGATTCTGAAAAGCCTTATCGTCAAAAAAATCCTTTTCATTTCCGGTATTTTCAACAGATTTTACAATGTCATCAAATTCTTCATTGGCTTCGTCCAGCCTTGCCTTTTCAATTGTATTGCTTGCCAAAACAAGTTCATCAAAATGGGAAAGCTCCGTTTGAAGCAATGTTCTGAACCTTGTTCTGATGGAAGAAATCCTCTCGGTAAGCATTTTTTCTTCAGCCTGAAGATTGATAAGATTATCCTTAGCCTGACGAACCATTGCGGCAGCATCGATCTCGGCATTTCTGATGAGAATATCAGCACGCTTTTCCGCACTGTTTGAAATATCGTTCATAAGACTCTTTGCCACTTCAAGAGTTTTAACAACAGCACCTTCCTGAGCTTTATACGCGGTAATTCTATCCTCAAGCTGAAGTATCTTTTCTTTCAGTGCATCATTTTCCTTGTACAAAGCTTCGTAATCGAGTGTTATTTCATCAAGGAATTGATCGACCTCATCTTCCTTGTATCCTCTTACGCCTCTTGTGAATTCTTTTGTTTGAATATCATTGGATGTAATCATTATGTCACCATTTTCAAAAAATAATATAAAGTAATCTGACTATAAGGTTATATGCAAGATTAGCCAAAATCATGGTAAGCCACGGTGAAAAATCAACAGGAATCCTGAACGGCAGTTTTCCCAAAAGCCACCTGGCAGGTCCCATAATCGGCCACAGGTAATACCCCAGCTTAGAATAAACGTAATACAGCTTTTGATTGGATCTTGCAAACCACGATAAAATGCAGAACGCAAGCAATGCAAATTCTAAAATCCGCATACAAAAGTATAAAGTTATCGTGATAATTCTAATCAAATCCCTACCCCCGATTTTTATTTCCAAGGGCTTCTTACAGGCGAATCGGCAAGCTGTGATTTCTGTGTCGGATTATAAGTAATATCCACATTTGCAGGCGCAAAGAGGAAAATATTATTTGCGATTTTCTGAACATTTCCGTTAAGTGCATAGGTAGCACCGGAAAGGAAATCAAAGATTTTTCTCGCAATATCAGTATCAAGGCTTTCAAGGTTAATAACTACAGGCTTTTTTGCCTTAAGATTATCAACAAGCTTCGGACATTCATCAAGACCCTGCGGTTCAACAACAACCATCTTAAAATCCATGGTCTTACCGCTCATGGTTCTTGTTAAGTCAACCTTAACCGGTTCCGGTCTGGAAAAGCCCGGCTCTGTCTTAGGAGCAGAAGCAAAGCTCGGGGCAGGTCTTGAAAAGGATGGCTGCGGTTTTTTCACCTCTTCCAATTCTTCTTCATCTTCGTCTTCGTCATCGTCAACGTCCTCAATTCCGACAATTTCCTTAAACTTGTCAAATACGCCCATTTTTAATAGTTCCTTTCTCCAAATATCTTAGTTCCGATGCGAACCATATTCGCACCCTCTTCAATAGCTATTTCAAAATCTCCGCTCATTCCCATGGACAAAATATCTGCCCCCGGGATTTGATCATAAAGATCTTTGACCGTTTTAAAATGCTTTCTTAAAGCTTCAATATCATCCGTATCGGGGGCGATCTGCATTAAACCTCTGAGCCGTAAACCGGAAAGCTTTTTTATCTCATCAATCAGGTGAAATAACTCCTCAGGTGCAATACCACTCTTCTGAGCTTCGCCTGCGGCATTAACCTGAATAAGAATATCCATGTTTTTGCCTATGGCCTTGCAGCGCTTATCTATCTCAATCGCAAGGTGGAGACTGTCAACAGACTGGATCATATCCACCTTATCCACTATGCCTTTGACCTTATTCGTCTGAAGGTGACCTATAAAGTGCCAGCGTACACCTTCTGCAACCTCATCATACTTGGAAAGAACTTCCTGTACCTTATTCTCACCGATGTCTCTTATCCCGCAGGAAATCACCTCATTGATTTCCTTTGGGCCATGCATTTTTGTAACAGCAACAAGAGTAATATCATCAGGATTTTTCCCGGCTCTTTTTGCCGCTTCATCAATTTTCGCCCTTATGCTGTCAATCGTCTGCATTTCTTTTAATTTCATCATACAGCTTTATGCTTTGTCCTTCGGAAACAAGAACGTTATCTTTGTCGCTGCCGATAATTTCAACTTCCTTAAAGGTATATTCATCGTCAATACCAAGAACAAATACTCCGGTCTTACCATCCTCATTGGTTTTGATTGCGGTTTGCGGAACAATAAGTCCTGCAGTCTCGCTGGTAATTACCGTAACATCCATTGCTCTTAATTTAGCAAAGTTCTCGTAAAATCTCTTTGTTGATGCAACTATAGCTCTCTTCTCACCGTCACCCAAAAATCTGGAAACAGTGGCAGGGATACTCGTACCGTCATCAAGGATCACGCTGACGGATGAATTAAGCGTGTAATTACTCATTTCCTCTTCAGGAACAAATATAAGGAAATACCATGTACTGCTCTTTATAAGCTTAAACACAGGCTCCTCGATTGTCGTTTCATTCCTGACCGTGTTTTCGGGAACAACGTCGAATTCCCAATATTGTTCAAGGTCCAAAGAGCTGAGATTCGAGGGATTAAAGAAATCCTCGTAAGAATCTATATAATAGCTTATAAAACCCGTGCTCTCGCAGTTTAAACTGTATTTGTTATTTCCGGAATATATGTCCGCAACGGTAAAGCCTTTCCGGGTCTTTTCAGTTTCCTTTGAATAATAACTGATCGATCCGGTATGATCTGCTTTAACAACAGCTTCATCTCTTACAACAATGCAATGTGCATCATCCTTTTTTTGAACCGATGCATACTGAACTATATATGTCGGGGTCAGTGAGCCCGAAATTTCCGGCATTAAATACAGATAAACATAAAGAGCCGCTACGACAAGAATAAATATTATTAATACTACTGTCGGCCAGCGCCTCTTCTTAGTTTCCATACTATATTATTTTAACAAAAATGCACAATATATGCAATAACTACTCGTCAGAAAGTACTAAATATAGTATCTTTTTTTCATCCTTCGAAAGTTCCTTTTCCAGCTTTAAATAGGCTTTAAAAAGATCAGGCCGCTTTTTCTTTGTAAGTCTTAAGGAATTTTCGAATTGCCAGAGATGGATCTTTTTGTGATCCCCGTTAAAAAGAACCTCGGGAACGTTCAATCCCTCGTATTCTCTGGGCTTTGTATATTGATCGTATTCCAAAAGACCGCTGTAAACAGATTCCTCCAAAGCAGCCTCCATTGAAGAAAGCACGCCCGGGATAAGTCTGGAGACTGTATCAATAAGCACCATGCAGGGAAGCTCTCCGCCGGTTAGGATATAATCTCCGATTGAGATCTCTTCCATATCAAAGGCATCAATTATACGCTGATCAACTCCCTCATAATGACCGCAAAGTACAACGATTTCGTCTTCCTTTGCAAGCTCAACGGCAAGGTCTTTATCCAGCATTCTGCCTCTTGGGCTCATATAAAGGATCCTTTTTCCTTCAGCACCTACCGCTTTTAAAGCATCAAATGCAGGCTGAGGCATCATAACCATGCCCTCTCCGCCTCCGAACGGGGTATCATCGGTACGATTATGCCTGTCCCTTGTATAATCTCTGACATTAAACACATCAAAGCTGACAAGCCCTTTTTCTTTAGCCCTGCCTAAAATACTTGCATTTAATACCGGCTCAAACATTTCCGGAAACTGGGTAAGTATGCTTATCTTCATAAATCCGCAAGTCCGTCAATAAGTCGGACAGTCATTTTATTTTCATCAATGTTTACATCAAGTATGAATTCCTTTACGGCAGGAATAACAAACTTTTTATCCTTGCTGCAAGTTACTTCATACAAATCCTGTGTCGGCTTATTCAGAATATCGGTAAGCTCTCCTATAAGCTCTCCTTCTTCGGCATAAACCTTCATGCCGATAAGGTCGTCTGCATAGTAGACATCATCTTCCAAATCAAACCTTTCCTTATCGACCAAAAGGAATTTGTTTCTGTAGGCTTCGGACGTATTTCTGTCGTCAATTCCGGAGAGCTTTAAAACAACCATATTTTTATCCGCTCTGAATTTTTCAACAGCTCTTGCTGTTTCTTCGCCTTCAACTGTAAACTCCTTAACAGCAGAAAAACGCGCTGTCTCATCTGTATAGGGATAAACGCGCATTTCTCCTTTTATACCTACCGGAGCCGTGATTTTTCCGATCTTAAAGTACTCCATATCGATCCATTAAGAAACAATCTCAACGACTACCTTTTTATTTTGCTTGACGGATGCTGCCTTAACAACAGTGCGCAGAGCCTTAGCAATTCTGCCTTGTCTTCCGATGACCTTACCCATATCGTCAGGTGCGACACGAAGTTCAATTACCACAGAGTCGCCTTTAACTTCTTTTTCGGTAACAACTACCGATTCAGGGTGGTCAACCAGAGACCCGGCAATGGTTTGTATTAATTGTACCACTACTGCCTCCAATAATTACTTTTCGATAACTCCGGCCTTCTTAAGAAGAGACTTTGCTGTTTCTGTCGGCTGAGCGCCTGCAGCAAGCCACTTCTTTGCAGCTTCTGAATTAAGCTTGATTTCGGATGTAAGCGGATCGTATGTTCCAAGCTCTTCAATGCTCTTTCCGTCTCTGGAAACTCTTTCATCTGCAACAACCACTCTGTAGAAAGGCGCTTTTGTCTTTCCGATTCTTCTAAGTCTGATCTTAACCATTTTTTCCTCCTATAGTTAAAAAACTTTTAATAAACTGCTTATTTAAAACCCAAAGCGACGTGCAAGACGTTTATTTCCCTTTGAGTTATTAAACTGCTTCATCATTTTTTTTGTGTCTTCGTATTTTTTGATTACGCTGTTAACGGCTGTAACAGTGACCCCGGCGCCGGCGGCAATCCTCTTTCTTCTTGAAGCGTTGAGAAGCGACGGATTTTGCCTTTCCTGCTTTGTCATGGAGCGGATAATAGCTTCGGTCCTGATAAATTCAAGCTCACCCTTAGAAAGCTGCTCTTCAGAAACCTTTGCCGCACCCGGCATCATATCCATTATTTTTCCGAGACCGCCCATCTGCCTTACCTGACCGATCTGATCAAGGAAGTCTTCCAGTGTAAATTGGTTTTTCTGAAGCCTTTTTTCAAGGTCTTCAGCCTTCCTGGCATCTGCGGTTTCAACGGCCTTTTCAATAAAGGACATTACGTCGCCCATACCAAGGATTCTTCCTGCCATTCTGTCAGGATGAAATACCTCCAGAGCATCAAGCTTTTCGCCAATACCGGCAAACTTTATGGGTCTTCCGGTGACGGACTTAACGGATATTGCCGCACCGCCTCTGGTATCACCGTCAAGCTTGGTCATTACGATCCCGTCAACACCGATGGCTTTGTGAAAATCATCTGCAACAGTAACAGCATCCTGTCCTGTCATGGCATCGACTGCCAACAGTATCTCGTGAGGCTTTACCTCCTTCTTGATACGTTTAAGCTCTTCCATAAGCTCTTCATCAATATGAAGACGTCCTGCAGTATCTACGATCAGAACATTTAATCCCTTTTTTTCCGCTTCGGTCTTTGCAGCAAGAGCAATTGCGGCAGCATCCTTATTATTGCGATCCGAGTAAACCGGAACATTTACCTGTTTCCCTACAACCTCAAGCTGATCTATTGCTGCCGGTCTGTAGATATCGCAGGCAGCAAGCATCGGCTTTTTGCCTTCTTTGAGAAGATAAGCGGCAAGCTTTGCTGCGGTTGTTGTCTTACCTGTACCCTGAAGACCTACAAGCATGATCGTTGTAAATCCCGAAGGGCTGTACGTAAGCTTTGTGCTTGTTCCTCCGAGAAGCCGGGTAAGCTCGTCATTAACTATTTTAATTACCTGCTGACCCGGAGTTAAGCTGCTTAATACTTCTTCACCGAGAGCCTTTTTCTTGATTTCAGCAACAAAATCCTTTACGACCTTATAGTTTACATCGGCTTCCAAAAGAGCCAGACGAACCTCTCTCATAGCCTTTTCAATGTCTTCTGCATTCAAAACGCCATGACCGGTAAGATCTTTAAATACACTATTTAATTTTTCACTTAAAGATTCAAATGCCAATTTCTTTCTTCCACCTTGCAGCCAGAGCAAGCTTCTCCTCGTACATTCTAAGCTGTGCTTCAGCCTTTTTAAGCCCCGCAGACACAGCCTGCTTTGTAACCTTCTGATCCTCTGCAATCTCTGTTAAAGAGCAGTTTTCATCATAATACAGCCTTACAAAAGCCTGCTGCCTTTCTGTAAGAAGCGGCCCGTAAAAGTCAAATAATATGCTGATTTCAACAGATGTCTCTAACATAGCTTACTTATTATATCAAAAAAACAGCGGCTGTCAAGCATTTTGTTTGACAGCCGCTGCAGTTACGAGGAACTCAGCTTTATTTCAATATATTTTCACAGAATCTCTGAATCATACATGCAGCTTCCGCTCTTGACGCATTATCAAGAGGCGCGATTTCGGTTTCGGATCTGCCTCCGATAATTCCTGCTGCATTGGCCCATTTTACGTTTTCAAGTGCCCAATCGCTGATTTTTCCTTTGTCTGTAAACTTAAGAAGATCTGCCCTTATCGAAACATCTGTCCCCTTAAAACCTGCATATCTCATAAGCATTGCTGCAAGCTGCTCACGGGTAACATTGTCATCCGGACCAAAGCTGTCTTCGTTATATCCTTTAACCACTCCGGTGCTTTGTGCCCAGCGAATTGCTTCCGTATACCATCTGCCTGCCTCAACGTCCTTGAAGGTCATAGCATAATTTGCTGCCGGACTGCCTTCCATTCTCCAAAGCATAGTTACAATCATGCCTCTTGAAAGAGCTCCACCCGGCTCAAAGGTATTTTCTGCAACGCCGAGCATATACGCATTTTCAACGCAGAAATGAACTCCGCTGTGATACCATTCCTTCGGATCTGCATCAGCAAAGTATGCATATACACAGGTTTCGTCCTGCGGGCAGGCAGCATAAGTGCTGCCGTCAAGCTGCTCAATTACGTAATGAGAGAAGTGATTTACAACAAAGCTTGCGGTTTTGCCGTCATAGGTAGAAGGAATAAGCTCCTTTAAGCCGTCCTCTGTAATATACCACACACGTACCGGAGCAGTCGTCTGATATACGGCTGTCAGTTCAGCTTCGCCGCCTTTAAAGTCGGAAATGCGCTTGCCGCCGGAAACGAAATAAGCATCCAGCGCAACAGGTTTGTTGAGAGCCTTAAGAACTTCTTTTTGTGCACTTGTCATAGACTGTTCTGCTTTTCTCTCGCGGTCAACAACAAGCTTAATGTCATTTCCTGCAGCCTGCTCTTTAACAGCCTGCACCGTCTTTTGATCAAATACGGCAACTGTGCCGTTAGGGAAATCCACCTCAAGACCGTCTGCATCAGATGCCGCAACGTTTTCAAATGTGGTTTTCGGAATAGTAACTGCAGTAACCGACTTACTTACACCGCTAAGATCAACTACAACATTTGCTCCCGTACCAATGATTTCAATTTCCTCGCTTGTTACGTTTTTAATTGTAGCATTGCTGCCGCTTACTGTTGCCTTAATCTTAACGCTTGTCTTGTCGCCGGATACAGGAACCGTATAGGCAGAAGTGCTGTCGCCGCCGTCAGATGGAGGTGTTACGGGAGTTTCGGGCTCACCGATATAGGCAAACTCCAGGTGGGCAGGCTCAAAGACGGTCTTGTGTCCTTGATCGGAGAAGAAACCGTACTTTTCAGCCGCGATGCCGTTTGAAGTGAACGCCACACGTGGTTTTTCTGCCGTCGGGACAGGGGTTATCACGCCGACGGAAAAGCCGTCTGCAGGCAGAGTTTCTGTGCTGATGGCAGCTTTATTGCCGCCGAGATAGAGGTTGCCGTCGCTGCCGTCAGCGACTTTATTATCTTTGATTGTTATCGTGCCGCCGAGTGTGAGCGTGCCGCTCTCAAAAATCACTCCGCCGACAACTTTATCACCGATATTATTGACGATCCGGCCTCCGGTCAGAACAACAGTCGGATTTTTTTTGCCGATGTCCAGACCACCGGTATGCATGGTGCCACCACCGAGTATGCCGCCGCAATACTCCATGCTGCCGCCGTTCATGGTGAAGCTGCCTTGATGGATATATACGCCGCCGCCATATTTTGCGGTGCAGTAAGCAATCGTACCGGAGTGGAGTTCAAAATTACCGGGTGTTGACTCGGATCCGACACACACGCCGCCGCCCTGTTTTTTTGCGCCGTCTGCCGTATTGCCGGCAATCGTGCCTCCGTACATCTTAAAGCAAGCGTTTCCTGTCACATTCACACCGCCGCCCTCGCTCACATCTTCACCGCCGGTGATGATACCGCCCTTGATCTCAGTGTCGCCGGTGTCTGCACCGCCGTCCCAGGTCCAGAAATAACCGTCACCGGAGAGATCGCCCTTGTGAACCGCGGTCGGGTTCGTGTCGATAAGGGTCAGTGTCTTGTCGGAGTTTACCGTGATGACGCTGCCGCTGCCTGTGCCATTGAGCACGTGACCATTAAGGTCGAGAGTGATTTCCTTGTCAGCAATGCTGATGTTCTCGGTGACGTTATTGAGCAGGCGGATATAATAGTTGTCGGGGCTATTATCAGCGATAGCCGCCGACAGAGTATCATAAGCCTTTCTTTCTCCAACGTTGACCACCTTTGTAGCGGAATCGCTATACCCATCAAGCTGCGTAATCAGAATCAGGTCCATAACGCCACCACTGCCGGAGTTGCTATAGACCGTAGTGTAGGCATCGTTATCGCTGTGGAAATACATCGTGGCGGATTCGCCGTTTGCGGTGGTGACCGCCACCGGGTCACCACCGGTGGGCGCAGTCTGCGTTGTCACGCCGATGACCATGCCGGGCGCGGGAGCCTTCTCGTCTGCGCCAATGGTGACGGTCGTGTTGTTATACAAGAAGAGATTGTTCGCGATACCGTCAGATTTTGTATTGCCGGTGATCTTCGCCGTGCCGCCGAGAGTCACGTTGGCATTTTGAGCAACGTAGACGCCAGCGCCGCGCTGATCGTATACATCACCAAGCGTGTTACCGGAAATTTCCCCGCCGGTCATAGTAAATTGGCTGCCGCCGTAGTTATAAACTGCGCCGCCCTTGGCTTTTATCACGCCGGCGTCTTCCATACCGCTGACGAAGCAGCCTGTAATCTTGCCGCCGGTAATGTTCACTTTACCGATATTGAAAATCGCACCGCCTGCAACAGAAGCAGAGCAATCCTTGATTGCGCCGCCGTTCATATTGAACGTACCGTTAGCGTAGATGTAGATTGCGCCGCCACGGCCGCGACGGGAGTTTTCACTATCGTACTCACTGCTTGTCGCCTGACAGCCGCAAATCGTTCCGCCGTTCATGGTGAACGTACCACTTGGGGTGTAGGGGTTTTCTTCGTTGCCAACACACACAGCACCGCCGTAGCTATTTGACGCTGTACCGCCAGTGATGACGCCGCCAGCGGGCAGAGTGTTATCGCTGTGCTTCGCGGTCGGAGCGCTGTCTGTGAGCGTCAGGTTGCTGCCGGAGTTGACATTGATGACACTCGTCATGCCGGTGCCCTTGAGCACCTTGCCGTTGAGATCGAGGGTAAGGTTCTTGTCAATCTGGATCATGGTATTGGTCTCTACGTTATCCAGCAGCTTCAGCGTTTCGCCTGCGATTGCTGTACTGATTGCCGTCGGCAGATCTGCGGATGCCGTACCTTTGGTAACATTCAGCACAGTGTTTTCGCCAACCTCCGCGAGCGACAGCTTAGAGTCGGTTTTCGCCACATAATAGCTGTCGTTATCCGAGAAGAAATATGCTGCATCCGTATCGCTGTCAGTGAAAATCTCGGAAGGGGTGCCCTCGCCGAGAGTCACGCCGACCTTCATGCCATCCCCAGGTACGGCAACGCCGTTATTCCCGGCTCCGGTATCGGTGCCGTTGCCGAGTTTTACGGTGCCACCTTCGGTAACAAAAAGCAGATAGAGGTTATTCGCCACGGTTGTATATTCGCCCGTGACTTCGTTATAGTCCGTTTCCAGCAGGTTGTCCGTGATCTGTACACCGCCGCCGAGGAAGACCTTAGTATTATAGGGGTTAGCGAACACGCCGCCACCGTTGGAACCGTCGCCGGACACAGCGACATTTTTGGTAATTGTGCCGCCGCCGAGCTTTACAGTACCATTCCCCTCGACGAACACGCCGCCGCCGAGGGTTGCCTCATTGCCGGTGATGTTGCCGCCGGTAATGGCGAATTCATCGTCGGGAACTCCAGAGACACCAGAGCTCATGACATTGATGTACACACCGCCGCCGTTTTGAGCGTTATTGCCGACAATCGTGCCGCCGGACATGGTGAACGGTTTGACACTGCACACGCCGCCGCCGTCGCCGTCGGCTTTGTTGCCGGTGATCTCGCCGCCGGACATCGTGAACGTGCCGCTGTTATACACGCCGCCGCCCTTGTTGGTCGCCGTGTTGCCGGTGATCTCGCCGCCGGACATCGTGAACGTATTGCTGTTATACACGCCGCCGCCGAGGGTTGCCTCATTGCCGCTGATCGTGCCTTCGCTCATGGTGAACGTGCCGCCGTTAACGTACACGCCGCCGCCGGAGCTTGTCGCCGTGTTGCCGCTGATCGTGCCTCCGTTCATGGTGAACGTGCCGCTGAAGACGTTCACACCGCCGCCGGAGCTTGTCGCGGTGTTGCCGACGATGCTGCCGCCGTCCATGGTAAGCGTGCCGTTGTTGATGTACACACCGCCGCCGTAACCGCTCGGCGCCTTGTTGCCGACGATATTGCCGCCGTTCATGGTAAGCGTGCCGCCGTCAACGTACACACCGCCGCCCCAGGTATGGCTGCCGCCGGTGATGACGCCGCCGGTGACGATCTCATAGTTTTCTGTCGCGTCTTCATCCAATGTCCACAGGCCGTCATCATCGACCGTGAATTTGTGCGTCTGGCTGCCCGTATTGCTGTCCTTCAGCGTCAGGGTTTTGCCGCTTTGGACCGTAATGACGTTGCTTTCGCCGTTGCCGGCAAGCACGTAACCGTTGAGGTCGAGGGTAGCATCCCCGCTGACGATGAGGTTTCCCTGCAGCGTCACATTACAGCTCAGATAGTAGCTGCCGCCGGTAAGCTCAGTGGCTGCGTCGGTTATCGCCGATCCCTCAGGCGTCGCCCATGCCATCGCCGGCAAAAGCGAAACGACCATCAAAGCCGCTAATAAGATACTGAATAATCTTTTCTTCATAGTTCGTTGTCCTTTCTGCAAATTTTACACATATATAAAATAGCATAAACGGACTGGTATTTCAAGGTTTTTCGGCTGCATAACTGTAGTAATCAGGGCTGCCGCAGAACAGCGTACCCCGCAGAGCCGTCAGACGGCAGTCCCAAAACATTCTCACAGCCGTTCTTTTTCAGCCAATCAATGGTATTGACAGAATCTGTTCTTATTGAAAAGTAAAAGCTGCCGACATATTCATTTCCCCGGCTTTCCCAATTTGCAGGAGAAACATCCTGATAACCATAGAAATCCTCAAAGTATAAATCAGCTTCTTTCTCGGATGCAAAATCCATTTTGCAATTCATTCTTATTGTCATAATGCCTGGCGACTTAAATACATTAAGATTATTTTGCGCCAAAACGTCTTTGCTTATAGCAGACAGAAGCTCCTGCTTTTGCAGATCTGAAAGATTCTTTAATGGTTCGTATGTAGCATCGTTTCCCTCGTAAGGATACGCAGCCGTGTTTTGCTCTCCGAAAAATTCCGCCTTTGAAACATCAATATATTCAAGATTCAAAACATCAAGGTTATATTCTTCCGATTGCAAAATCGACATCAGATTTTTGTTCTCTGCCATATCTTCAGCCGGAAGATAATACCTGCGCATCATCTCCTCTTTGCTCTTTGATTTGAATGAAAGCTCAAGGGTAAATCCCGGATAAAAGTCTGTATCCTTAAACTTTTCCTTATTGTCAACGACATATTGATGCAGCTTAACGGCATTCTCAATATTCTTTTCATCGCTGATATTTACCGTACCTGTGCGGGAAGCTCCGCTGCACCAGATACCAACGGATTCAATATCGTCAGCATCCCACACCCTGTCTTCAATTCCAAAGAGGTCAAAGCTGAACACACAGATGATAAGTGCCATTAAAAGACCGTAAATAAGCAGGTTTTTGAGTGTCTTCCCGTTCCAGATCCTGAATGTTTTTCTTGAAATCAACTGTCCGAGCAAGAAACCGATAAAACCGCCGATTGCATAGGACCAATAGCTTACTCCGTTGAAAAGAAGAAGTCCGCATACCGATGCCGGAACAAAAACAAAGATAAAGCCCACTACGTGCTGTGTCCAAGAGAATACATATGCTTCTCCGCAGCGCTCAAGCTTTCTTGCATAATAGAAATAGCAGGATAAAACCGCAAGAGCCAGAGCTATGGCTATATATGCGATTTTATACACATAGCTGAAGCTTGCACCATAACCGAATAATTGTTCATTAAACAGATTAAACACAGGATGAGTGCTCATAAGCCATTTTTCAAACTTCGGGATTTCAACAAACCCGTAGAATGAATTGGCAATAAAGCCGTAGCAAATAAGCATTATGACCGCAACGATTCCGTTTACGGCAACAGCCGTTAATGCAGCAATTACGCCGTTACCGGAAATAATGCAGGCAAACACGCAAAGGCTGTATGTAAACAGTTCAATAGTAAATATATCCAGAAGCAGCCTGCAAAGTGCCCCGAAGGTATAGATATTTGCGGATATATCATCGGCAATATATACGGGTTTTTTTAATACAATAAGCAAGACCCAGGTAAGCAGCATCGGAAGCATTGCCAAAAACAGTCCCGAGATATAATTGCTGAAGAACAGTTTTGCTCTTGAATACGGCTGGGAATGGATTACGCTTACACTGTTTATCTTGTTAAGATATGCAAATACCGTAACTGCAGCAACGGCAGGAAGCACGCACTCTGAAAATACCAATCCGAGATTATGGTTTACCAGTAACTCACGAATTGTATAAAATGAATATTCGCGTCCCAGAGCAACGGATCTGAGCATATCAAACGGAGCGCAGAGGAATGCAAAAACAAATCCAACTGCAGCGATAGGCCAAAATCTCTTTAAGTTTTCAAGAAATAAAGGACCGGAAAATACCTTACTGTTCATCACTGCTCACCTCCCATCTCATAGAAGAAGAGGTCTTCAAGACTCATATCCTTTGCTTCATTCTTTAAATCGTCAAGCTTTCCCTCAAACTTAAGATGACCGTGATTTAATATGCCGATCCAGTCACAGATCCCTTCAAGCTCTCTTAAATTATGCGAAGAAATCAGTACAGTCATCTGTCTGTCGGCAACATCGCCCAAAACATAAGACCAGACCTTTTTTCTCATAATAGGATCAAGCCCGTCAATCGGCTCGTCTAATATCAGAACATCGGGAAAGCTGCTCATAACAAGAATAAATGCAGCCTGCTTTTGCATACCCTTCGAGAAGGTTCTTATTCTTGAATTCGGATCCAAGCCGAACTCATAAACCATTTTGTCAAATCTGCTATCATCCCATCTTGGATAAAGCTTCTTGTAATAATCTCTCATCCCCTTAAGAGAGTAATTATTAAAGAAAAACAATTCATCAGGGATATAACCTAAGCTCTCCTTAATTTCGATATTGTCATTTACATCAATATCATTGATCTTGCATATTCCCTCGTCCGGAAGCATCGTGCCGACAAGATGTCTTATCAATGTGGTTTTACCCGAGCCATTAACCCCTACAAGACCATAAATGGCACCCTTTTCAACGTGCATTGAGAGATTCTTCAACGCTGCAAAATCGCCGAATCTCTTTGTAAGGTTTTCAACCTTAATCATTTCCGCCACCTCTTTTCTCTAAACTCCCCTGACGTACTTCGGCTCTGTCTGTGGTCATAGCCATCAGCTTATATCTGACGTCCCTGTCAGATACTCCCAGATACTTAAGCTCCTTAAGCATATCCTCAATCCTTGAATAGATTTCCTCCAACTGCCTTGGATCCGCATTAAAGCTTTTCGCAGACACAAAATTGCCTCTGCCCGGCAAGGAATAAATAAATCCCTGTTTTTCAAGCTCGGCATAGGCCTTCTGGATGGTATTGGGATTAACCGTAAGCTGCGAAGCCATCTCTCTGACAGATGGTATCTTTTCGTCAGCCGAAAGCTTTCCGCAAATAATTTCATCCTTAAAGCCGTCGATAATCTGTTCATAGATTGATTTTTTACTTTTCAAATCGATCTTAAACATCTTTTTCCTCCTTTTGTGTCTTAACTGTACTACAACGCATAGTACATGTCAAGTAATATTTACATAAACAAATAAGGGTCCGGTTTTATTAATGAACTGAGCCCTTAATTATTTTGACTTATTAAATTTCTTTTTATATCACATATCTACCTAACTGTCTTCCAATACATCATTCCGTCCCTGCATTCAGGCGCAAGCTTATTTTCTGCATACAGTCCGGAAATATACGACCTTACGGTGCTTCCGATTAAAACGTATTGCATGGGGGTCATATGCATGTTATATGCAATAAAAATTTTTTGTAAAAGCTCCTCAAAAGCACATGGCTCAGCGCATGTTTGCAGGATGAAATCCACAATCTTTTTGATTGCATTGATGTTATAATCTGCAAGTTCTGTAATATCGCCGCAAGCCTCTGCATGTGAAGGGATATACTTCTTCGCATTCAATGTTTTCAAAAGCTCCATACTTTCAAGACATTTTTTATAATCCCAAAGATAAGTAAGCCCGTATTTTTCAATTGTAAGCTTTGAGGATACGCTGTCACCGATAAAGGCGTTGCCGTCGGCAGTTATAAATCCGACCATATCGTAACAATGTCCAAGAAGATGAACTATTTCCCAGCCTTCAGGCAGGTTTTCTTCAGTCAATTCCTCAGCGCAGGATTTTTCGGCAAGCAAAAACTTATTCAATAAATCTTTATACGGGTTTCCTCCGTAAAGAACTGCAGTTTCCAAAGAAGGAGCATTTGTATGAGTACATTCAATACCGCATAAATATGCCCTGCATCCGGTTCTTTCCTGCAAGAGTTTGTTTCCGCCTATATGATCAGCATGCGAATGAGTGTTATATATTGCCTTAAGATTCCAATTGTTGGCGGCAAGATGCTTTAAGACCTTCTTTGCAGCATCCTTGTCTCCACCGCTGTCAATCAGCACAACATCATGTTCACTTACCTTAATTATCCCGATGTTTGTTGGTCCGGAAACGTAATAATCATTTTCAGACAATTGAATCAACTCGTACATTTTTTCTCCGTTCTATCTCATTTCAATATAAGCCAGCATTCTATCCGTATCTCCGCATCGTCTGTAGGAATAGAATCTATCCTCATTGCAAAAAGTACATTCGGGGCTTATCTCAATGCTTTCAACACCTTCGTTTTTGAGAAAACACTCATTTATTCCTTTAAGATCTAAATAAACCTTTTCAGAGTCGGAATTCGGATAAGAAAAACCCTTTGTCCAGGAATTTTTATCAAAGAAATATTGCTCGGCATCTCTTTTACTGAATTCAAAGTGACATTTATCGATCCCGGGCCCTATGAAGACACAAATATCAAAAGGATCACAATTATACAAATTCCTCATGGACGAAATAAGTTTACCCGAAATGCCAAGAGCCGTCCCCTTCCATCCTGCATGGACAAGACCTATTACATTTCTTTTTGGATCATATGCGTAGATCGGAATACAATCCCCATGGGTACTCGTAAGCCTGACCCCTTTTATATCAGTTACAAGTCCGTCAACACCGATGCATTCAATATACGAATCCGAAAGCATATCCGAAGTTACAGGAAGCACTGTATCACCATGTACAAGAATTGGTCTTACAACATAGGTTCCGTTTTCAACTGCAGCTTTTACCATTTCCTCTCTTCGAATATCCGATTTATCCGGCTTGCCTGTAAAACCTGCTGTCAGATTATTAAACTGTTCAAAAACTTTTATATCCATTTATTTTAAATAGATCTGCTTATTATCCTTGCTTTCCTTATACAACACAAACTTTCTTCCTATTGCCTGAACGTATTCTGCATCAATCTTTTGTGCAATCTCATTTGCAGCATCCTTTGGATTTATAATTACGCTTTCCTGCAGCTTAACCTTTACAAGCTCATGCGCCGCAAGATATGTATCAATTTCTCTAAGAACATTTTCCGTAATTTCATTCTTGCCGATATAAACCGTCGGTTCAAGCTCCATTGCCAGCGACTTTAAATATGCTCTTTGCTTTCCTGTTAACATTTTTATCTCCTGTTCTTTCTGTCTTCAAGAATAAGCTTCTTAATCCCAAAAACTTTCAGAATCAAGCTGGCCTTTCTTTAATCAAACATCATGCCGTCAAAATACTCGTCATTAAAATCCGGATGAGAAGACAATGCAATATATCTGATTGACTTTGCTATGCGATTCATTTCTTCCCTGGCAAGAGATGAAACCGCGGCTGATTGCGCACCGCCTATGGCTGAATTACCTATCTTTTCAGATTTATCCATTAATTCTTTAGGAATAAGGCCAATGGATGCAGCATTATTTGGACTGATAAATGTTCCAAAGCACCCTGCCAGAAAACACTTCGAAATATCGGAAAGCCTTACATTAAGTTCCTTGGATAGAATACGAATCCCGGCATACAGCGCTGCCTTTCCAAGTTGAAAGCTGCTTACATCCTGTTCGGATACAAATACTTTTTGGTCTTTTGTAAGTGCAAATGCCGGACGACCATCGACCGTAATTATATACGGAGCAAGATCTTTCGGAGCCTGCTCTTTGGATGTAATATGTCCGGTCTCATCAAGTGCATCCATACTATATAAAAGGTCAAGGGCATCAATAAAACCGGATCCGCAAACACCTATAGGTTCTGTATCGCCAAGAACATCTATCTCAAGTTTCCCATCCTTAAACCTGACAGCAGATATTGCACCTTCAGTTGCCGTCATACCATGAGCCATTAAAGATGTGGAAACGGCAGAACTGGCATCAGCAGCACAAGCCACATATTTTCCTTTGCAGCCAAGCACCATATCTCCATTTGCCCCCAAATCAATCATCATCATTGGGCTGCCTGAGCTTTCCATGCCTGAAGACAATATTCCGGCAACGGCATCTCCTCCAAGAAGAGCATCAACTGCAGGACAAAGAAACAAATCGCATTCAAGATCAATGCCCAAATTTTTTGCAGATACTATCTCGCCAAATAGAGAACTCGGCACAAAAGGTGTAATTCCGTTTGCTGCAGGATTTAGACCGGCAACAAAATGTTCCATAATGGTATTTCCTGCGACAGATATAAAATGAATATCCGTTTTGTCAATACCGGCGTTTCTGCATATTTTTTTAATTATTGCATTCAATTGATTTATCAACATGGAATGCAGCTCTTCAAAATGTCCTTCTGCTGATGCCTGAAGTCTGGACAAAACATTTTTACCGTACACTCTTTGCACATTCATTCCGCAAAGACTTCCAATGCTTTTTCCGGTCTCAAGCGACATTAAATGACAAACAACAGTGGATGTTCCAACATCAAAAGCAAGTGCATAAGCTGAATATTCTCCGCTTGGTGCATATGTATCAAGAAAACTGTCCACCGCAAAACTGACTCGTTTTGAAGTATTCAATTCAACAAACATACCATCCCGTGCCGGGTCAAGACAGGAAAGAACAATTTCAGTTTCGTTTCCGCTCCTTACTGTAACCTCACATTTCTTGCAGGCACCCTTCCCTCCGCAAAATGCATGTACGCTTTGGATTCCGTTTGCCTGCAGGACATCATAAATGGTCTGACCCTGCATAAATTCTAATTTATGAACTTTTGATCCTTCTTTTACTGTAATAATCATTTTTATACTAATGTTTGGTCAATGGCATGTTTCCATCCATTAAGCTTTTCTTCTACCATTTCTTTTGCCATTTGAGGTTTATATATTTTGTCTACAGCCCAGTTGTTTTTTATATCATCAAGACTTCCCCAATAACCTGTTGCAAGCCCTGCTAAATAAGCTGCGCCAAGTGCCGTTGTTTCAAGGCATTTTGGCCGTTTAATTTCAGATTCCATAATATCCGATTGAAACTGCATAAGGAAGTTATTGGATGTCACCCCGCCGTCAACCTTTAACACACCTATTTTTTCTCCGCTGTCCTGCTCCATTGCTTTTAAAACGTCATAAGCCTGATATGCTACTGATTCCAATGCGGCTCTTGAAATATGTTCCTTTCTTGTCCCTCTCGTAATGCCTGTAAGCATCCCTCTTGCATAAGGATCCCAGTATGGAGCACCAAGACCGACAAGTGCCGGAACAAAGTATACACCGCCTGTATCCTCCACCTGTAAAGCAAGTCTCTCCGACTCCGCCGACCTGTCAAAAAACTCAAGACCGTCTCTGATCCATTGAATAGCAGCTCCGCAGGCAAATACAGAACCCTCCAAAGCATAATCAACTCTTCCGTTAATTCCCCATGCGATAGTTGTAACAAGACCGTTCTTTGAATATACGGGTGTATTTCCTGTATTCATCAGGAGGAAAGCTCCTGTTCCGTAGGTTGTCTTTGCATCTCCCGGAGCAAAGCATGCCTGTCCAAAGAGCGAGCATTGCTGATCTCCGGCAGCACCTGCAATTTTTATCGGCTCTCCGAAACACGATGTCTCTCCGTATACGCAAGAACTCGGCACAGGTTTTGGAAGAAGTGACTTTGGAATATTTAATATTTTTAATATTTCTTCATCCCAATCAAGAGTTTTAATGTTAAATATCATGGTTCTTGATGCATTGGAATAATCCGTAACATGAACCTTCCCTCCTGTAAGATTCCAGATAAGCCATGTTTCTATCGTTCCGAAAAGAAGCCCGCCGCCTTCAGCCTTTTCTCTTGCACCCGGAACATTTTCAAGTATCCACCTGATCTTTGTTCCGGAAAAATACGGGTCAATAAGAAGCCCTGTTTTTTCTCTGAACTTTTCTTCAAAAAGCTGCGTCTTAAGACTGTCGCAATATTCGGCAGTTCTTCTGCACTGCCATACTATTGCGTTATATACAGGCTTTCCGGTATGCTTGTCCCAAATAACAGCGGTTTCCCTTTGATTTGTAATGCCGATTGCATCAATGTCTTTAGCTGTAAGACCCGCCTTACTTAAAGCATCCTTTGCTGCCTGAATCTGAACGGCAAGAATTTCTTCTGCATCGTGCTCTACCCAACCCGGATTCGGATATATCTGTTCAAATCTTCCATGAGCTTCGGAAATATTATTTCCTGCCTTATCAAAGATAATGCAGCGCGCACTTGAAGTTCCCTCATCAAGGGCCATAATATACTTACCCATTCAACAACCTCTCCATAACATTATTTGTATTATCCAAACCGGCAGAGGTAAATTTAAGCCTGCCGTCACTTGTCTGTTCTAAGTACCCTTCTTCAAAAAGTTTAAGAAGCGGTTTTTTGTATTCCTGAAGAAATGATTGTCCAAACATATCCTTATAATCTTTCAGCTTGAAACCGTCAACAAGCCGCAGCTCCGTAAAAATAAAATCGCTCTTAAGCTCTCCTGGATTTGTCGGAGTACCGATAAGCTCGTTTACTGTGCGCTCAAGTCTTGCACCCTCGACAAATGAATGTGCACCGAGACCAAACCCGAGATATTCCTCCATGTTCCAGTACTTTAAATTATGTCTGCACTCAAATCCGGCAAGAGCAGCATTGCTGATTTCATAATGATGATAACCCGCATTTGTTAAAACACCTCTTGCAAAATGATACATATTCCTGTTGGCATCCCATGATGGAAGCATCACTTTGCCGTTTTTGTATTCATCGTAAAGCGGCGTGTTTTCTTCAAGCTGCAATGAATAAAAACTGATGTGAGGAACTTTCCATGAAACAACCTCTTCAACAGTATTCTTCCAGATTATTAAATCCTGCTTTGGAAGTCCGAACATCAAATCGACATTGATATTGTCAAAATACTTCTTTGCAAGAGATACGGCATTCCTTGCTTTATTTGCATTATGAGCTCTTCCAAGCGCAGTAAGAACATCGTCATTTAAAGACTGCACGCCGATTGAAATTCTGTTAAAACCAGCCTCTTTTAGGGCCTTAAGCTTTTCCTCATTTAAAGTCTCCGGATTTGCTTCGACAGAAATCTCCATGCTGTTTGCTGTTTCATAACTATCCTTAATGGCATGAATAACTGCTTCGAGCCAGGAAGGAGCGGCTAAGGTCGGAGTTCCGCCGCCGAAGAATATGGTATCTACCACCCTCCCCTTTGCATATTGGCCCGCAAACTGTCTGATTTCAACGCAGAGCTGTTCATAATATCCCGGATCGGGCTTCTCTGCAAAAGAAGTAAAGTCACAGTACCTGCACTTTTTAAGGCAATACGGAGAATGAATATATATACCAAGTGATGTTTTAATTTCTTCATTCATAATAAAATCTGTTACTTCTTTCCTTCGTCGTATTTCAGAACAGCAGTAAATGCTTCCTGCGGAACCTCTACCGTTCCGAACTGACGCATGCGCTTTTTACCTTCCTTTTGTTTTTCAAGAAGCTTTTTCTTTCTCGAAATATCACCGCCGTAGCATTTTGCAAGAACATCCTTTCTGTATGCCTTAACCGTTTCTCTTGCAATTACCTTCTGTCCTATTGCAGCCTGAATAGGAACCTCAAACTGATGCATCGGGATTACTTCCTTAAGCTTTTCACAAACAAAACGTCCTCTGTAGAATGCTTTTGATTCATGTACTATCATACTGAAAGCATCCACAAGCTCCTTGTTAAGAAGAATATCAAGCTTAACCAGATTGCTCTTTTCATAATGATCAAACTCATAATCAAGGGAACCGTATCCTCTTGTTTTGGATTTTAAAGCATCAAAAAAATCATATATTACTTCGTTTAACGGAAGCATGTAGTGAAGCTCAACTCTTTCCGGAGTAATGTAATCCATATGATCCATTAAACCTCTTCTCTCCTGGCAAAGCTCCATAATGTTTCCGACATAGTCTTTGGGAGTCATAATAACTGCCTTAACCATAGGTTCTTCAATATGATCATATTTTGTTGGATCAGGGAGATTGCTCGGATTTTCAATATAGTATTCGGAGCCATCGTGATTTACTATCTTATAAATTACCGAAGGAGATGTTGTTATTATTTCAAGATCAAATTCTCTTTCAAGTCTTTCGACAATGATTTCCATATGAAGAAGACCCAAAAAACCGCAGCGGAAACCATAGCCGAGCGCCTGGGATGTTTCGGGTTCGAATATAAAGGCTGCATCATTTACCTGAAGCTTTTCAAGGCAGTCCTTTACATTTTCATATTTTTCGTCGGGAGTCGGATAAATACCGCAGTAAACCATGGGCTGAACCTTCTTGTATCCCTTACAGGGCTTTTGAGTCGGCTCATCAGCCAGTGTAATGGTATCACCTACTCTGGCATCTGCCACCTGCTTGATGCTTGCACAAATGTAGCCTACGGAACCCGCAGAAAGCTCTGCGACCGGAGTCTGGAACGGTGCATTGACCCCAACCTCCGTGACCTCATATTTCTTTCCGGTATTCATCATCAGGATGGTATCTCCCGTTTTTACAGAGCCGTCAAAAATTCTTGCGTATATTACAACGCCCTTGTAGTTATCGTAATAGGAATCAAATATAAGTGCCTTAAGCGGCGCATCCTGATCGCCGTCAGGCGCAGGTACCTTTGACACCACTGCTTCAAGAACATCTTCAATATTGATCCCTTCCTTTGCGGAAATAAGAGGAGCATCCGATGCATCAAGCCCGATAACGTCTTCTATCTCTTCCTTGACCTCGTCCGGATGAGATGATGCAAGATCTATTTTATTCAGCACAGGAACAATCTCCAGATTTTCATCCAATGCAAGATATACATTGGCAAGAGTCTGCGCCTCAACGCCTTGAGTTGAATCAACAACAAGAATTGCACCCTCGCATGCGGCAAGAGATCTGGAAACCTCGTAATTAAAGTCAACGTGACCCGGAGTATCGATCAGATTGAAAATGTATTCATTTCCGTCTTTTGCATGATAAATAAGTCTTGTCGTCTGAAGCTTGATAGTTATTCCTCTTTCGCGCTCAAGCTCCATATTATCCAAAAACTGCTCTTTCATATCCCGGTGAGCAACGGTTCCGGTATTTTCAATCAGGCGATCGGCAAGAGTAGATTTGCCGTGATCGATGTGAGCAATAATGCTGAAATTTCTGATATACTTCTGGTAGTTATCCATCTATAAGCTCCCCTTCGCAAACAAGCTTTGTTGGCCCTAAAAGATATATTTCCCTGCAAGGATCATTCAAATCATCAAACGAAACATGAAGAGTTCCGCCTTCGTTGATCAATGCTGTATCCTTTCCGCTGACAAGCCCTTTCTTTGTAAGTACAACAGCAGCAGATCCGCTCCCTGTACCGCAGGCAAGAGTAAAATCCTCAACACCTCTTTCATAGGTAAGAAGCTTTACCGTATCAGTCCCTGCTATATCGCAGAAATTCACATTAGCTCCCTTTGGAAAGTCTTTGTAGTATCTGAGATACTCCCCAAGCTTTCTGAGCATTTCTCTGTCCTTTGAATACAGATCCTTCAGAATAACTACTGCGTGGGGAAGACCCGGGCTTCCGAGCTCAACATAACTTACGCTTAAGTCTTTAAAATAATCCCGTAGTTCTTTTGTAAGTTCAACGGGAACATCAAGACTTACAAGACTTGCATCATTAAGCTTTACCTCATATAGCTGTGTGGTGATCCTGAATCCGGTTACTGTTCCTGAAACTGTTTCAATCTTTTGAACCTCTCCGGCAAGCTTGTTTTCATATCCGTATCTTGCAATACATCTTGCTCCGTTTCCGCACATCTCACCTTCCGATCCGTCGGAATTGAAGAATACCATTTTAAAGTCTCCGCCGTTTTCGGGTTTTTCAACAACCATTAAACCGTCTGCCCCAACGGAAACTCGTCTTTCGCACACCTCTTTTGCCAGGGCACTCAATTCATCATAGGGCAACTCGTATTTAGTATTATCGATTATTACGAAGTCGTTTCCGGCTCCCTGCATCTTAGTAAACTTCATGATGTTCTCCTTAAACGGTTTCAAAATGCATCCCCGAGAATTATATTTAACAATATATTATACTATATTATTAAATAAAAATAAATGACCTGAAACAAAATGGCTGCATATGGTATAATAAGAAATCATGTTGAAACTACTGAAGGAAAAAGCATCATTTCCTGTCGTTATATTTGCAATACTTCTTGCAGGTTTTGTTTTTGCGTGCCTGGGAACGGTCAGAGTTAATCGGTATGAAAACCGTACGGCAGAAAAGCTGTGCTTCCCTACTATGGCTTCATATCGGGATCAAAGCTTCCAGAGCAATACCGAATCAGGGCTGGGAGATCAGCTTCCATTTGCAATAAGCATAAAAAAAGCATTCAACGACTGCAAATCCGATTTGTTGAACATCTGCATCAAGGCATCTTACGACTTGTTTGGTCAAAACCGGGAAGCAAACCTGCATGATGCTGATACTGATTCACAAACAGAGTTTTTGGCAAATATGAACATACCATTTATCGGCAATGTAAATAATCTGGAAATAAACTGTGCTGTAAACTTCAAGGATAAGCGCTATTATTCTATATACGACAATGTATTCAGCTTTAACGGTCACCTTTTGATTTCGCCTCAGCCCATACCGGCAAACCCCGAAGAAACAGGCATAATCCCTTCGATCAATGATGCAATTTCCAATATCGAATCTCAGAATATCTATGTTGCATATATTGAAAGAGAATGCGATATTGATTTTTCCACAAACAGAAAAACAGGATTATTTGATACGCTGAAGCAAAATTTAAATCTTGAGGCAGATCATATTTCCTGTTTTGAAATCAACAGCTTTGATACCTTTGATCAGTTATTCTACAAAACAGATCATCACTGGAACCACAAAGGCTCTTATCTCGGCTACCGGATGATAATGAATATGCTGAAACCGCAAGATATATGCCTTGAGCCCGTAAGCGAACAATTACTCGGCACAGGACACGGGAGCAGAGCCATAGGCAGCGCACAACAAACCACAGAGCCGATAATGATATACAACTATATCTTCCCGGAATACAACATAAAACAAAACGGAGAAATCACCGATGATTACGGAGAGGCAAGCTTTTTAGCCGAGACAGTCAATGAGGACAGCTATCACACCGACCTTATCTATCAAAACATATACGGAAATGATATAGGACAAATCATCATTAAAAAAGCAGCTCCGGAAAAAAATGCAAAACAGGGAAAAATTTTAATACTCGGAGATTCATTCGATAATGCTTTACTGAAATTGATAGCCGCTCATTACAACGAAACACACAACGTAGATTTAAGATATTATCAAAAGGATGGGGAAAAATTTTCTTTAAGCAAATATGTCGATCAATACGACATAGATACGATCCTTTTCGTTGGGAGAAATGACTTTTATTTCGGCGAGGAATTCATTTTTGATTACTAAAATCAGAAAGATATTTATATGGTTTTCAGCAGTCTGAGCTTTTTATTCATATTTTTGCCGTTAACTGTACTGTTTTACTTTTCAACAGATTCACATGAAATCAAAAACACAGTACTGCTTTTTGCATCTCTTGCTTTTTATTCCTGGGGCGAACCAAAGCTCTTGCTATTGCTGCTGTATGTTTCCGTCGTCTCCTACTATGCAGGAATACTGCTCAACAAATACGAAGACGATGAGCCTGAAAGAAAAGCAATATTCATTATTTCCGTTGTACTGATTGTTTTAAACCTGTTTGTTTTCAAATATCTCAGTTTTAGCGTAAACACATTTGCCAACATATTCGGGCTTGACGACATTATGGATGATTTGATTCTTCCGACAGGCATCAGCTTTTACACTTTCCAGATACTGTCTTATGTAATCGATTTATACAAAAAAGAAATCCCGGTTCAGACAAACTATTTTAAACTCTTACTTTATATTTGTCTCTTCCCTCAGTTAGTTGCCGGTCCTATCGTAAGATACTCAAGCATACAAAATGAAATCGATTTCAGGGCATCAAATGAATCCGAAACAGAAATTGGTGTAAAACGCTTTATTATCGGGCTGTCCAAAAAAGTGCTGATTGCAAATCAGGTTTCAAAATTCGCAAAAATAATCTATACAAGCCCCCATGGAACATACGATACGGGAATGTATTGGCTTGCAGCCATAGCATATTCACTTGAGATCTATTTTGATTTTTCAGGTTATTCAGATATGGCTATAGGTCTGGGCCGAATGTTTGGATTTCATTTCGCAGAAAACTTTGAACATCCGTACACGTCGGGATCTATTACAGAATTCTGGAGACGCTGGCATATATCACTTTCCTCTTGGTTCAGGGATTATATTTATATTCCTCTGGGAGGAAACAGAGTTTCTTTAAAACGATATATCGTTAATATTTTCATTGTATGGGCTTTAACGGGTCTTTGGCACGGAGCATCCTGGAATTTTGTCTTATGGGGACTGTACTACGCGATTTTGCTGTGCATGGAAAAATTTGTTCTGAAAAAATATTTAGAAAAGCTCCCTAAGGTTTTATCCGTAATAATTACATTTTTCTTCGTTACAATAGGATGGATGATATTCAATTTAACTGATCCATCAGAATTCCTCCATGCTATTAAAATGATGTTCGTACCAACTCGTATTGATTTTTTATCAATGCTTGCCAACAACACGGAAATCGTTTTGCTGTTTATCTTTATCCCGCTTGGGCTGCTGCTTTCTTTCCCCGTTGGCAAAGTACTTACAAAGAAAACAGCACGCTTTAAATACGCCAAAAGTATTTCCGATACATGGCACATAATACTACTGTTCCTCTGCACTGTATTCTTAATCGCCACATCATATAATCCGTTTATATATTTCAGATTCTAAAAAAAAATAATCTGCTCAGGCAGATTATTTTAAAGTGCATTTATTATTTTGTAGGCATCCAGCCTGCATTCTGACTTATTCAGTATTTCATCAAGATTGATACCCTTTTCAGCCGCTATATTTAATGCATATTTATACACATGGCCTCCGTTTGCCTTATCAAAAACTCTGCGCCTGACTGCCTCCCATCCGAACATAAGCATTGCAAGCTCCTGTTTTGAAGGCATTCTATCCAAATGTATACAGTTATCCGTAAAGGCCGGACACATACCTTTTTCTAAAAGAGAAGAACAAATGTCATACCCTTCATCCTCGGGCGAAATATCAGAAAACTGACTTAACCGTAAAAGCTCGCTGACTGTGATAACCTTATAGCCAAATGAGTCTAAAATATCAAGCTGTATATCCAGGGCATCTGAAACAGGGGTGCGTTTTGCCATATTATAACCGTCCTTCTGAAAAATGATCTGACCGCAAAACGCATCGCCATTAAGCGCAAGCGGATTCGCGATAGCTTTCCGCATATCTTCAACCTCTTCTTCATAGGTGTTTTTCGGAAGCCACCCGCCCCCATCGGGAGATGCACCCAGATATTGATAACCAAGCATGGCATAAGCATCGTATGAAGTAAACTTGCCGTCGATCCTGTCAACATAATGAGGAGGCCTTCCAAGCATAACATTGTAGCCATGCTGCTCTTTCATAATGTCATCAAAGCGATGCAGATCCCTTACGACATCCTCAATGTTTCCGATATATTTTCTGTCTTGATACACAAATGGCTTCTTACCCCAGATTCTGTGCACATAACTATGGCTTGTTATTTCATGTGAACCGGAAAGGATTCTGGCTGTAATCTCGGGACAATTCTTCACGCCGGCAAAAGCATCTTTCTCAAATTCCGGATAGTGGTCGTATGAAACGCCGCTCCAAAGCGGGGTCCCCGTATCGCCGCAAGTATCAGGATAATTCTCGGATGTATCTCCGATGCAATCAAACGTCCCCCTTGCACCATGCTTTTCAAGCACCTCGAGAAGACGGATCGTAAGCACCGTATCATCCCGTGCCGGATTTGCCTTTAAATTAAAAGGACCGTCATCAAAAGTCATTGAACAGATGCGTTCATTGAGTTTTACATTGTTTATTCTTCTGACAGGAAAAATAATTGACGGTTCTCCGCCGATCAACATCCTTTTAGCCTGTTTTTTTACCTTTTTTGCTAAAGCTATCAGCCTTGTTTCCAAAGACATATTATTTACCTACCGCATCCAAAAATACACATTTAACAAAAACTCCTGCCGAGGCAAGCTTTCGTACTATACTCTTGCTTTTCTTTCCCCGCTCCAATTGTGAATATCCCTTGCATATCCTTTTTGTGTTTTGAACAAGAACAGCCGTTGTTTTATGAGCAAGAACGGCTGCTTTGATATCGGAAACATCATCACAATCAACTACAGTATATGCATTACCTACTTCCCCCATAGTGTGTGCATCAGATCCGCCGATTTCAGCCAGATTTTGTTCTGCAATATAATTCTTTGCCAATTTATCAGCATAAGAGCATGACATCCATGCCCTGGCATTATAAACCTCCGCAGCATCCGGCTTAAGCGAAAAGCTGCTGCCGTTCCATTTTTCCTTTTGCTTATGCGAATACGGATGGGCAATAATTGCGATACCGCCGGCATTATGAATAGCCTTAATAACAGAAGCCGCATCAGGCAAAGCAGAAGTATCCACCATCGGTTCCGAGTCACACAATACTGCAGTTATATGCTCGTTTTGAGCTGAATACTCACATCCGGGAAGCAGCCATACTCCACCTGTAAAGACAGGCGCCTGAAGTGAATATGAATTATGATCACAAATAAAAACACCATCAAGCCCCCGTTTTTTTGCTTCCTGCGCAATATTTTCAAGACTCAATTTCCCGTCAACAGAATTTTCGGTATGAACATGAAAATCAATTTTTAAACTCATAAACCACCATTTATTTCCGTTTTAACATACCACCCAAATACATAAGTGCAGGTTTTATATCATTGAATTCCAATAATCCATCCCTGACCTTCGGATCAAAACAGGAAAAAAAGGCAGAAAAACCTCGTTTAAGCTGACCCTGTTTCAGATAAGAAAAGCCTGCAGCAATATCGGAAATAATAAAATGCATTGAAGCATCATTATAAGCGGAATCAATCAACAAATCATCAAGGTCTAAAGATTCAAAGAACCAGTTTTTTGACATGCTGTTTCCGCTGATGCGCGTTAGAGGATATGATCCCCAAACTCTTGGATTAGACTCCAGCAAATAAAATTTACCGTCATCAGCTTTAAACTCAAACATTACTATTCCGCTTAAATTCAAATTTTCAACTATACGGCTTGTATACTCCATGATTTCCGCTGAATCTGCACATTGACAGCACGCTGAAGGCCCGCCGCTGACCGGATACTCTCTGATCCTCTTATGACAAATCGAGCTGATAATCCGACCGTCTTTTGCCAGAACGGAACATCCGTATCCATCACCCTGCAAATATTGCTGAACAATAATACGATCGCCGGGACATAGCTTATCAAAATAAGCTATGGCATCATTCAACCCTGCTGAATCATCTGTGATTCTGTATCGTTCAGAAGCTTGTAAACCGAATTTTTCCCCGCACGCCGGTTTGACAACACATGGAAAAGCGATGTCCTCGTACGGCGGAAGATAAATCTTCGGAACGGGAATCTCCAGTTTTTTTGCTAATTCAGAAAGCCCTGATTTGTCGTTAAGCAAAGCAAGCTTATCCGGATCGGGCACTATAAAACCGCAAACATTTTCAAATCCCAATTCGTTTTCCGCCAACAAATTTAAGGTTCTTACTCCAATCGGCATGAGAGCCGGCTTTGATCCTTCGGATTTAAACACTTTTTCACATAAAGAATACAGCTCCCTGCCGTAGCTTTCCTGATTCAAAAAAACGCTTTCTGCAGCATACTTACTGTAAAATCCAAGTGGCGGCGTACTTTTATCGCATTCAACTGCAATAATGCGAACTCCCAATTCGGAAAGATCGCGTATAACTGCAAGAGACATTCTGTATCTTACGTCTGTAATTATGGCTGTATATTTACTTAAATCCATTATAAGTCTATGCGTTTTCAGACAGATGCCGGGGTCAATTCAGTTGATGCAGTTCCCATAATGTTTATTTCCTGTTATCGTCCCTGCTATTATAGCATATGTATATTATACTTGCATATTATTTGAATTGGCTGTATAATACCCTGCGTATGATATTTTGTGGAAAGTGGGGTAAAATTATGGCAAATATCAAATCTGCAAAGAAAAGAATCACAGTCATTCAGGCAAAAACTTTAAAGAACAGAAGAGTTAAGAACGCTCTTAAGGCTATTCTTAAGAACTTCTACAAGGCTCTTGACGAAAAGGATTTTGCAGCCGCTAAGGAAAAGCTTGGTCTTGCTGAGAAGAAGCTCATGCAGGCAGCAAGCAAGAATGTTATTCACAAGAATGCAGCTTCCAGAAAGGTTTCCAGAATGACAAAGGCCTTAAACAAGGCTCAGGCAGAATAATCTCACCCGTCCCCACCTTATGCATAAGTTAAATGCATACAAAAAACCGGGAGTGTCTCCCCGGTTTTTTTATTTCAGTCTCCTTATCACTATTTCAGGATTTTCTTAAATTCCTTTGTGCGCTTTGTGATGTCTTCCGCACCGTAAACCTTTGAACCTGCAACAAGTATATCGACCCCTGCATCAGCAAGCATTCTGCAGTTATCAAGATCGACCCCGCCGTCAATCTCGATTGCAAAACTCAGGCCCTCCGCTTTTCTGATTTCATCAAGCTCGCATACCTTAACTACGGCATTTGGTATGAATTTCTGTCCTCCGAACCCCGGGTTTACCGACATAACAAGCACCATGTCCGCTTCCGGAAGAATATTTTCAAGAAGTGATACAGGTGTGGCAGGGTTAAGTGCCACGCCGGCTTTAACACCAAAGGACTTTATAAGCTGAATCGTTCTGTGAAGATGCACACATGCTTCCTGATGAACTGTTATAAACTCAGTCTGCGGTGTTACAAAGCTTTCTATAAGGCTGTCAGGATGCTCTATCATAAGGTGGACATCAAACGGCAGACTTGTTTTTCCGACCATTGCTTCAACAACCATGCTGCCGAAAGTAATATTCGGAACAAACCGACCATCCATAACATCCATATGAACATAATCGGCGCCGCCTTTTTCCGTCTTTGCAATCTGTCTCGATAAATCAGCGAAATCAGCCGAAAGAATTGATGGCGCAAGCTTTGCCATGATAAGCCTCCTTAGTATTTTTTACGTTCAATAATGCTTTTGTATATGTCTTTATACGAATCATATCTTGTTTTTGCAATCAAACCGTCTTCAACAGCCTTGCAAACCGCACAATCAGGCTCGTTTAAATGTCTGCAATCATTAAATCTGCATTTTCCGAGATACTTCTCGAATTCGGGAAACAACGATGCAAGCTCCGTTTCATCTTCAAGCTCAAGTTCAAAAGCTGTAAAGCCGGGGGTGTCAAAAAGAAAAAAACCGTCTCCCTCAAAAAGCTCGGAATGTCTTGTTGTATTCCTTCCACGCAAAAGGCGTTCCGAAATATCCCCTGTCTGCGCGCTTCCACCGCCGATAAGTAAATTTGTAAGTGTTGACTTCCCGACGCCTGAAGGCCCTGCCAGCGCAACCTGTTTGCCGTAAATTGCTTTTTTAATATCTTCGATTCCGCTGTTGTTTTTCGCACAGATAATAAATACGGGATAAATTGCTTCGTATGCTTTCTTAAAATCGGAAAGCATACCGCCTTCGGCCAAGTCTTCCTTGTTAACTGCTATAATAAGCTCTGCTTTTGCTTTTTCGGCAGCAGCCGCAAAACGGTCGAGCATCAAAAACGATGGTTCAGGATCCCTTGCGGCAGCAAGCAGAATAAACACATCAACATTGGCAACAGGCGGTCTGTCAAAGAAATTTTTTCTTTCAAGGATTTCATCAACGCTTCCGCTTCCCTCTTTTTTAAGAGAAAAAACAACCTTATCTCCTGCAAGGGGTGTAAGCCCCTTCTTTCGGAAGCTGCCCTTTGCCTTGCATTCGTATACTCTGCCCTCTGAAAGTACGTAATAAAAACCTGCTATACCCTTTACTATGGTACCCTGCATACTAACCTTCTCCTGCAAGTGTCTTTATGATATCCTCAACAGAAGCATCCTTTTTTATGCTGAAGGTGCCTGATTTAAGCTTGGTGTCATATTTCATTTCCTTAAGTGTATCAAGGAAAGCTTCCTTTGATTCAACAATGCCTGCGCCTGCAAGCATTTCTCCGATTTTGCTTCCGGTCGAACCCTGTGGAATAACAACTGTATAGGATTCACCCTTGTCGGTGACATTGTTTGTATCTACCGGCTGAGTGCCTGCTTCGCCCTCACCGAGAGAAACAACGATATTGATTTTTGTTCCCTGTTCTGCAACAGTATCCTTTACGGGGTCCTGTGAAATAATATAATCTTTGGGAAAATCTTTATCGTACTCGTATTTTACACTTCCAAGCACATAATGATAGCTTTCGACAACCTTAGTTATATTACTTAGTTTCTTACCGACATCCTTCCCGACAAGATTCGGCACCTTGCTTTCGTTTTTTCCCTTACTGATATTAACCTTGATTGTGGAACCGCGTTTTACGATGGAATCGGCGCTTGGTGTCTGGGAAATGATCTGACCTATTCCATACCTGTCGCTTGAAAGCTCCATGTCGATTTCAAGAGCAAGATCGTATTCAAGCATCTCCTCAGAAGCAAGCTCAAAATCCTTTCCGACAACGTTCGGAACCGGAACATCCTTTGATACTTCCTTGTTTTTATTGAATACGTTTTTATAAATCACGCCGCTGAGCGGAATTGCAATTATAACAGCAAGGACAAGCGCAATAATCCTTTGGGGATGGAAATACTTTTCTTTTTTTGCCTGCCTCAGACGCTTTTTTTCAGCCTTTTCCTCGCGGATCCTTGCCCGTTTTTCTTCAGGTGTTTCAGGCTTATCGGGATTATCAAGGAAGCTGAAATCAAGCTCTCCTTCCTCCTTACGCTGCTGAAGCTCACCCCAATAATCCGAAGGCTTTGAAAACTTGACAAAACTGAGATCCGTTATCATTTCATCAACATTGTTATAACGATTATCGGGCTTTTTATCAGTGGCTTTTAAAATAATATCTTCAACATCCTGCGGGATCTGCGGTACCAGATGTGAAGGAGGAACCATAGCCTCATTCATATGCTTTACGGCAACCTCAACGGCAGTTGCCCCATCGAAAGGAACCTTACCGGTAACCATTTCATAAAGCACGATACCAAGAGAATAAATGTCGGAACGCTCGTCAACACCGCTTCCCTTTGCCTGTTCGGGGCTGAAATAGTGGATCGAACCCATTACCGCTTCTTTCTGATCGCCAACCAGAGTATCGCTGTTTACAACCTTTGCAATACCGAAGTCTGCAATCTTGGCAACATCATCAGCACCCAAAAGGATATTGTGAGGCTTAACATCTCTGTGAATAAGATTATGTCTGTGCGCGGTGGAAAGCGCCATGGCAATTTGTCTTGCAATGGATACCGCACGTCTTGGATCTAAAGGTGCTTCATGATTTATTGTTTCTGAAAGCGGAAGTCCTTCAACAAGTTCCATAACGATATAGTAGATATTGCCTTCTCTTCCTACATCGTAAACATTTACGATATTAGGATCTACTATGCTTGCCGCAAGTTGTGATTCTTTTCTGAAGCTTTCAATAAACTGCTGGTCTTTGGTATACTCAGGTCTTAAAATCTTTACAGCAACAAATCTGCTTAGAACTCTGTCCTTAGCACGAAAGACAACGGCCATTCCGCCCTCGCCTATCTTTTCCAGTAATTCATATCTGCCTGCCAGTATTCTGCTACCCATATTACTGTATCCTTATACAAACAACCGATATGTTGTCATTCCCTCCGTTAGTATTAGCAACCTTAACAAGATCCGTTGAAAGACCATGCATTGTTCTTGCATTGCTTGCAAGAGCTGCAAGGTACCCCGGTTCAATTTCTCCGTATAATCCGTCGGAACAAAGAATGATCGTATCCTCAGGGTAAGTATCAAAAACAAAAAAATCCGGCTGAATGGTTTCCTCTCCGCCAAGAGCTCTTGTTATCTTATTCTTATCCGGATGATTTTCAGCATCGCCTGTTGCAAGCAGACCCTGATCTATCATTTCCTGAACAAGGGTATGATCCCTGGTCACCTGTCTTAATACTCCGTCACGAACAAGATAGCATCTGGAATCTCCTACATTAACAACATATGCCTTGCCATCCTTTAAGTAGCAAAGCACAGCAGTTGTTGCCATACCGCGATTTACCTTTTCACTGATAGATTTTCTGTAAATCAATTCATTTGCTCCGCCAAACAGCGTAAGGAAATAATCCTTAAGAGCAATGCCGCTTTGAATGTTTTGAATAGGATGAAGAGCAGCAAACTGAGCCATATAACCAACTGCCATACGACTTGCCAGTTCACCGCTGTTATGACCGCCGACGCCGTCGGCAACCATATAGAGATGAATATCAGGCAAAACGAAAATTGAGTCCTCGTTGTCGTTTCTGCTGATTCCCCTATCGGTTTTAAAGCCTACACTAATCATTTATCTTTCCTTATTGAACATATATAAAAGCCTTCGCATCCTGCTTTGTCAGGATAAAACTGCTTTTCAAACTCTTTTGAATAGTTTACGTGGGAAGAAATGAATTCTTCCGTAAGTTTATCGTTTTCCGCCGGATTGAGCGTACACGTACTGTATACCAGCCTTCCGCCCGGCTTAAGATATTCTCCGGCATTGGCAAGGATCCTTTTCTGAATGTCCGGCAGCATTGCACTTTCAAGCCTTCTGAGTTTAATTTCAGGATTCTTTCTTGCCGTTCCCAAAACGCTGCACGGCACATCTGCCAAAACATAATCTGCACTTGCAAGATATTCTTCATTTAATACAGAAGCATCAGACAAGGCTGCATCAATTATGCCAAGACCCAGCCTTTTTGCTTCTTTTTTTATTAATTCCGCTCTGTGCCTGTATATATCAAAAGCAAGAATTTGGCCTTCGTTGTTCATTCTTTCTGCACAGGCACACGCTTTGCCTCCCGGAGCGGCACACAAATCCATCATAAGGCTTCCGGGTTTGGGGTCCAAAATCAAAACAGCAAGCTGACTTTCTTCTCCCTGCACGGAAAACAGACCATCCCTGTACAAGTCCGTATCCAAAAGCCCCGCACCCTTTACAAAAACCGCCGTTTCCGCCGTTTCAGATAATTCACATTCAAAGCCAAGGGCCTTTAAACGTGAAATCAAATCTGCTCTTGATGTTTTTATGAGATTAACCCTTATGCAAAGCTTTGCCGGGGCATTTGAATTATTTAATATCTCTACAGCCCTTTCTTTGCCGTAAGCCTTAATCAAATGCTCAACAATACTTGTATCTGCCGAAAACTTTACAGAATAATAATTAAAAATGTCTGCGTTATCAGGCAGTTCGAGCGTTGATCCTGCCCGCTGAAAACTTCTTAACACAGCATTGATAAAGCCTTCTTTTCCGCGAATAAAGCTTTTTGCCAATGCAACGGTCTCATTAATTGCGGCGTGATCCGCAACATCCATTTTTGCAAGCTGGTAAAATCCCATTCTGAGTAAAATCCGCTCAGAAGACTTAAGCTTTGGTTTTTGAAGAAAAGCATCTATATTAAAATCCAGCAAAAATTGATCACGAAGAACTCCGTATACAAGTTCACGCACAAAAGCGGAGGAAACAGGTTTTTCTGCCGAAAACTGTTTTCCCAACGCCAGATTAGACCATGAGCCGTTATCCTGAACATCCTTTAATATTAAATATGCGGCTCTTCTGTCCCTATCCATTTATTTTAACCCAAAACAGCTCCGATTTCAATTTTATTACCCAATAAATAGACCGATACGTCCATTGCTTTTTTGCCGGGCATCTGAATATTTGTAAAAATAACGCTTCCGCCCCTGCAGGCAACTTCGATCCCGCGCCTGTCAGCAGAAATTACGCTTCCGGCAGGACCGAAATCTCCGGTTTTTCCCTCGCAGGCCTTATGCACCTTCATAACTTCACCATTATACCTTGTGGATGCTGTTGGCCATGAATAAAATCCTCTGACAAGGCAGCAGATTTCCTCTGCCGTTTTATTATAATCTATTACGCCCTGATCCTTAAACACCATAGGGGCATATGTTGCCCCGGCATCATCCTGCCTGATCCGCTTAAGGCTGCCATCGGCAATCCCGGGCAGTGTTTCAATCAGGAGCCCGGCACCAAGCTCTGCAAGCTCAATATGAAGATCCTCTGTTGTCTTATCTCCTATTTCGGTTTCAGCCGCTGCAAGTATATCTCCCGTATCCATGCCCTCTGCCATATACATGATGGTAACGCCGGTTGTTTTTTCGCCGTTTACTACAGCCCAATGTATTGGTGCGGGACCTCTGTATGCCGGAAGCAGCGAAGCGTGAATGTTGATGCAGCCGAATTTCGGAAGCTCCAATATTATCTCAGGAAGAATTTTTCCGTATGCGGCAACGACAATAAAATCAGGAGCAATATTTTTAAGCTGATTTAAAAACTCATCATTTTCTTTGATTTTTTCAGGGGATACCGCAGGAATCCCAAGCTCTGCAGCCTTCTGCTTTACCTCGCAGGGCTGCATCTTCTTTCCTCTGTCCTTCGGTCTGTCGGGTTTGGTTACAACCAAAGCAACTTCGTGTCCGGCTTTTACCAAAGCTTCAAGAGCGGGAACCGCAAACTGCGGTGTTCCCATGTAAACAATTTTCATTACTCTTCTTCCTCTTCACCGGAGGATACCGGTCTGATATTATCTGCCTTAGACATATACATCACTCCGTCAAGGTGATCTATTTCATGGCAGAATGCCCTTGCAAGAAGGTCTCTCCCTTCATATTCGACCTCATTACCGTTTCTGTCGAGACATGAAACTATAACATGATCCGGTCTGTGTACATCGCCGCACATTCCGTCATAGGAAAGACAGCCTTCTTCACCGTATTGATCCCCCTCTGCAAGCTTTATCACCGGATTAACCATTTCGTAATGGTTAACACCATCCCAAAGGTCAACAACGCATACTCTTCTTAATACGCCAACCTGAGGCGCCGCCAGACCGACACCCTGCGCCTTTTCCATTGTTTCGGAAAGATCATCTATAAGAATTCTGATGCGATCATTGACTTCCGTTACCGTCTTGCATACCTTATGCAAAGCATCATCATCTGCCTGAAATATTTTACGGATTGCCATTTTGTCCTCCTACATATACGAAAATGGATTAATGTCTGTTGTAAGAAGGCTTGCCGCCTTTGCGCCTTTCTTTTCGTGAATTTGTTTAAGCTCCTCTATTGCATTACAGACGTTCTTTCTGTCCGGTTTATTGCTTTTTATCAGAAGCTGATATCTGTAAAGGCCGTTTTGCTTTTGCAGAACGGATGCCGACGGGCCAAGAACAAAGCTGTCCTTCGGTATATGTTCCCGAAGCCAGGCAGCGTATTCATTTGCACTTTCCATGGCTTTTCCGGAATTCTCATCTAAAATCATAAGCTGGAATATATCAGAATAAGGCGGATATGCAGCAGCTCTTCTGATGGCTATTTCTCTGTCATAGAACGCCTTGTAATTATGCTGAGCCGCATACAGTATTGCGGCGCTTTCAGGTGAATATGTCTGAATTATCACTCTTCCCTGCTCATCGCCGCGACCGGCTCTTCCCGCAGCCTGAGTGACAAGCTGGAAAGTGCGTTCCGAAGCACGAAAATCGGGAATGTTCAATGTTACATCAGCAGATATTACACCCACCAGACCGACGTTATCAAAATCAAGACCCTTTGCAACGATCTGAGTTCCTATAAGTATATCGGTTTTCTTTTTTGCAAAACGCTTTAATACAGCTTCAAGCTCTCCCTTTCTTTTGATCGAATCAAGGTCGAGTCTGTCTGTTTTGGCATCAGGAAAAAGCTCTGCCGTCTTTTCTTCGACCTGCTGAGTTCCAACGCCGTACCTGCCGATAATTTTGCTTCCGCACTCCGGACAGACATTCGGCATCTTTACTGTTCTTCCGCAGTAATGACACACACAGGCATTTTTGTCTTTATGATAAGGCATCGCTATTCCGCAGTCCGCGCACCTTACAACAAAGCCGCACTCCCTGCATGAAACAAAGCTTGAGTATCCCCTTCTGTTCAAAAAGAGGATCACCTGTTTTCCTTTATCCAGGCAATCTGAAATTGCATTTGCCATTTCAGCCGAAAAGAGATTTCTGTTTCCGCTCCGAACCTCTTCGGTCATATCAACAACACTTACCTTCGGAAGAGGATTCTTATTGTATCTTTCAGGAAGCTCTATCCTTTTGAAAATCCCTTCTTCACTGCGGTAATAATCTGTAACAGACGGTGTTGCACTTCCGAGAATCACAACTGCCTTATGGTCCATTGCTCTTTTTGTTACAAGCTCCAAAGTATCATACTTCGGACTCATATCGGATTTGTATGAAGTTTCGTGTTCCTCATCCATTATGATAAGTCCGATATTTTTAAGGGGAGCAAAGGCCGCGGATCTTGCGCCGATCACAAGCTTAACCTCCCCGCTCAGGATGCGGTTAAACTCTGCCGCCCTTTGCGTTTTGGTAAGACGGCTGTGAATCATGGCAATGCAGTCCCTGCCGAATCTGCTCATGAATCTGCTTACAAGCTGAGGTGTAAGAGAAATTTCGGGGACAAGCATTATTCCAGTTCTTCCGTCATCAATGACCTTCTTCATAAGCTGAAGGTATACCTCGGTTTTACCGGATCCCGTTACACCATGTAAAAGAACAATGTCATGTTTTTGGGTATCTATGATTTTTGAAATTTCATCTCTGGCCTTTTGCTGAGATGGATTAAGCCTCTTTTCCTTTGAATCCTCCGGTCTGGTTTCGATCCCATCAAGAGGATCCTTTGTTTTACCCTTAACATCGGCAGGCGGAAGAAAGCATTTTATTGCTTCAATATATCTGCAAAGGCATCTGCTTCTCATCCAAAGAGCAGTCCTGACTGTTTCTTCGTTCAGCTTTGCATTTGGGTCGAGCGCTTTTACCTTTTTGATTTTCTTAATATCCTCCGGACGGGAATCGCTGACACCGACAACATATGCATCCGCCTCTCTGTTGTGCATCGAAAAAGGAACCTTGACCCTTTGACCTACAAAGACGCTGTCGTTCTCGCAGGCATAGGTGTATATAAGGTCTGTTGCATCCGTATTGTTATCTACAACAACATTTACATACTTCATTACTTATCGCTATCCTCTTTCAGATGGCGGTTTGCAAATTTGCAGCCGCAATAATCCTGTCTGTACAATTCGAACTCTTTTGAAAGCTCTACAGAGCGCTTATATCCATCCTGTTTTTTGTAATTACCGCCGAGAAAATCAATTCCGGTTTCATTTGAAATCAAAATCCCGACCTCGTTGATCACGTTAAAGCTTTTGTGCGGGCTTACTGAAAGCGTTGTATCGAAGAAATCAAATTTAAGCTCTTTGGCAAGCTCTGCGGTTTTTTTAAGTCTGAGAAAAAAACATTCTCTGCACCTTGCACCGCCTTCAGGCTCAGCTTCAAAACCCTTTACCGCTTCGTAGTATTCTTCAGGAATATAGTCGCCTTCAATAAGCTTCACGCCCAAGGAATTGCAAAGTCTGATTTGCTCTGATTTGCGATACTCGTACTCCTCTTTCGGGTCTATGTTTGGATTGTAATAATAAACCGTAACATCAAAATACGGAAAAAGTTTTTCTATTACGGCGGTAGAACAAGGACCGCAGCACGAATGAAGAAGTACGCTTTTCATTTTCTTTATATGCAATAATAGTTTACTTCCCAGCAGGGAAGACACGGTGATTTTCTTAAGTAGATTTTGTAACTCGGGTTTATGGATAAGAGTTTTTTCGGAAGCACCCACAGATCATCAATTCTGTGATATGCTGCCATAAGTATTTTCGGTTTATTCCGGGCTATAAGCTTTTCCGCTCCGCAAAGCGCCTCTTTCTCAGCACCTTCAAGATCCATTTTGATAAAGCTCGGACAACCGTTGCCGCTTATAAGCTGCTCTTGAAAATACGAATCCAACGAGACCTGATCAACCGGTCTTGTTTTTCCCTTGCCGTTTGCGCCGCCTCTTCCGATACCGTGGGTAAACATTATTATTTTATCCTCTGCACCGACGGCTGCATTTGCCAGGCAAATGTTTTCAAGCTCCTTTGTGTTTGCAAAAAGCTTCCTGAAATTTCTTTCTTCCGGCTCAAAGGCGTAAATGAATCTGTATTCGCCGCAAAGACCCACAAAATCAGAAATCGTATCTCCTGTGTATGCTCCAAGGTCAGCATAAATTTCATCGGGTCCGAGATTTAAGAGAGACCAATTCCGGTAATCATCCGTCTCACACTCGAAAAGATAATCAATCTTTCCGGAGAGCCTGTATCTTATTACATCCTCAAGAACATCTCTGCTTTTCTGATCCGCCAGAATACATAAAAGATCTGTAATATCCTCCTTATGTTCTTCAAAATAACCCGGCGTAAACAATCCTTCCCCCGCAACCGGAAGATCAGGTGCAAAAAGCTCCTGCTCCTCGTTTATTGTTTTTATATTTTTCAAAACCCCCGGCAGATGAGAACCAAAGCACAGAAGCACGGTCATGTCGCCAAACTCTTTTTTGCAATCCTCGTACGACCTGACCTTATATCCGGCAAAGCTTCTGTCTCTGACAAAACCGTCGGATGCAAATATCCCCGAGATTTTTATATCTCTGGCATTCAGTTCAGCTATAATGCGCTCGCACGCATTACCCGTCCCGTATAAAACCAGTGGCTTATCGTTTTTCTTTAAATAATCCCACAATGTAGTCTTCCAATTCTTCTTTCCTGATTACTCCGCCGTGTGCTGCAGGTATGTATTTAATGCCCTTAATAGCCATGGGAACTTCTGTTTTTGTTTCATATGCAAGTCTGTCCAGCATTGAAAACTCGTCTGCAAGCGTGGACTTTTCAAGTCCCCTTAATACCGCCGCCGGAAACTTGTACGGCGACGCAGTTGAAAGAACAACACAGACATTATTGCTTTCTCTGTTTTTTTTGAATTCGTCAAGCACAACAAATCCCACGGCGGTATGCGGATCTATAACGCAGCCGAATTTATTGAATATTTCGCCGATTTTTCTGCTGACTGCATCCTCTTCCGCATATGCAGCATAGAAGACGCCGTCAAGACGTTCCCTGATTTTTTCGCTTACGGTAAACTCGCCCTTTGTTTTAAGCTCATCCATTAAACTCTTTACATAATCGGTGTCGCAGTCTGCGGCATGAAACAGAAGTCTTTCAAGATTTGAAGAAACCAGAATGTCCATAGATGGAGAAGTGGTCTTAAAAAACTCTCTGTTCCTGTTGTATATTCCGGTTCTGAAAAAATCTGTCAGCACCTTGTTCCTGTTGGATGCACAAACAAGCTTTCCGACAGGAAGCCCCATTACCTTTGCGTAAAACCCCGCAAGGATGTCGCCGAAATTACCTGTGGGAACAATAAAATCTATAGGGTCGCCGAGAGTGATCCTCTGAGTTTCAACAAGCTGCTTGTATGCAAGAAAGTAATACACGACCTGTGGTGCAAGTCTTCCGATATTGATTGAATTTGCACTTGTAAGGCGAATGTCTTTATCATTTTTCAGTTTTACAAAGACCTCCTTAACTGCGGTCTGGCAATCATCAAAATTGCCCTCAACCGCCGTACAGTGAACATTTCTTCCCTGAGATGTAATCATCTGGAGCTGCTGAACGGCAGAAACACCGCCGTCAGGATAAAATACGCAAATCTCCGTGCCTTCAACATCCTTAAATCCTTCCAGTGCAGCCTTGCCGGTGTCGCCGGAGGTAGCAGTAAGAATAACAAGCTTCTCATCTATACCAAGCTGCTTTTTAGCATTGGTCATAAGGTGAGGAAGCATAGACAAGGCAACATCTTTAAAAGCAAGGGTCGGTCCATGATAAAGCTCCAATGCATAGTCAGCGCCAAGCTCTGCAACAGGTGCAATGTCTTCGCAATCGAATTTCCCGTCGTACGCCTGCTCCACCATTTCTCTCATGTTTTCATATCCGGGAAGCAGAGCATTCAGAATAATAGCCGCAACATCATAAGTATCCAGCATCATAAGCGATTCAAGGTCTATGTTATACTCAGATACCTTTGGACAAACATAAAGTCCGCCATCCGGAGCAATACCATCCAAAACAGCCTGCTGAGGACTTACCGTATACTTGCTTCTTGTGCTTTGATAATCCATTTTCATTTACCTTTTTACTATAATATTTAACAATATATAATACCACTAATTTGATTTTTCTTCAATTTGCAAATTTCGCTCCGGGTGCGGTCCGCAGACTAAGGCTTGCTTGAAATATATGTCGAATCAGTGCTATAATATAAATAAGTACTTAAGATCGGAGGAGACATATTATGCCGAAAAAATTCTTATCATTTATATTAGTTATTTCAATGATTTTGGCACTTGCGCCGCTTGCTGTGGTGGCATATGCGGACGGAGGGACTGCGGAAACGTTCGATGTGCCTTTCAATAATTCTACTTCCGGAGTTTCTTCTTTGGAACGGACATGTTATGTGTCCGAGCTGGATGGAAAGGATACTATAAAAGTAAAGGTTTTTTCAGATTACCTGAATCAGAATCCGGCAGACTCAGCCAGGATAACGGTCAAATGGACATTTAACGAAACATGTACAGGCAGTGCTGTTTCAAAATCTGCCAGTCAGAGCTTCACCACCGCCGGCGCATTTATGGTGCAAAGCTCTTTCCCGATTGTAACAAAGGAAGGAATTACGCTTCCGGGCATCTATACCATCAATATTTCAACACTTATGAGTGATGGTAAAACCGGTCCTTCTTCAAGGATCCAGTTGGAAGTGATTCCCGACGGTGCAGTTGCCAGAGTATTCTCCGGCGACTATGAATCCAGTCCGTTTGGCGCAAACAATAGCGGCGTTACCCGCAATGAATATTACTGCGTTGATGCTACCAATACAACTACAAATGCTGCATTTAAGGCTGCATTTGGTACTGCGAACGAAGACTGCGCAAACTATGAGAACTATACAACTCTTATTATGTACGATGACCTTACCGAATTTACCGGTATTAAGGCCTCAGACTGGCTTACGGTTAATGCAAACGGTCATAAGATAGGCTCTTTATACAGCGAATCAAATCCGGACGCAGGCATAGAGGGTTATCTTCCGGTTGACGGCTGGGTCGACTTTGAAAACGTAAGCGGTCTTGTATGTCTTCAGTTTACAGGAGATTATCCGGATATTACGATTAAAAGCGTAAAGGCAGGTTTCAAGGGATTGGCGATCGACTGCGACGGCGACCCGTATGAGTATCTCGGACGTTCAATCTACTGCGTTGATTACAGCGAAGATGAATATAACGGAGTAAAGCTCTTAGATGCAAGCAAGGTTGTTGTAAACGAAAGCGGCTACACAGCAGTAGATACTTTTTACGGTATCTCTCTTGAAAGAACAACGGATTTCCCATACGCTCTTTTGAACGAAGAAGAAAAATTCGAATTCTTTAAAACCATTACGGCTGCAAAAGCTGAATATACTGACAATGCAATAAAGTATCAGGACGATACAGTGTACGTAATGAACTATCAGAACCTGAGCAATACGGCAATCAGCAGAAAGGATTATTACGTTACAGCTCTTCCGGATGGGGTTACACTTAAGACTGTCATCAGGGTAACCAACGGCATGGTTTCCGATTACTACGCATACGAAGGCAGCGCCTGGACGTTCAAGTATAACAATATGTCCGGGACAGATCCATATAATGACTGGGATGCAGGCACTGCAGCCAATGCGGCAATCCATGTGCTTGAAGGAAGCGAAGCACCAGCTCCGGCAGGCGGCGTAGATATTGCAAATGACTGGGATGTGCTGGAATCAGCCGTAACGCTTGGTGCTGTATCCGCCGGTGCATTCAAGGTTTCTGCAGAGGCAATAAGCATTGACGTCAGCAGTTACTCCACCACAGCTGCATTCAAGCAGTTTACCCTCGTCGGCTGCAACACGGCAGGCAGCGGCGAAACCTTCAAATCAGATACGGAGCTTACTATTATCGGCAACGGTGCAAGCAATGTTGAAGTCGATATTTTCGGGGCTTTCAAAACTGTTAGCGTAACAGGCGGCGCCATTGTCAATATCGGCATGGATGAGTTGTATGATGACGTTACGCTGATAGAAAACGTCGAAGCCGGCGGACGTTCGCAGCTCATCGCCCGCGATGAATCTTTAAGCGGCAAGATCAGGATCGGTTACTTAAAACAGGATGAAGGCTCGCTTGATATTTGCGGCGCAGAACTTGGCGGAGATCCTTCGCAGGAAATTGAGCAAACAGCCGCCGAAGCCATCGGCACAATAAGCGCATTGGAGCTCGGTCCGGACAGCGTGGCATATATTGAGAGAAGTAAAATTTATCTTGCTAATTCAGGAGACTATGCAATCAGTCTTATCCCGATGCTTAACCGCGGCACAGCTTCGTTATACGGAACAGAGATTGAGGTTGAACCGGCAGCTTCAGCTACTGCCTGCGGCATATTAAATGACGGCGGTAAGCTCTACCTTGAAAAATCGTATGGTACCACAGACGGAAACAGCATTATTGCAGACGGAACAGGTATCATAAGTGTAAACCGCGGGGATGATATAAATACGGCGGCACACCTTTATGTGAGTGATTTAAATTGCCGTACAAAAGTTTGCGGTATAGATGCCGAAAGCGGAACATTGCAGCTTCTTCCCGGTCATTTCTACAGAGATGAAGAAAACAGGGACAGCGTTGGAATCCGCGCTGATAACGGCACGGCATTAAAGATCGGTGCTGACACAGAATGGATTATTCAAGGCGACAACGACTCGCTTTCCCTTGAAGGAAATAAGGCTCTCGATGCAGCAGGCTGTAAACCTTTTGCTGCTCCTGAAGGCGCCATGATTTCAACCGGCAAATACGAAGGCGGCGTAAGCATTGTGTCCGGAAGCTCAACTCTTACGGGAGCAGATGCGCTTAAAGCATTTACGCCTAAGGCAAATTATACTGTTACAGAACAAAACGGAACATATAACGTTGTAAATCAGGAATACGGTTTCCGCGAATTCATCAAGAGCGATATTACTAATCCGAACGGATCAGAATATAAGCTTCCATGCGATATCGCGTTAAGCGATTACTGGTCGATTTATCACGGCTTATATGACTGGAGCCCCGAAGACGAAATGCTCCGGGTTGGAAAAGGCAAACATATCATCGACTTAAACGGCTACGACATCTTTACTAATACTATGGAAGATTCGGCAATAATATGCGTTAGGGAAGAATCAACTCTTCAGACCATAAATACGGCTGCAGGAGACAGCCATTTCGGTTCCGCAAGAACTGATGTAATCATTGCTGTCGAAGGCGGCACATATATCAATGGTGCGCCGGATAAAAAGGCAGTAAATATGAATAGCTGGAATGAGGATAGCTCGAGTATCCTACAAGCCTTAGGTAAGGTTGACCTTTACGGTGGTAAGTACGAAGGCGAAGTTGACGTTGTATTAGGTGAAATGAATATTTACGGCGGCGAATATCACGGTGTTATTGAAATGTATCTGCACCCCGATAACATTTTGCACGTTTACGGCGGTAAGTTCTATTGCGGCGGAATATCATCAATAGAAGACGAAAACCCGGCAATTGCCTCGGTTGCTCTTTTAGGGAATTCAAGAAATATGACAGCGGTAGGCGCCGATGATACCACTTCCGTTATTCCGGGAGGATATACAATTAAGCCATACAACGGATCCATGGGGATATACAATGCTGCTGAATGTGAAGATATGCTCTGTATGGCAACAGTTTCCGGTGCCGGTGCATATCTGCTTGTATCTCCTGTAAGCAGCGGAGACGGATACGACAGCAGTTCTTCAAGCACTGCAGTTCCTGTTTCCGGAGAAGGCAATACCGTTAAGGTTTCCGCAAGCGTAAGCGGAAATACGGCAACAGTTAATAAAATCAGCGATGCCGATCTTACAAAAGTAAGCGGCGGAGAAAGGGTTGAAATAGACCTTTCGGGCGCAGGAAAGAACGTTGATACAGCAAAGCTTCCGACGGAAACGGTAGAAAAGATCGCAGAAAAGAATGCTCTCAGCGTTAAGCTTCCTGCCGCAGCAGTTGAATTCGACAAGACTGCAGCGGAAGAAATAGCAGAGCAGGCAAAGGGAAAAACGATCGATCTTGTTGTAGACAGTATCAAAGAAGCATCACTCAACGCAGCTCAGAAGCAAGCCGCAGGAAAGCTCGATACAGCAGTAATCATTGATGCACACCTTACTTCAAACGGAAGCAGGCTTTGTACAGAAGCAAACGGCGGCTTCGGCGGAGGTAAGGCAACAGTAGTTCTGCCTTACGAAATCAGGAATAACACAAGCGCGGAAAACTACAGCGTGTATTACATAAGTGATTCCGGAAAGCTTGAAAAGCTGAACGCGGTATATAATGAAGAGCTCAAGGCATTCGTATTTGATATAGACCACTTCTCCGTATATGCTGTAGCCTTCGATCAGTTTGTTGACGTTGATGTAAATGCGTACTACTACGATGCAGTGCAGTGGGCGGCAGCAAACGGAATTACCAACGGTACAGGCAACGGGCAGTTCAGTCCGGACGGTATCACAAGCAGAGCGCAGATGGTTACCTTCCTGTGGAGAGCTGCGGGCAGTCCTCAGCCGAATGCTGCAGCAACCAGATTTACTGATATTGATTCTGCAAGCTATTATTACAAGGCAGTGCTTTGGGCATACGAGAACAATATCGCGCTTGGCACAGGTGAAACGACGTTCAGCCCTGATATGAACGTAAGCCGCGCCGAG